>JAYUCP010000357.1:0-1749 GCA_043740245.1 Acidobacteriota bacterium | reverse complement strand
CCGGGCCGACTTTGAGTTGGCTGGCGAGCGCGGCGACTTTGTTGACGACTTGGTCGTAAACCGAATCCACGATCACGGCGCGCGAACAGGCCGAACATTTCTGGCCAGAGAAGCCAAAGGCCGCCGCCACGATGCCTTGCGCGGCTTCGTCCAGGTTGGCGGTTTCGTCCACGACGATGGTGTCTTTGCCACCCATCTCGGCGACGACACGCTTGATCCAGCGTTGGCCGGGCTGCGTTTTGGCCGCGAGTTCATTGATGCGCAAGCCGACAGCCATCGAACCAGTGAACGAGATAAAGCGCGTTTGCGGATGCGTGACTAGATATTCGCCGACTGATGGGCCATCGGCGGGCAGGAAGTTAATCACGCCGGGCGGCAGGCCGATCTGTTCCATCAATTCGACGAATTTGGCCGCAATGACGGGCGTGTCGTCCGAGGGTTTGAGCACGACGGTGTTGCCGGTGACGATGGCCGCGCCAGTCATCCCGGCCATGATCGCCAGCGGGAAATTCCAGGGCGGGATGATGATGCCCGCGCCCAGCGGAATGTATTTCAACTCGTTCGCTTCATCGGGCAGCGGCGAAGGCGTCAGCGGTTGCGGCGCGTCGTAACGCAGCGCCTGGCGCGCGTAAAAATCGAGGAAGTCAATTGCCTCGCCGGTGTCGGCTTCGGCTTCGAGCCACGATTTGCCGGCTTCCAAAACCATCCAGGCATTGAATTCATCTTTGCGCTGGCGCAAGCGGGCGGCGGCTTGCAAGAGGAAGTTGGCGCGGTGTTCGGCGCTCGTGTGTTGCCAGCTTTTGAAGGCTTCCCAGGCGGCGGCGAGGGCGCGGTCGGCCAGTTCTTTGGTGCCGTGATGCACGCGACCGATGACCTGGTTGAATTGCGACGGGTTGACCGACGCGAGCAGGTCGCCGGTCTCGACGTGCGCGCCGCCGATGACCAGCGGATAGGTGCGGCCCAGTTGCGCCTCGACCGATTCAAGGCCTTTGAGCATGGCCTGCGCGTTTCGTTCGTCGGAAAAGTCGCGGTACGTTTCGTTTTTGAAGGGTGGTAAGTTCAGCATAAAGTTTGATTCCTGTTGGTGTGTCAGTAGCCCGACCGTGAGGGAGGGCAGGCATCGCAAACAAGCCCTCCCTCACGGTCGGGCTACTGACACGGCTTGCATTGTTATTTCGACCGGCGCAACAGCCGGAAGCCAAGCACTGCGGTGCGCAGCGCCGGCAGATCGTAGCCGCGAATCGTCGCGCGGCACATACGCGCGGGGATTTGCCAACTGCCGCCGCGATTGACGCGGTATTCGCCTTTGGCCGCGCCGGGCGGATCGGTGGCCGCGCCGGTGCGATAGTAATTCACGTCGTACCAGTCGGCGCACCATTCCCAGACGTTGCCGTGCATATCGTAAAGGCCCCAGGCATTGGGCTGCTTTTCGCCGCCGGGATGCGTGCGCTTTTGCGCGTTGACGACGAACCAGCCGAGCTTGAGCAAGGGCTCGTAATAGGCCGGCGATTCAAAGTATTTTTCGCGCGCCAGTTCAGCGGGCGACTTGGGCGGTTGCAGGATGGTGTCATTTGGGTTCGCGCGGCGCGGCGCGGGGAATTTCACTTTCGGCTTGGCCGGACGTTTTTCTTTCTCCCGTTCGCGTTCTTCTTTCTCCCGTCCGTGTTCTTCCTCTTCTCCCTTGAATTCCTGCCCGGCGAAATCGCCGCTGCTGCCGGCGCGGCAGGCGTATTCCCATTGCGCCTCTGT
>JAYUCP010000356.1:0-10533 GCA_043740245.1 Acidobacteriota bacterium | reverse complement strand
ACGATTGACAAAAAGAACCCCGCCGAATTCATGAAGGCCATCGAGGAATACGCCATCGAATGCGCCATCATCAAAGTCGCGGGCACCGAGATTCTGTTCTATTGCGCAGACGAAAATGTCCAGATTCACGGCGGCAACGGCTTCACCGAAGACTACCCGGCGGAAGGCGTCTATCGTGACTGCCGCGTCAACCGCATCTACGAAGGCACCAACGAAATCAATCGCCTGCTGATTCCGGGCCAACTCATCAAACGCGCGATGAAAGGCGGTCTGCCGCTGTTCGCCGCCGCCATGAAGTTGCAGGAAGAGTTGCTGGCCGGCCCTTCATTCGATACTGACGAAGACGACGCGCCACTCGCCAAAGAGCGTAAGTCTGCGGCCAACGCCAAGAAAATCGCACTGATGCTGATCGGTTCCGCCGCGCAAAAATTCCAGGCGGCGCTGAGCGAACAGCAAATGATCCTGTGCTGGGCGGCCGACGTCATCATCGAAACCTTCCTGCTTGACAGCGCCATCGGCCGCACCGCCAAGCTGCTCGGGCGCGACGGCACGGACAAGCATCAAGCCGCACTGGACGCAACGCAACTTTACACGCACGACGCGCTCACCCGCATCGAGGTCTCCGCCAAGAACGCGCTGGCCGCGATCTTTGACGGCGACGAGTTGCGGATCGCGCTGGGCGCGTTGAAACGGTTCACCAAACAGGAGCCGATCAACACCGCCGCCATTCGCGAACGACTGGCGGATAAGGTCGTCGCGGCGGGCGGCTATATTTTCTAGTTCAGCGTAGGGGCAGACCTGCGTGTCTGCCCCGATGGCGTCAAACCCACCCGAATACGTCTTGCCGACCGGGGCAGACACGCAGGTCTGCCCCTACGCTGGTTCAAGCTATGCCAGTCAATCCCAACCTGCCCATCATTGACGCCTGGGCGCAACCCGCCCGCCGCGAAGCCGCCGCCAAGCTGCCCGAAATCGTCCGCCTGTTTCAGCAATCCGGCTCGGCGCACTTGCTCGAAACCGAATTGACCGCCGCCCAAATCGTCGAAGCGATGGATCGCGCGGGCATTCAAACGCTCATGCTGTCGGCCTGGCATCGGCCCGGCCAATGGGTCACGCACAACGATGTCGTCGCCGAGATGGTCGCGCAATTCCCTGACCGCTTCTCAGGCGTCGCCGCCGTCAATCTGGAAAAGCCCGTCGAAGCTGTGCGCGAATTGGAACGCGCGGTCAAAGAGTTGGGCTTCAAAGCGCTGCGCGTCGTGCCCTGGCTGTGGCAGCGTCCGCCGAACGACAAGTTTTACTTTCCGCTCTACGTCAAATGCATCGAGCTGGACATTCCCTTTTGCACCCAGGTCGGCCACACCGGCCCGCTGCTGCCGTCGGAAACCGGACGGCCCGTGCCCTATCTGGACGAAGTCGCGCTCGTCTTCCCCGAACTGAAAATCGTCGCCGGACACATCGGCTTCCCCTGGACGGATGAAATGATTGGCGTCGCGTGGAAGCACGAGAACGTCTTCATTGACACCTCGGCCTACCTGCCGCGCTACTATCCGCCGCAGTTGCTGCATTACCTGAAAACATACGGGCAGGACAAGGTACTGTTCGGCACCAACTTCCCGCAATTGTCGTTGGAGAAATGCGTGCAGCAGGTGCAGGAGCTTGGCTTGCCGGAAGCGGTGCAGGCAAAGTTTCTTTATCGCAATGCGCAACGCGTGTTCAAACTCTCAGATGATTGAAGGAAAACTGCAATGGCCTTTGATATTCACCAACTCGACGAGATGGACGACTTCGATGAAGAGGTCTTCTATCCCTACCACGACGAACTGCTCGAGCTTTTCCAAAACTCGCCCGAAGGCCAGGCCTTCGCGCAAACACATTCGGGCATGGGTTTCTGGGCGCACGGCTTGATGGAGTATGGCTACAACTACACCGGCGCCACGCTAACCGGGATGGACGCGGGTCACGTGAATGAGTTGCTCACCGAAATCTTCCCCCGCAAAGTTTCGCTGGGCGCGCCGGAAGACGCCGATGACGCTTTGCCGGAGCTGATTGCTTTTTGGGAATACCTGCAGCGCGCATACAAGTTGCCGAACGCGGACGAAGTGCTGGACTGCCTGCGCGCGCTGAAACCGGCGCAGTTCCGCGCGTGGATGAACGACTCGTCGCGCTTCGGCGTGGCGAAATCCTTTTTTGCCATGGGCCAGCAAGCCGGCTTCGACATGTCTACGCAGGAAGGCAACGCGGCGTTTATGCAACATTACAACGCCAATCTGGCGCGCCCCGCGACTACGCCTTCAATGCTGGAGTTGCTGGGTGCGAGTTTGCAACGATCGGCACTGGGCGGCGCGGGGCTGGTACCGGTGGGCCGCGATAAGAAGGACGCCGCCAAAGCCAAACACCTGCGCAAGATTGCCAGAGAGTCGCGCAAGAAGAACCGCAAGCGCCGCTAACGCGCCAACACTGCGCGCAAAAAGCGACCGGCGACGGGCTGGCTTGACGCGCAGCCTGGCGCGGGTAAACACCAGCACCCGCTTGCTGCGGCATTACTGCCGTTCGCTGGTAAATTTCGCTAACGGTGGAAACTGAACGTTAAAGAAACCAGCCCCCATTTATCGTTCGACTTGAGTGCCAGCGGCGTATTGAGAGAATCTCCTTCGGTTTTGCTGATGATGGCTTTGACCGTTACACCGATACCGAAGTTCGGATTGATCATGCGTTTGAATCCCATCAGCGTGTAATAACCCGCACCCTGGCGGCTGCTGCAACCGCTACAAACGATGCGCACGCCGGGCACTGAAACCGGCACTTCGTTGTAATTGACGATGGCTGCTCCAGCGCCTCCCGTCAGCAGGTATTTTTCCTGCTTGAAGGGCATTACCCAACGCCCTCCCAACAAAAGAAAGTACTCACGGTCAGTGGTGTTGAGCGTGCCGCCGCCGGATAGCTGCCCTGACCCGCTCAACCTTGCTGCGCCGAACGCTACATCAAGACCTCCTTCAACTTGAATGTTGCGATGGAAGCGGTAGGCGAATGCCCCGCCGACCATTGGCGCATTTTTGAAGATACCGTTCAGATCGCCAGTGCTGTCAACCAAAGCGCCGCCGATGTTGAGTTCAAACGAGGTCTTCAAATACTCAGGTGGCGTAGGCGTTTGCGCCGAACTCATCAGTGCGCAGCAAACACAACACAAACAACCAAGGCAAAACGAACGCAGTGAGACACACATAAGAAAAGCTCCTTTGCGGGGGAAGGGTGAATAGAAGAGAAATTGATTAAGGGTTAGGGACTACGGTAGCTTCAGCAAGTTGCTTCAAGTCAATTTCTTTGACCGAGCCATCGGCGAGCTTGAGCCGCAAGGTTCCTTGTTTGGGTAGGCAGGTAAGAACAGCCGCGCCGTTCAGCTCAACTGCGCCGCTGAGGCGCATGCGAAATTTCCCAGAATCAACCCTGCTCGAACCAGAAAGTTCAAGCCTTAGAATCAGCGGGGTTTTACGAGAGGCCGCAAATCGTTTTACTTCTTTCTGGTCACCTAGTGATGGTGCGGTATAGATGCCGCCACCAAGAACTTTGTTACCGTCTTCATCAAAGATAGAGTAATTAGCAAAAATCCCCCCTTGAATTGGTTCCACATCTAGCGTAATTGCCACTTCGCCTGAGCCAGCCACAAATGAGTAATAGTAGAAGGCTGTCTTACCGTCAGACGTTCCCTCAATGAAGCCAGTGATTTCATTTGAGGTTAACTTGGTTGGGTTATTTCTATCCTTTGATTGCGCAAAAGCGCCTCCTCCAACCGCCAAAATAATCACGAGCGTTGCGAGCAAGTTGAATGCTTGGCCGAACATGGTCAGTCTTTTTGAGATGAGCATTTGATCCTCCTGAATGATGCGTTAACAGGCTAATTGCCGCGTTCAAATTCACTCGGTGAAGACGGCCTTGAGTCGTAATTGCCGCCCGCCACGGTATGCAATGTGATGGTGACTTTTTCGTATCCAGTGGCTGTTTCCCGCACGTCAAACGGGTCGCCTTTCGAGTAACGATATTTCCCCGGCGAGCCATAACGAACCAGGATGTGGTACGAACCGCCTGAGACATTCACCGTCTCGCTCCCGCCATTCGCGACGTCCACGGTCTGGCGCGATGGGCCGACGAGTTTGACTAAGGCAGGCTCTCCCGATTTGTTAATGAAGGTAATGCTGCTCTTGTTTGTGTGAGCAGCAAGCATTGGCAAAGTGGGTTCCCACGCTGGGCTCATGAACAGCAAGCACAGCGCGAGCAACGGCAAACGAATGTCAGAAATACTAACGGGCAAGGTGTTGAGCATAAACCCCTCTTTGTTATTGCGCCTCAGCTTGAAGCGAGGCCGGTTCTGTGGGAACAGCGGCAAACGTGGCTTTGACACGTTTGGAGTTCGTTAAATACGACTTCCAGATCGCCGCGAAAATCAGGGCCTGAACCAGCGCGATGAATGCAGCAAACCCAAAGCCGTAAACCGGGCTGGCCAGGACAAACAAAAACATCAGGCCGCGCAAAAGTGGTAGCGCCGTCAAGAACCCTCGCACCGCTTGCACCGCACCTTCCTTGACGCGCCACAGTTGGACACCGACGTAGCAGGCCCAAGCGGTAAGGATGAAATCCATGGCGGTGTTCATAACGAGGATGGATTCAAGCCCTTGAACCTTCTCAAACAGCGGGCTGGCTGCCCGCCAACTCGCGGCCACGCTGTAGAGAGTGGCAAGCGGAGAGAGAATGGTAAGGCCAACGCATAAAACCAACAGCCAGCCGCCGATCCCTTGCTTTTCATTCGGTGCCGGAGACACCTCTGTTTCCGCTTCGCCCGGTTGAGACATAGCCAACGCCCCTTTCAGCTTGGTTTCGATATTGCGTAAAGCAAACGCACTAAAACAGTCGCAACCTCTGCGTCTACCGTTCGGATTTCTCGGCAACACTCACACGGGAGCGATCTTTGACCTTGTCGGAATCCAATGACTGTTTGTATGCGGCGGAATTTGCCGGAGGCCGCAAGCAATGCTAAATTGCAGCCCTCTTTACGAACGGCAACTCAACCAAAGACAAACGGCCTCTGTCCCTACGGGCGAGAAAAACGGCTGCGGAGGCTCAGGTCCCTAAAAAAAATCCAGCGGCCAACGTCAACCAACAAACGCGGAGGGTTTTCTATGCACGGCAATACCTGGCCAGGCACTCCACACGAGGGCGACCGCAACGGCGCCGACACGCACGAAATCACGCGCTGGCTGCTTGCCTGGAAACAAGGCGACTTGGCGGCACGTGACCGCTTCATCGCGGCCATGCATCCGGAATTGCGCAAGCTGGCGCGACATTACCTGAACCACGAACGCGGGAATCACACCTTGCAAACCACGGCGGCGCTCATCAACGAGGCCATGCTGCGCCTGCTTGAACCGGGTCAGGTGCATGCCGGGAATCGCAAGGAGTTTCTGGGGCTGGTCGCTGAAGTGATGCGTCACGTGCTGGTGGATTGGGCGCGCAAACGCGGCTACCAGAAACGCGCAGGCGCAACGCGGCAGGTCGAATTGGAGGAGGCGCTGGATGTCAGCGCGGCGCGTCGTGAGGAACTGGTGCGGCTGGATGATGCGCTGCGCGACCTGGAGAAATTCGATCCATACCTGAGCCGGTTAGTCGAGTTGAAATATTTCGGTGGCTTCATCATCGAAGAGACTGCGGCGTGTTTGGGGGTGAGCGTGGCTACGGTAAAGCGTGATTGGGTGACGGCGCAGACGTGGCTATACCAGCAACTCAGCGTTGCGGAGGACAAGCGATGACTGCCGAACGTTGGGCCAGTATCAAAGCCTTGTTCGAGCGCGCCAATGAGTTGCCGCCTGCCGAACACGCAGCATGGTTACGCGCGCAATGCAGTGCGGATGAAGCCTTGTACGGCGAAGTCGCGGCCTTGCTCGCAGTTCTGCCAAAGGCTGCCGGATTCATCGAGACGCCTGCCTTGCAACAGCACGCGGCGGAATACGTCGCGGATGGACCGGCCAACGAATTGCTTGGCCGCCAGCTTGGGCATTACCTGATTGAAGCTGAAATCGGGCGCGGCGGGATGGGCGAAGTTTACCGCGCCGTAGACCAACGCTTGGGGCGCACCGTGGCGCTCAAAGTTTTGCCGGCAGAATTCGCTGCCGAGGCCGCGCGTGTGCGCCGCTTCGAGCGCGAGGCGCGCACCATCTCGGCGCTCAAACATCCCAACATCGTCACACTTTTTGAATTGCTCAGCCACGAAGGGCGGCAAGTAATCGTGATGGAATTAATCGAAGGCGAAACCTTGCGCGAGGTGCTGAAACGCGGCCCGCTGGATTGGCGCGAAGTTGTGCGCATCGGCGCGCAGATGGCTGCCGCGCTGGCCGCCGCGCATTCCGTCGGCATCATTCACCGCGACATCAAACCGGCCAACGTCATCCGCCAAACTGGGCAGGCCGCCGGGCACGTCAAAGTGCTTGATTTCGGGATTGCCAAAATGGGTGGCGAGTTTGTCGTCCCGCCTGCAGACGGCAGTGGTTCCCCCGCTGAAATTGATGAAGCCATTCCGCCTGTAGGCGGGGCGACGAATGCGCCGCCGACCACGACGGCTGCGCTGTTGGGGACGCCCGGCTATCTGTCGCCGGAGCAGGCGCGTGGCGAGGCGCAGGCCCAGCCTGATGTGCGCACCGACATCTTCGCGCTGGGCGTGGTGTTGTTTGAATTGCTCACCGGACGGTTGCCGTTCCCTGGCGCGACGGCGGAAGACAAACTGGCGGCGGTACTCAGTGCGACCGAAGCGCCCGATGTGCGCGAATTCCTGCCCGCTTTGCCCGCCGCGCTCAGCGCCATCCTGGTCAAGGCCTTGCGCAAAGACCGTGCGCAGCGTTTCGCCACAGGGGGCGAGTTGCACGCTGACCTCGAAGAGTTGAAAAATGACCTGGCGGGCAATAACCCCGTGCAAGTGGGCGCGCAACTCAAAGTGCGGAACGCCAATCGGCTGCTCACACAGTTTACGATTCTCCACCTCAACGACCCCACGACGCGCATTCCGCCTGCGCGGCTGTGGGCGATTGGGCGCTATTCCGATCTCAAGCGCGGCGAGCCGGAAGGCGCTGTATTGCGCCGTAGTTGGCTGACCGCGTGTTGGAAGACTTTGCGTGTGGCGTTGCCGGTAGGATTGGTGACGCTTGCGCTCGCGGCTTGGTTTTCCGTCACCGAGCAATGGGGCGAACGGGTCATGCACGACGGACACGCACGACGTGTGACGAAGGTAGTGCTTTCACCCGATGGGAAAAAGTTGGTTTCGGTGGGCTTCGATAAGCAGGTGATCGTTTGGGACCTGGCGCGGCGTGCGCGACTGGCGACGCTCAACGAACACAAGGATGTGATCGCCGCCGCTGCATTTTCCCCGGACGGCAAGTGGTTTGCGACGATGAGCAGTGGCCACGACTGCCGCGCCGTCATCTGGGACGCCGAGCGGTTGACGAAAGTAACGGAGATGCCCGGCGGCCCACGTGACCATGTCTCTTCAATCGCCTTTACGCCAAACGGGCGGCTGTTTGGCGGGCCCGGCGACCCGGACAAAAAAGACACGCGAAACGTTTGGGAAGTTGGCACTTGGCGCAAGCTTGCCGCCTTGAATTACAACAGCGGCTTTTTGTTTTCCCCTGATAGCCGCTGGCAGTTAGGCGGCGACTGGCAAACCTTTGATTTGTCGTCAGGGAGTGAAGTTGCGAAAGGCGCAGGGCAACCGTTCGGCGAGGGCGCGCTGTCACCCGACGGCACGCGACTGGCTGGCTTAGATGCCGGCGGATTCGTCAGCTTCTGGGATGTCAGCCGGTTTTGGAAAACCGGCGAGCGGCGCTTGCTCAACCGCTTGCTGGCGCACCGTGACCACGGGCACGCGATAGCATATTCACCCGACGGACGGTTGGTAGCATCGGCGAGCGAGAACATCATTCTGTGGGAGGCGCGCACGCACGAGAAACTGGCACGTTTCACCGCCAAAGACACCGTGAATGATGTGATCTTCACCTGCGACTCGCGGCAAATTATCTCTGCGCATGGCGACGGCGCGATCATCATCTGGGACATTGCGGAAAAAGCGCAGGTCGCCAATTTGGCCGAGCATAGCGGCCCGGTTTATGCCGCCAGCTTTTCACCTGACGGCCAAGCGGTTCTCTCAGCCAGCGAAGACAATTCCGTTTTCATCTGGGACGCGGCGAGCGGCCTCAAACGTGCGGTTCTCACCGGGCATAACGCGCCGGTGAAAAGCGCCGAGTTCTCGCGTGACGGGCAATGGGCTGTCACCAGCGACCTTTCCCACAACGTGAAGGTGTGGGACGCGGCAACGGGCGCACAATTGCGCTCCTTCGCGCTGCCTCGTAAAGACGATACGTTGTTCAACTACACTGCGGCGCTCTCGCCCGATAAGCGTTGGGTGGCGACGACCTTTGGCGTTTACGACACGAATGCTGGACACACCGTGGTGGAATACTCTCCGCAAACCAAGCCTGCGCCTGCGATTCGCGGCTTGGCCTTTTCATCCGACGGGCGTTGGCTGGCTTGCGCGGGAACAACCGCTTACCTCGCGTTGTGGGAGGTTGGCACATGGCGGCTGCGTCAGGAGTTGAGCTTGGGCGGCAATTTCAACACCGTCACCTTCTCGCGCGATAACCGTTCACTGGTAGTAGGCGATAACGGTGGCGTGATTCAGTTGTGGCAGGTCGAACCGCTCAAACTGATTGACAACGTAGGCAAGGCCGGGTCAGGAACGGAAGGGTTTTCCTTCGCGCCGGATGGCCGGGTGCTGGCGGTAGCAAGTGACAACGAGACCCTTTCGCTGTGGGACGTAATGCAACGGCGACACCTGCGCGATGTAGGGCAACACATCCTGCCTGTGTTGGCGGTCGGCTTCGCGCCCGATGGGCGGCGACTGGTCACCGGTGAACAGGACAATTCGGTGCGCGTTTACACGCGGCAACGCACGCTGTGGGGCTGGCGGCTGGATTGAACGCTGCTTGAACGGCGCACCAGCGATTGTTAGTATGCCCGCGTTTTCGGAACCAAGGAGGAAGCAGAATGAATGACTCAATCACCTTGACGATTAGCCCTGCGGAACGCGCGGAGTTGGAGGCCTTGCTGGACCAGTGGCGGAGAGAATTTGCGCACGGCAAGGAAGAACACGAACGCGCGATGGCGCGCATAGAACAGCACAGTACAACCAACCAAAAGTATCTCGATCTCATTCGCACCAATCTGGAAAAGCCATGTGGAAGAATCTGATCAATCTGGTGCGCGACGTTTTCGATCTTTCCAACCGCGTCAAAGGTCACGACCAAAAACTCGAACGCCTCTATGTGGCAGAGGGAGAAGCGTTGGCGGAAATCTACCGCCTCTCAGAGCGTGTGTTGCGGCTGGAATTGGAACTACAGCACCAACAGACACAATATGCCCGCGAACTCGCTCATTTGAAGGAAGAACACGCACGCGAGCGCGAACATTTGCAGCAGCGCCAATTAGCTGACCGCGAGAACTTCCGCCTGCAAATCGAAAACCTCATCCTGCGCATGCAACGCGGGTTGCCGCCGCCCGAACTGCCGGAAAAGCCGGACAACCAATAACACTGCCAAACATGCGCATTGAACAACTCACCATCCCCACGCCCTTCCCTGTCGGCCCCATCAACATTTACCTGGTCGTTGACGATCCGCTCACGCTGATTGACACCGGGCCGAAAACGCCCGAAGCGTTGGCCGCCTTGCGCGCACAGTTGCGCGCGTTGGGTTTCAAACTCGCCGACATTCAGCGCGTCATCCTCACCCACACGCACGAAGATCATTGCGGCTTGGCGGGCACAATACAGAAAGAATCCGGCGCGCGCGTGCACGTGCACGAGTGGGAGTTCAACAACATCAGCGAACATCGTCAGACGCGCGTCAACCGCGAGTTGCTGCGCCGTACGGGCGTTCCGGCGGAAGAGTTGGAACACATCGCCGGGCGCTATGAATTGATTCATCAGTTCGCCGACGCCGTGCCGGATGTCGTGGCCTACCGCGACGAACACGAATTCAGCTTTGCCAGCGGCGCGTTGC
This sequence comes from Acidobacteriota bacterium, assembly GCA_043740245.1. Taxonomy (GTDB): domain Bacteria; phylum Acidobacteriota; class Blastocatellia; order RBC074; family RBC074; genus JACPYM01. The sequence continues at coordinate 439 of JAYUCP010000356.1, read as the reverse complement.
GTGTCGTGCATACGCCCGGCCACACGCCCGGCAGTTGCTGCCTGCTGCGCGAGAGCAACCGCTTGTTGATCGCGGGCGACACGATCCTCAAAAACATCACGCCCAATCCGGTGCTCAACGCCGACCCGCTCGCGCCTGAACGCCGCTTTGCCTCGCTGGGTGAATATCTGGTTTCGCTGGCGCGTCTTCGCACGCTTGCGCCGACCTTGATTCGCACGGCGCACGGCGGCGACGTGACCGATTACGAAGAGTATTTCCACGGCCTCGTGCGCCACACGCAACAGCGCCAAACCAAAGTCATCAGCCTCGTGCCGGCTAGCGGCACCACGGCTTGGGAAATGTCGAAGCAGTTGTTCCCGCACGTCAAAGACATCAACCGCTTCCTGGCTGTTTCTGAAACCGTCGCGCATTTGGATTTCGCCGTGGCCGAGGGGCGGTT
>JAYUCP010000355.1:0-26803 GCA_043740245.1 Acidobacteriota bacterium | reverse complement strand
CGTTTTCAGTTTTCGACCAGCGTTCGGCCAGCCGCGCATGCGCTCCCACGGGATTCGAGTCCGGCCCGCGGAACTGCGGCCAGGCGAGGTTCTGGCCGTACACCGTGGGCGAGGCCAGCAACAGCGCGCACAGCGCAGCCAGCGTCAAAAAAGTAACACCAGTCAGCGAGAACCATGTTTTCATTATTCATTCCCCAGTTTCGATAATTTTGGTTGCCTGTTAGTCATACTGCGTTCAAGGGCCAATGCATAGTCAGCAGCTTCATCGTTTCGATTGTTTAGGCCATTCAATGTTCGCCGCGCCAATCAAAGTGGCCAATCGTTCCAACGCTTCGGCCAGCCGCTGCTTGCGCGCTTTCGTGGCTTTGATCTTCGGCTCCCAATACACCTTGCGCTAGCGCCGACGTTGGTTTACTCATCATTCAGACAGCCCGAAGCGGCGCACCAAATCAACAAAACGCGGCTCAGCGCGCAGCCCATCCAACCGCGCATCCACCTTCAAACAAAACAGCCAGCCCGCGTGTTTTTGAAACGCGACTTCCAGCCACACAAAAGCTTCATCGCGTTCGCCCAATGCCGCGTAAATCATCGCCGTGTTATGCAATGCCACGAACCCTTGCGCCGCGCGCGCCTGCAATTCCTGCAAGACGTGTTGCGCTTCTGCGCGCCTGCCGCTCATCGCATACACATAGCCGAGCCAGGCCGTCATATCGGCGCTGCCGCCCGCGAGCGTCACGGCATTTTGCAAGGCAGAGATGGCCTCGTCATATCTGCCCAGCCGTTCGTAGGCCAGGCCGCGATAAGCGTGCGCGAGCGCAAAATCGGGCGCGATGTCGAGCGCCTGTTGGCAGCACGCCAGCGTCTGGTCGTAACGGCGCGCGAAATAATGCATCCAGCCCACGTCCGTATTCAGGTAGGGCGCAAGCGGATCGAGCGCCAGCGCGTGTTTTATTTCGACCAGCGCTTCGTCAAAGCGCGCCTGTGCCGCCAGAAAAAACGCGTAGTAATGATGTCCCGTGACATAGCCCGGATTGAGTTGGAGCGCCAGTTTGTAGCCCTGCTCGGCGCGCGCCCAATCGCGTTCATAAACTATGGCGGCGAAGGCCATCGAGCAATGGGCTTCGGCCAGTGAGCCGTCCAGTTGCAGCGCTTTTTCGGCGAGCGCGATGTGGCGCGGCGCGGCCTCTTCCAGCGGCAGATAGCCGTTGTAATGCAGCGTGGCATAGGCATCGGCCAGGCCCGTGTAAGCGAGCGCGTAGTTCGGATCGAGTTCAATCGCCTGCCGGTAACACTCCATCCCCTGCTTCATCTCCGCTTCGGTGAAGTGATTCCAGTGCCAGCGCCCTTTTAGATAGAGCCGGTAGGCTTCGGCGTGTTCGGTGTGGCGTTTGCTCAGGCGGCGTTGCTGTTCGCCGCTCAGGCTGGGCAGCAGCGCGCGCGCCACCTGGTCTGAGAGCGCATCCTGCAAGGCAAAAATGTCGGTGAATGATTCGTCGAATTTGCCCGCCCAGAGCAGCGCGCCGTCATTCGTCCTGACCAGTTGTGCCGTCACCCGCAAGCGGTCGCTGGCGCGTTGCAGGTGGCCGTCCAGCACGGAGGCAACGGACAATTCACGGCCCGCCGCCAAAGGGTCGCACGGCGCTTGCGCATACTTGAGCACGGCGCTCGTCGGGCGTACCAGCATTTGCCCGAATTGGCCGAAGCGCGTGATCAACGCATCGGCCAGGCCGAGTCCGAGATATTCATCGCCTTCGTTTGGTGGCAGGGGTTTGAAAGGCAAGATGGCGACGGACGTGCGGGTTTCGCTGGCTTCTGCTTCGATGACGATATGGGTGCGCGTGCGGCGCGCGAGAATGATCTCTTCCTCTTCTCCGGCTACTTCGCGCACGGGCGCAATGAAACGATAGCCGCGCCCCGGCACGGTCATAATGAAACGCCGCTCGTTCGGACTCTCGCCCAAGGCCTTGCGCAAGGTAGAAACATTCACCGTCAGGTTGCCTTCTTCCACGGTCGTGTCCGGCCAAAGCAACTGAATCAATTCCTCTTTTTCCAACACCTGTGCGCGCCGCTCGATCAAGACCAGCAACAAATCAATGGCCCGCGCCGTCAGCGCGACCAGTTCGCCATCACGCAACAGCGCGCGCCGGTGCGAGTCCAGCCGGAACGCGCCGAATTCATAGATGCGGGGTGAAGTAGGCTTCGTCATCTTTTCGGTTTTGGAAATTTTGGAAGATTTAAGCCCCAGCTAAAGGACTTTAAGGCCGTCGCCAGCAGATCATCCGCCTCGCATTGAACCTGCTGATCCAACGGAGAAACGCCGCGTCGAACCGCTGCGCAATGTATCACCAGGCCCGATGCGACGCTATCCCGGAGAAGCTGATGAGCTACAAGCAACGCATCGAAATCACCGTCGAGACTGAACAACTGCTGGTGCTACGCCGTCGCCGCGCGACCGCGCTTTGCGCACAATGCGCCAGCCCGGTCGAACTGTTGACGGCGGAAGAAGCCGCGACGGCCGCGGGCGTCAGCTTGTCCTCCATCCAGCGCAGCGCCGAAGAGCAACGGCTTCATTTCAGCGAAACCGCTGAGGGGCGGCTCTTGGTCTGTCTCAACTCATTGCTCGACTTAACCACCAAAGGAGAATTTCTATGAAACGCACCGTTACCTCGCTCACTCTGGCCGCTTTCTTCATCGGCCTTTGCGCCGCCGGAACATTCATGTTCGGCGGCAAGCCCGCGCCCGTGCAGGCACAAGATGTCGCCGGGCTGCGACAGGAAAGATCGCTGATCAGGCGTTGCACTAACGGAACGATCAACGGCAACTATGCCTATCAAGCCAGCGGCACGTTTACGCAAGCGATCCCGCAAGCGTTCATCCCCGCCGGGCCCTTTGCCGTGAATGGCCTGTTGTCGTTCAACAGCGGCAGCTTGACGGTCAAGGGAGCGCAAAGCTTCAACGGCACGATCGTCCCGCTGCAGGCCACCGGCACTTATAACGTGAACGACGATTGCACGGGCACGGGCACGGACGTGACCGGCGTGCCTTACAGCTTCGTCATCGCCGACGGCGGAGATGAGATCAGGGTCATGGTCGTCGCTCCGGGCACAGTCATCACCGGCGTCGCCAAACGGTTGTAGCCGCTCCATCCTTCCTTCACCGGGCAGCCAGCCGTGCAGGTTGCGGCTGGCTGCCGTTTGCCCTTTAACCTTTTGTGGCTTCGCGCGACGGCTGCACGTGCGCCAGCAGCTTGGCCGGTTTGGCGCCTGAACCCAACCAGCGGGCGCGCAGCTTCTTTTCGTATTGCGCAAAGCGCGGCTTCCAGTGCGCAACCCACGCCGTAGGAATCGCCGAGGCATCGTGCGTCCAATGCTCAAACAGATGCCGTTGAGTTTCGAGCAGGTGGGTGAAATGTTCGTGCCGGTAACCATTCAACCGGCTGCCCAGTGTCAGGTGAGGGGCGCGCTCGACGTAATTGATCGAATCCAACTGCACGAAACCCATCAGCGCAATCAGCTTGGCGAGCGGCGCGCGCGTGGCTTTGCGGGCGGGGTCGGCGAGCAAACCTTGCGCGCCGAGGAAAAGACGGCGGGCGGATTCAGCGGAAATCAAAGGTGTATCCATCTTTTTCAACGATCGCCTTTTTCAACGCTTGCGCGGCCTGAAGTTTTAGCGCGCGCCATGTTTTTTCAGCAAGCTGACGATCTGGCGGTGTCCGCGCCGCGCCGCCCACGCCAATGGCGTAGCCCATTGCGGATCATCTTTCAGATTCGTTTTTGCGCCGTGTTTCAACAATAGCTTGACCATTTTCAACTGGCCGAACTTGGCCGCCCAGCCCAATGGCGTAGAGCAAAGGTCTTCGTCGCGCGCCTGCAAGTCAGCGCCGTGCGCGATAAAAATTTCGGCCTTCTCCACTTCACCTTTGCGCGCGAACTGGTGCAGCGGCGTGATGCCCAGCCAGTCGGAGCCGCTCGGATTCATGCCGTGTTCAAACAGCAGTTCATTCAACTCGCGGGTTTTCGCTCCGGTCAGCCAGCCGGGAAACATCGCGCGTTTGGGCAAGTCAGGGCAGTAACGCAGCATCAGCCGTACAAAGGCTTCGTGGCCGTTGCCCGCCGCGTTGGCGAGCGCGCCGGGGTCGTTGGCGAAGGCTGGATTCGCCGCGCAGACCGCCGCCGCCGTTTTGACATCGCCGTAATGCGCCAGCAAATCCAGCGAGCGCGACGAACCGTAAGAACACAGCAATTCAACCATGCGCTCATCGCCGTTCGACATCGCAATGCTCAGCGCGTCGGCGGAACTTTCAACGGGCGGGCTGGGGAAAGCGCCGTGTTCGAGCAAGAGCTTGGCGATGTCGTGATGCCCGTTGTAAACCGCTGAATACAACGCGTGGCCGTGCGGCGCGATGCCTTCTTCGGGCAGGTTCGGGTCAGCGCCGTGTTTGAGCAACAGCTTGACGATGTCGAGATGGCCGCGCGCGGCGGCATTTTTGAGCGGCGCGCCGGAGCCGATGTAATAAGTGACATATTCAGAAACTTTGTTCGCCAGCGACGGGTCGCGCTTGAGCAATTGTTTGACGCGCTTGAGGTCGCCGATGCTCGCGGCAGTGTTGAGATCAACGTAAGTGCCGCGCGCGCGCAAATGCGCGAGCACTTCAGACGGCGAAGTCGGCCAATCAGCAGCGACATCACGCCAGCCGCGAAAGCCGTAATCGCCGTTGGTCAATTGAATCGGACGCGCGCCGTCAAAACGCGCGGCGTTGAGGTCGGCCCCGCGCTCGAGCAATTCGTCAATCACATCGAGTTGCCGCGTCATCGTCGCCCATGAATCGGCTGGTTGCTGTGTTCGTCGCCCGCGTGCAGCAATTCCGGTGCGGCGTCGAGCAACCCTTTGACCTTTGCCAAATCGTGCGCGCGGATGGCGGCAGCGACGAGTTCGCCTTGCGTTGAAGCGCCTTTCGTCTGGCTGAAATTCGCGGCCAGCAACTGTTCCATCTCGACGTAGCCACGGTCACGGCAAATTTCGAGCAGGCTGTCATTCACCGCCAGACTCAGCGGGTCTGCGCCGTGTGTGAGCAAGTACTTTGTGACGGCCACCTGGTTTTCGCGCACGGCGAAATAGATCGGCGTGCGATAGGCGTAATGCGTGCGCGCCAATGACGGGTCTTTTTTCAGCAAGCGCTTGACGGCTTTCAGATCGCCGCTGATGCAGGCGCAAAATAGCTTCCAGACATCGGTGCCTTTGCCCGTCGCCCACAACAGCGGCTCGTCTTTTTTCAAATCATCCGGTTGAGTCATATTTCAGAAATGGTAGGACAGGTTCTCAACCTGTCGAGTTATTACCAATCGAAATCGGCAGGTTGGGAACCTGCCTTGCACTTTCATTCGCTGTAAAAGAAGGCGAGTTCCTGCACGCTGACGTTGCTCTTTTTGGTCAGGCGCACGGGCGTCGCGGCTTTGCCAATCAGCCCTTGATCGGCCAGGTATTCGCAGGCCGTCGTTACGTGCTCGACGTTGAAGTTGCGTTTGAAATGATCTTCGATCTCAGTGCAGGAACGCGCCTCGCCCGCTTCGCGCAAATGGTCGAGCACGGGCGCAAAGAGCGTCGCCGCGCGTTCGGCGACGTAAGCGTCAAGCGCATCGAGCGCCGCCTGCACGTTCTTCTTAGTCTTTTTGACGTTGAGCAGATCGCTATAAATCAGTTTGAAAAAAACGGGGTTGAGTTTCAAGGCTTGCGGAATCACTTCGCGGTCGGCGAGCAGGCGCGCGCTGATGACTTCGACTTGGGCGAGCGGTGTCGCCGTCGCCAGAATCCAGAGCGCGGTGTAATCGAGATCGCCGCGCGTGATGAAAAACTTGTGCGCCTTGTAAAGCGGCGGCAGCACATTCGTCGCCGCGCGCAGCAGTTGCACCTGCGTATCGCGTGCGCCGATTTCGCCCAACCGCTCGCACAAGGCGGCAATCGTCGGATCGTGTGTGTAAAGCAGCCGCCCTTTGGCCAGAAACGAATGCATGAACGAATTGCTGAGCGAGCCTTCGATGGTCTGGCGCAATTCCGTCCGCGACAGCAGCAGGGCGTGGACGTTGACGCCGTCGGCATACAACGCCACGCCGCCGCTCTCTGCTTTGCGGTCGTCCAGCGTGACGAGCACGAGGTCTACGTCAGACTTCGCCCAGACCGCGTCGTAAGACAAACTGCCGCACAGGATGGCCGCGAGGATGGTGCGGTCGGCCTTCACCTGTTCAATCAGCGCATCAAGCGCGGCATTGAATTGTTGTTGAATGGATTTATCACGCATGACTTGCTGGTAAAAGCCCCCCCTGAACAATTTACCGGCAGACCGGCTTAACTCTGCCGCTCACCCAGGCAATAACAAAGGCCATCCGGCGCGACGACGAAAAAGACTTTGTAGGAGGTGTCGCCGTATTGGTCAAGCCGGAAGTCAGCCGTCGCGTTGCGCAAACCATTCGCTTTCAATTCCGCAAACGCAGTTTCGACCTTGTCCACTTCAAAGAAACAGCCGTCTTGCGTGGGATCGCCGCCATTTTCGGCCAGCCCGATTTGAATGCCGTCGCGGGCCAGCAGTGCGGATTTACACGGTGAATCCTGCCGGGAAACAACGTGAAAGCCCATGACTCTTTCGTAAAAAGGAACGGCGGCATCCACGTTCTCTACCGGCAAGTTCATGGCATCTTCCTGATACGGCCAGACGCTTTTGAATACGGATCGCATATTGATCTCCTTGACAAGTTCAGACTGAAATCTCCACGCGGACACTGGCGGCAAACGCAGCCGCGCATTCAGGCGTGATTTGCGGGCCGGAGATGCTCAGTTCGCGCAGTCGCGGTAACCCAGCCAGCGCGACAACTCCGGCATTGGTGACAGCCGGACAACCATAAAACGTGATCTGCTCGAGCGAGGGCATCCGGCTCAGAATCTGCAAGCTGCGGTCGGTGATTTTGGTGTAGCTCGCAAAGTATTTTTTCAGTCGCGGCAAACCGGCGATGTGCGCGGTGGCCGCGTCGCCCGTCTCGCGGCAATACATCAAGACCAGCGATTCAAGCTGTTCACAACGGCCAATATGGCGGTAGCCTTCATCGGACACATCCATCGGCATCAATTCGCGCAGCGCGGGGAAGCTTGGCAAAGCAGACAAGGCCGCGTCATCCACATTCTGGCAACTCACCGACAACGCGCGCAACGCCGGCATCCGTGCCAACGCGGCAAATCCGCGTCCAGTCAGGTTGTGGCAACGACGGCCCCAGATGTACTCGATGGTTTGCGAACGGCTCAGCGCCGTAAAGCCGTCGTCGCCCGCCACCGTGTCCTGACACATCAGGAAGCGCAAGTGCGGCAGCGCGGCAATGTGCGGCAGCGTTTCGTCAGTGGCGTCAAAACCCAGCCAGCCCAGCTTGGGAAGCTGCGCCAGCGACTTGAAACATGCGGCGGTGAGCGCCAGTTCGCTGGCATCCAGATTCAGCGCGAACAATCCATCAAGCCCGACCAAGCTGGTGAGGCCGTCGTCAGTGAACGAGCCGCGCGCCAACAGATAACTGGGTTCAGCCTCAAAGCCCAACAGAGACATGGAAACCTCGCCGCCCCGCCACGACTTGAAGACCGGAAACTCGTGCAACAGCGCCAGGCCCGCGTTGGTGACTTCATTGCCGGTTTTGAGATGGCGCAACCTGGCTTTGCCCGCGAGCGCCTTGAGCACGCCGTCGCCCGTGGGCGTGCCCAGCAACTCTACGCGCTCTAGCTGATGGCAGTGCGCGAGGTGCGCCAGGCCCGCGTCGGAAATGCCGTGTTGATGAAAAAGCTGAAAGCTGCGCAGTTCGGGCAGGTCGCGCAACACCGCGAGTCCCTCATCGGTGAGGCGGCAACCGGTCAGATTCAGGTGTTGCAAATGCGGCAGCCGCGCCAACTGGCGCAAGCCCGCGTCAGTGACTTGCTGCGAACCTTCCAATTGCAACGAAGTGAGGTGTTCGCATTGCGCAAGGCACGCCAACAATTCGTCGGTCATCTGGCCTTCCGCGTTGAGGCCAGTGATTTTTTGCTGCCGCAGCAATTCGAAGACCTCATCCCAAACGCGTGTGGTTTGTTCGCGGCCGGATTGATCGCGGTGAAACAGCTTCACCGGCTTGGCCGCGCTGTTGCCGCCCGCAGGCAACGCGGCGAAGTGTTCCGACAAGGCTGGCCAGTTCTCGAAGCCGTGAACGCGCGCGATAAAGAACTGCGCATCGTCCAGCGCGAGATCGCCCTCCGGCGCTTTGCCCAAACCGCGTTGTATTTCTGCGCGCAGCCTTTCCTGGGTAACCGGGAAGCGCGCGAAGTCCGCGATGCGCCGCAGCGTTGCGCCAGCGCCCGTGTTGTAGGCCTCGACCACATCCGCCGCCAGCTTCTCGTATTGCTCCAGGCTGTGACGCAGCGGCTGCGGCGGCTGGGCCTCTTGAACCGGCGCGTCCGGCGCAGTTGGTTGCGCGCCGTGACGCCCCAACACTTCATCAACGCGCGCGTTGCCTGTCGGGAAATCGGCTTCTTCAATCTTTGCGCCGGCGGCCAACAGCGTCTCGATGATAGGGACAAAGTTGATGTTTGGGTCGCCATACATTACCGACCACGTCGCCTGGCCCAGCACCGTGCCGCCGTAACCGTTACGCGCTTCGAGCGGCGCGCCGCGTTCCAGCAACAGCTTGATGATCGCCAACTGCCCGCGATGCGCGGCCAGATGCAAGGCCGTCTGGTCTGTGTTCTCGCCCGCGCGCAAATCCACGCCTTTGTCCAACAGGAACTCGACCACAGTTTGATGGCCGTACTCACACGCCCAAATGAAGCCGGACTGCATCTGCGCTGGCGTGGCGTTTGGTTTCAGCGTGCTGTCGTCATGAAAAAATGTCTTCACCACGTCGAGCCGCCCCACACCCGCCGCAGCTTCCAAATCCAAACGCGCGCCGCGTTCGGCCAGAAAGGCGGCAGCTTCCGGGCGGTCGTTGTGCAGCGCCGCGATCAAGGGATTCCAGCCGCCGGGTTGTCCGTCAACCGCAGCCCCATGCTGCAACAACGTCTCGAGCAGCGCGATTTGCACGCCCGCCAGCCACGGGTGAACGCTGGTCGCCACCAGGCCCAGCGCCGTGCCTGCGCCGTAATCATCGTTAGGCGCATCCACCTCAGCGCCCGCTTGCAGCAACAGTTCAGCGACGGCGACGGCATTCGGCGGCGTCTTTTGGCGAAAGTCCTCGACGCCATTGGCCGCGACGTAATGCAACAGCGTCGCGCGATGCTCGCGCGTCGAATGCGCGCGAATCAAATTCGCATCGGCGCGCAGTAAACGTTCGAGCGTGGCGAGGTCACCGCTGACGACGGCGTCCGCCGCCGCTTCGAATTGCGAGACAGGCGAATGTTTCTGTTTTACGGCAGCGACGTGTTGCGCAAACTTCGGCCAGCTTTCAAAGCCGTGTTCGCGGGCGATGACCCATTGCGCATCGGCCAGTGCGAACTTGGCGTTTAGCGCGTCAGCCTCTGGCAGCTTGCGGAATTGCGGATGGTGTTGCCGGATGCGGCGCAGCGTTTCGGCCTCGCCGGACTGGCGGCCTTTGACGAGTTCCTTGGCCTGTTTTTTGTATTGTTCGAGGCTCGGACGAGCGGGCAGTTGCTTGAGTTCCATTACGACCTTCCTTTTGTGTGAACGCCTGGTGTCCGCCCGAGTCAGGCTAAAAGAAAGTTCGCAACTCTCGTTGTGCTACGTTGAGGTGGGCACGGCCCTTTCCGCGGACTGGGTGCGCCCTGCGTGCGCGCCGCGCACTATAGGCCGTCAACGGGCGAATGTAAAAGCTCCGCATTGACTCAGCTAAAATCTATGCGAGAGGTTCCAGCCGGGAAAAAACAATTCCGAGTAAAATTCAGCTTTGCCCAAATCCGCTTGGGTATCACGCTTGACTCGCGGTAGAATCCGCGCTCGCAACCGCTCAATCTGACAATTCCGTTTCGCTTGCTGGTCAGACGGGCGGCGCTTGACTTGATGGAATTGCTCCTGCGTCAAGTCCATATTTAACAGACAACAATCAGCGATTAACTGTCGGACGGTATTCCTCATCTGCAATCACAGATGAGGGGGAAGCCTGGATAATTCCATTTCCACCTGCAGAATTATCCACCGCTTGCCTGGCGCTCAACTGGGGCGGCCTCGCACGCTGGCTGAACCAACTGTCCCTTATCCCGGAACGACGACTATGATTATTCTGAGTGTCACTCCAGCATCCTTACCGAACCAACCCGTGATCGAGCCAGTCCGGCGCACGCTTGTCTGTCGCACGGATGACGCGCGGAGAGTTGCTTTTGGAAACTCGCGTCTTACGCTGTCTGCCCTGTCTAAAGGAATGCGCCCGGTCATTACCTTGTCCAACGCCGCTGCCGCCGTGCCAATGCCGCAGCAGGAACAAGCGTTGGACCGTCAGCCTGAAAATACGGCTGCGCAAACGACGGCCCAACCCGCCGCGCAGGATCAGCCAGCCAAACCCAAGGCTGAACAAACTGCGAAAGCACCTGCTCCCGCGCCCGAGAAACAACCCTTCTGGGAACGGTTTTTCAAGGTTGCGCCGATGCGCGCGCGGCTCGAAAAAGCCTTGAGCGAAAGTTGGAAATTCACCGACGTGCGCCCGCGCCAAATCGAGTTTTTGCTCTCGCCGGATGAAGAAGACGCGCGGCGCTTTTTCCTGGATGGCGGCAATGCGCGCCAGTACCAGCGCCTGGTCAAGGAATTCGGCTGCGGCTTTGAGAACCGGAACGGCACGATCACCGACGATTCGTTTGAGACACTCAGCGAATACGGGCCGGAATTGCTGGCGCAATACACCGTCCTGCTCGAAAACCGCGAGACCATCAAAAAGTATTATGCCGGCCTCTTCCGCGATAACCGCATCGGCACGCAGGCGCTCATCCGCATCAGCAACTCCATGTGGTTCGGCCCGTTCGCCGCGCCCAAATTCAAACGCTTCGCCGATATGCTGCACACGCGCTTTCAGGTGCCAGATCACGTCATCGGCCCGATGCTGGGCAGCGTGGGCGATTCGTTCTGGCTGCCGCGTGTGATGTATCGCAAGAGCGGGCCGCAGGAATTCCAGCAACTGCTCAAGAAAATCTCGCCTTCGACCGAAGGTTCCGGCAATGCCTTTGCGCCCGCGCTGCAACTGCTGGTGATCGGCGAAGAGCACAAAATCCCGTTCAAGACGCTCGATGATTTTGTCGAGAACCTGCGCCTGCGCCCGCAGGATTTCGGCCCCTTCAGCGCCATCATTTACAACCTCGGCGCCTACCGGCTCGCGGACGAAATCAAATGCCCGACCTTTGCGCACTTCCTGCGCCGCGAACTCGATGAATTCGGCACGGACATCAATCAGGAATCGGGCCGCTTATTCGTCAATTCCTACCGCGAATTCAAGGACAACGCCGAGGCGCTCAACGCCCTGCAATCGCCGCGTTACAGCGAGACCAAGACTTTCTTGAAGAGCGTCGGCACGGTTTCATCCTCGGTTTGGAACATGCAACGCATCGCCGTGCTCACCCAATCGCTCACGCCGGACAAACGCGAAAAGGTTCAGAAACTGGCGCGCGAGCTTTCGTCTGAGTTGACCGTCGCCGACGTCATGTTTCTGGCCGACATCTGCGACAACGAACAAGAGACCAAGCTGCTGCTCGACCGCCCAGCCCTGATCGCGGGCGTCAAAGACATTCCGATTGATCGCATCGTCGAACGCAGCCACAACGATCTGGTCAAAGAGTTGGAACGCGAAATTGACAACGCCAACCGCAACGGCCTGTACCGTACCATCCGCAAGCTCCGCAACATGATTGATGAAGAAAAGATGGCGTATACCGAACGCGTTGATCCCAGCAAGCTGACCAATATCCAGCTCAGCCGCCTGTTGATCTTCCACCGTTCGATTGGCATGCCCGGCTTCCTAGACACCGTGGGCTGGAACGTCTCGCTGGATATGCAGAACGAACGCAGCGAAGGCGGCGGCTATCTGGGTTACGACAAAGATATGGCGATGGTCACGATGGTGGCGGGCCAACCCGGCGACAACCGCGCCTATCGTCCGATCAATCTGGATCGCGCGGCGGCCTCGCTGGCGCTGTTCCACAACCACGCGTTCAAAGATACCTTTGCCCAGCGTTACGTGTCGTTCCTCGCGCGCATGTGGCCGAACAGCAAAGGCAAAGATAAATACGCCGGCCCCAGCGGCTGGCTGGGCGCGGAAAAAGGCGACATCACGGCGGCGGCGCTGTCGGAACTCCCGTCCTTCATCATCACCAAAGTCGGCCATCCGAAAAACCCCGATGGCACCCGCGATATGAAAATGGTCTCGGTCAATTTCGACTGGGTTATCGTAGACCAGCAATCGGGCGAAGCGTTGCGTTCCGACCGCGGCGTTTACACGGTGCCCTATTACACCGACGAACAGCTTGGCAAACTCAAATGGCCCTCCGGGAAAGAGTTGAAGCGGCGCGAAAAAGAACGCCGTGAAAAATGCCCGCCGATTTTGACGCAACAGGCTTCGGCGCCCGCCAATCAATAACGCAGGGCGGATAGCTTAGCGACCAGCAAAAGGCTCACGGCACTTTGCTGGTCGCTTTTTATTGCCCCCATGCAGATTGAATTCGGGAATCCCGACACGCTGCGCCTTACCTTGTAGTAGCGAATTTATTCGTGGCGTGATAACGCGAATAAATTCGCTACTACAAGGGCTCAACGCGCTACTCATCCATTGCCTCTTCCATGACCAAACCGCCTCCGACACATACGCAAAACACCAACACAGCAGCCAATCAGGATGCTCAGGAACTCGGGCGTCTCGGTTACGCACAAGAGCTTTTCCGCACGATGGGCGGCTTCTCGAACTTCGCCATTTCGTTTTCGATCATCTCGATCCTGACCGGCGTAGTGACGCTCTACGGGCACGGCTTGCGCATGGGCGGCCCCGCGCAAATGTCGCTGGGCTGGCCGCTGGTGACGCTCTTTACGCTGGCGGTCGTGTGCAGCATGGCCGAATTGGCGAGCGCGCTGCCGACCTCGGGCGCGATGTATCACTGGTCGTGCCAACTCGGCGGCAAGGGCTGGGGCTGGTTCACGGCCTGGTTCAACATCATCGGCCAGATCGCGGCGATTGCCGGGATTGATTACGGCTGTGCGCAATTCCTGACGCCTTTGCTGGGGTTGAACGCGACGACGCAAAACATCCTGTTTGTTTACGCAAGCATTCTGCTGTCGCACGCGCTGATCAATCATTTCGGCATCCGGCTGGTGGCGTGGCTCAACGATTTCAGCGTGACGGTGCACATCATCGGCGTGATTGTCATCGTCGGCGCGCTGTTGTTGTTTGCGCCCAAACAGCCGCTCAGCTTTTTCTTCGCGCGCGTCACCCACAACACCGAAGGCTGGTCATACAGTTGGGCCTTCGTCATCGGCCTGTTGCAAGCGATGTGGACGTACACCGGCTACGACGCCTCGGCCAGCGTGAGCGAAGAGACCGTTGACCCGCGCCGCCGCGCGCCGTGGGGCATGGTGATGGCTGTCGTTGTTTCCAGCGTTGTCGGCTACTTGTTGCTCATCGCGTTGACGCTGGCGATCAAAGACATCCCCGCCGTGTTGAATGCCAAAGACGCGAGCGGCAACGATGTGCCTGCCGTCATCGCGATTCTGATTGCCGCGCTGGGCGCACGCGCTGGCACGCTGTTTTCGGCACTGGCGGCGATGGCGATGTGGTTCTGCGGATTGTCGGCGGTGACCTGGTCTTCGCGCGTCATCTGGGCGTTTGCGCGTGACGAAGGCATGCCGCTGTCGAAGGTTTGGAAGCAAGTGAGCCGCGCGCACGCGACGCCGAGCAATGCCATCTGGCTCTGCGTGGTCGCGGCCTTTCTGGGCGCGGTTTACAGCGGCGCGTATGCCGTGGTGACTTCGATCAGCACGATTGGCTTGTATCTGTCTTACATCATCCCGGTTTATTTGCACCTGCGCGCGGGCGGCGTTGAACGCGGGCCCTGGCATCTGGGCCGTTACAGCCGGGCGACGAACATCATTGCCGTGCTCTGGGTTGTCTTTCTATGCGTGGTCTTGAGTATTCCCGATAATCAACGCGCCGGAAAATCCATCGCCGCCGTGACGTTGGCGTTGGGGCTGTGGTATTGGTTAGCAGAGCGGCGGCGCTTCAAAGGGCCACCATGGACAAGCGAGCCGCAGTCAACTTGAAGCAGGAGACAAAATGGCTTTTAAGCAATACACCGACATCGCGCTGGTCATCTCAGAATTCAAACTTAATTATCAAGAAGCTGCTTTCGTGACGCCGACGGCATTCGCGATCAGCCAGACCTTTCTCGACGAATTCAACTTTGTCGAGCAGTACATTGACACACGCGCTTCCGAATTCGCCGTGTGCGAAAACGTGCTCTACCCGATCCTCAAAGAGGTTTACAAATCCTACGTGGAGCGGCTTGCGCTCTGGAGCCACAAAACGATTCGCTACGACAAGAAGCTGACCGGCGAGCCGGACTATCTGCTGGCGACGCGTTCGGAACAGGGCAAAGTCGTGATGGGCCGTCCGCTGGTCTTGGTCGTCGAGGCTAAGAAAAACGACTTCGACAAAGGCTGGGGACAATGCGCGGCGGAGCTGGTGGCGGCGCAAAAATTGAATGGCGATCCGGCCTTTCCGGTCTACGGCATCGTCAGCGATGGCAAGGTCTGGGAGTTCGGACAGTTGCGCGAAAACGTTTTCACCAAACACAAACCGCTGATCTTCACCGCGAACTTACCAGAAGTCTTTGGCGCGATAGATTTCGTGCTAAAAGTCATCGTCGCCGCCCTGCCCAAATTTCAAGCCGCCCCCGTTGGCAATAACACCGGCAAATAACTTTGGAGGCAAGCCGTGAGTTCGAACCAGCACCCGCCCAAAGGCATGCTCTCGCTCGAACAACTGCGCGGCCTGGTCGCGCAGGAGTTGATCGAAACCGTCATCGTCGCCGCCACCGATCATTACGGGCGGCTGGTCGGCAAACGTTACGACGCCGAGATGTTTGTCGAAGAGGTTTACCACCACGGCACGCACGGCTGCGATTACCTGCTGACCACCGATATGGAAATGGAACCGGTGCCCGGCTACAAATTTGCCAATTGGGAATTGGGTTACGGCGACTTTCATCTGGTGCCCGATCTGCACACGCTGCGCACGGCCAGTTGGCTGAACAAAACCGCGCTGGTGCTCTGCGATGTGCAACACAGCACGTCGCAGCAGCCCATCGCCATCGCGCCGCGCTCCATCCTGCGCAAACAAATCAACGCCGCACGGGTCTTGGGCTTTGAGAGTTTTGCAGCGTCTGAACTGGAGTACTACCTCTTTCAAAACAGCTACCGCGACTTGGCGAAAGACGGTTGGCGCAAGGCCGAACCGGCGGGCTGGTACCTGGAGGACTATCACATCCTGCAAGGCACGCGCACCGAACCATTCAACGCCGCCGCGCGCCATCACCTGAAACATTCCGGCGTGCCCGTCGAAAATTCCAAAGGCGAATGGGGCCTGGGCCAGCACGAACTGAACGTGCGTTACGCCGAAGCCTTGGAGATGGCCGACCGCCACGTCGTCTACAAACAATGCCTGAAAGAAATCGCCGAAGCGCAAGGCATCAGCGTGACCTTCATGGCGAAATTCGCCAGCGACCGCGCCGGTTCGAGTTGCCACATTCATTTCAGCCTGTGGCGCGACGGCCAGAATGCTTTCGCCGGTGACCAGCAATTCGGCCCGGTCAAATGTTCTGACACCTTCCGCCACTTCCTCGGCGGCTGGCTGGCGCACGTGCCCGACGTGATGCCGTTTTACGCGCCGACGATCAATTCCTACAAGCGTTATGTAGACGGTTCGTGGGCGCCGACGCGGCTGGCGTGGAGTTACGACAATCGCACGGGCGGCTTCCGCGTCGTCGGCCACGATCAATCGTTGCGCATCGAATGCCGCATTCCGGGCGCGGATGCGAATCCTTATTTGGCCTTTGCCGCCGCACTGGCTTCGGGTTTGGATGGCATTGCGAATAAGATTGAGCCGCCTGCCTGCTTCACTGGCGACATTTATGCGGCGCGCCATCTGCCGCGTGTGCCGTACACGCTGGCCGAGGCGACGGAGAAATTCGCCGCGAGTAAGTTTGCCGAATGCGCGTTCGGCGCGGATGTCGTCGAGCATTACGCGCATTTCTTCCGCACCGAACAGGCGGCGTTCAATGCGGCGGTGACGGATTGGGAGCGGTGGCGCTATTTCGAGCGGATTTGAACGGAGAACGAACCATGCCAAGAAGGGATGATTTTCATGATGCTGTACGGCGGGCGTTGGAAAAAGACGGTTGGACAATTACCGATGATCCACTTGTCTTGCGCTTCCAAGACCTGCCGTTGCAGGCCGATCTCGGCGCCGAGAAAACCTTTGCCGCGGAAAAAGAAGACAGAAAAATCGCCGTGGAGGTAAAAGGGTTCGAGTCGCGCTCGGCCACCAGCGAATTGGAAAAAATGATCGGGCAGCTTCAACTTTACGAGTTGGCTTTGGCTGAACGCGAACCGGAACGCCGCTTGTTTCTCGCAGTCAGCTTGCGGGCTTACAATCGGCACTTCAAACGCCCGTCTTTCCAAGTGATCGTCGCGCTCAATCGCATCAACCTGATTGTTTTTAAACCTGATGAGGAGGTAGTCGTGCAATGGATCGAACTAGCAAATACGCAGACATCCTGACCGAGATTCTTTATGCCGAAAGCAAAGTCCGTTTTCGCCTCAAACCGGAATTGAAAATGGTCGCGGCCTGCGATCACCAGACCGGACAATTTTTCCTGGTTATGGTCGGTTGGGATAAAGACGAATGGGTGCACCACATTGTCTTTCATGCCCAGTTGATTGACGGCAAGCTGCTCATTGAGGTGGACAACACAGAAGGGCTGACGCCTGATCTGCTCGAAGCCGGCATCCGCGCCGAAGATTTCCTGTCCGACCTCGATTACGATTACAGCGAAGCCGCGCGCGCCGCCGCTTGAACGGCTGTATCGTCATCACCGAACCAGCCTCCTTCAATGTCGCGCGGGCAATGTCGCGCGGGCAATGTCGCGCGGGGAGCACAAAGCTGAATTACCGAAAATGGTGGCGGGCTGTTACACTGGGTCAGTCTTGGAAGTAAAATCCACTCGTCACCGAACATTCATTTTGTGAGGCACCAAGATACATGAGCCTGCTCGCTCAACCCGTGCGTACTGCGACGACACACACCACCACGACGCCTCGCTTCCTGCATCAATTTCTTGAACACTCCGTCCGCCAATGGCCGCAACGGACGGCGCTCGACATCCCGCCGGGCGTGGGACGGCCTGAACGGCGCGTACTGACTTACGCTGAACTGGGCCAACAAGCCGACGCAGTGGCCGCCTTCCTGAGTCCTTATGTGACAGGCGAATGCATCGTGGCGCTGCTGTTGCCGCGCGGCAACGAGTTTTTGTACAGCGGCCAGTTGGGCGCGCTTAAAGCCGGCGCGGCTTATACCTGCATTGACACGGCCTTTCCTGACGAACAGGTGCGCGACATCCTGACTGATTCCGCCGCCGTCGTATTGTTGACCGATGCGGCGGGCGTGGCGCGCGCCCAACGCGCGGGCTGGTTGCCGGGCCGCATCTTCACGGCTGCCGCCACCACGTCAACGCGCGGTGCGGCCACGCTGCCGCCGCCCGAATGGCTGACGCCGGTCTGGCTCACGCCGGCCTGGGTCACGCCGGAAAGCTTGGCCTACATCATTTACACCTCCGGCACGACGGGGCGGCCCAAGGGTGTGATGATCGAACATCAGGGCATCGTCAATCTGGTGCGGCACGACTTGCTGGAATTTCAACTCACGCCGGACGCGCGCATCGCGCAAAACTCTTCGCCCTCGTATGACTCTTCGGTCGAAGAAATCTGGTTCGCGCTGGCGGCGGGCGCGACGCTGGTACCGCTGGACGAAGAGACCGTGCGGCTCGGGCCTGATTTGGCGCCGTGGCTACGCCGCGAACGCATCACGGTGCTTTGTCCGCCGCCTACGCTGTTGCGCACGCTCGGCTGCCGCGACCCATTGAAAGAATTGCCCGACCTCGCGTTTGTTTACGTCGGCGGCGAAGCCCTGCCACAGGACATCGCCAAACACTGGGCCGCAGGGCGCTTGCTGGTCAACAGCTACGGGCCGACCGAATGCTCGGTGACCGCGACGCACACGACGATCAAAGCCGGCGACCCCATCACCATCGGCAAACTCATTCGCGGCTTGCAAGGTTACGTGCTTGATGAAGCGTTGGAAGAAGTCGCCGACGGACAATCCGGCGAATTGTATTTGGCGGGTGTGGGGCTGGCGCGCGGTTATCGCAACCGCCCCGAATTGACAGCGCAAAAATTCCCCACGCATCCGAAACTCGGACGCATCTATCGCACGGGCGATCTGGTCGAACGCGCGCCCGACGGCAACCTCATTTTTCACGGACGCATTGATGCCCAGGTCAAATTGCGCGGTTATCGCATCGAGCTGGAAGCCATCGAAGCGCGTCTGGCTGAATGCGCGGGCGTGCGCGAAGCCGCCTGCTGTGTGCAAGGCGCGGGCGCGCAACAAGGGCTGGCCGCGTTCATTGTGCCCGCCGACGGGGTTGCGCCTGCGTTTGACGAATTGAAAGCGGCATTGCGCGCTGTGTTGCCGGGTTACATGGTGCCGAACCGGTTCGCCTTGATTGACGAATTGCCGCGCACCGTCAGCGACAAACTGGAGCGCAAGGCGCTGCCCGTGCTCGCCCTGCAAGAGCGTGAAAGCGACCGCCCTTACGTCGCGCCACGCAACGACCTGGAACAGCGCCTGGCCGCTGCCACGCAGCAGGTGCTGGAACTGCGGCATCCGGTTTCGGTGGACGACGATTTTTTCAACGCGCTGGGCGGCGATTCGCTGCACGCGGCGATGCTCGTTTCGCGGTTGCGCGACGATCCGGTGACGGCTTACGTGGACACACGCGACCTTTATGAAGCGCGCACCATCGCCGAGCTTGCCACCCGCGCACACGCTGAAGCCGAGGTCGCGCAGATTGCCGAAGACGATGTCCACAAACCGCAAGGCCGCCCACTGCTCGCCACGTTCGCACAATCCATCTGGTTGTTGTTTGAACTGGTGCTCGGTTCGGCGCTCGCGTATTTCGCCACCTTCGACGCGCTGCCGTACCTGATCGAACGGCTCGGTCTGATTCCCTTCTTCCTGCTTTCGCCGCTACTCATCGGCGCGGCGCTACTTGGTTACACGCCGCTCGCGGTGGCGTTTGCCGTGCTGGTCAAAAAACTGTTGATCGGCAGGTATCAACCGTTGCGCGCGCCTGCCTGGGGCGGTTTTTACGTGCGCAACTGGATCGTGCAACAGGCCGTGCGCGTCATTCCGTGGACGCTGTTGGAGGGCACGGTTTTCTACAACTACGCGCTGCGGGCGCTGGGCGCGCGCATCGGCGAGCGGGTACACATTCATCGCGGCGTCAACTTGCGCGAAGGCGGCTGGGATTTGCTGGACATCAGCGACGACGTGACGCTCAGCCAGGACGCTGCGTTGCGCCTGGTGGATTTGGAAGACGGCGACATCGTGGTCGGCCCCATCACCATCGGCGCGGGCAGCACGCTCGAAATCCGCGCGGGCGTCGGGCGGCATTGCGTGCTCGAACCGGAAAGCTATCTGACTTCGCTCTCTTCGCTGGCCGACGGTGCGCGTATCCCGCGCGGCGAACGTTGGGACGGCGTACCAGCACAACCTGCCGGTTCAGCGCCGCCGCGTCCCGCCTTGCCGGACGGCGCGCACGAGCTGTCGCCGGTCGAGCACGGCGCGCTGCTGTTGCTGGCGCGTTTTGCGCTGGCGCTGTTGCTGGCCTTGCCGTTGGAATTGCCCGTCGTGCTGCTGGCGGTCGTGTATGGCTTCGACGCCGAAGCCGCGCTGGATTGGCTGGCGCTGCCGTCGTTGAATGCGCGGCTGTTGCTGGCGGGGTTGCTTTATGTCGTGTTGCCCGCGCCGCTGACGCTGTTGTTGGAAGCGGCGGCCATGCGTGCGCTGGGCCGCGTGCCGGCGGGCGTCATCAACCGCTGGAGCCCGGCTTATGTGCGCGTTTGGTTGAAAACGCAACTCGTGCAATCGGCGAACGACTGGTTGAGCGGCACGCTGTTCTGGCCGGTCTGGTTGCGGCTGGCTGGAATGCAGATCGGACGCGACTGCGAAATCAGCACCATCACCGACGTCGTCCCTGAACACATCGAGATCGGTATCGAGAGCTTTTTCGCCGATGGCATTTACCTCGGCGGCCCGGTCGTGCATCGCGGCACGGTGACATTGAGCGCGACGCGGCTGTCGCAAAACACTTTTCTTGGCAATCACGTAGTCATTCCGGCGCATCAGCAACTGCCGCCCGACATCCTGATCGGCGTCAGCACCGTGGCGGACGACAAACTGGCGCGTCCCGGCTCGTCCTGGTTTGGTCATCCGGTGTTTGAATTGCCGCGCCGAGAAATCGTCGAATGCGACCGCAGCCTGACGCACGAACCGTCGTGGCTGCGCTATGGCAACCGCGTGTTCTGGGAACTGCTGCGCTTTGCCTTGCCGGTCATACCCGTGCTGGTATTGCCGTTTTGGTATCGCCTGTTGATGGTGTCGGAAAAATTATGCACGCGCGCTGTCTTCCGCTTGGCAGTGATGCCGGCGGCGAGCCTGGGGTTGATGGTTTTCTGTTGCCTGCTGGTGTGGGCGCTCAAGTGGTGCTTGCTCGGACGCGTGCGGCCCGGCGTGCATCCGCTCTGGTCGTGCTGGACATACCGCTGGGATTTTCTCTATCTGGCGTGGCAGTTTTTCGCCAGCCCGGTGTTGCTGCCGCTCGAAGGCACATTGTGGCTGGCGTGGTATCTGCGCGCAATGGGCACGGAAATCGGGCGCGGCGTCCTGCTGGGACGCGGCTTCACCCAAGTGGTTGACCCGGACATGCTGCACTTTGAAGACGGCGCAACAGTCAGTTGCCAGTTCCAGGCGCATACGTTTGAAGACCGCGTGCTGAAAATTGATCACGTTTACATTCGCCGCCGCGCCACCGTCACGCAAAACACCGTGCTGCTTTATGGCGCGGACATCGGCGCACACACCCAAGTCGCACCACACAGCGTCGTGATGAAACGCGAGAGCCTACTGCCCAACCGCTTTTACGCAGGCTGTCCAACGCGACCACTGGCACGCCCGCTGGCATGAACGGAGTAGCACGCTATGTCCAAACAACATCTCAATCCCGCCACACTCTTCCCCAGCCTGCCCAGCGGTTTTTCGCAAGCCGTCGGCGCATTGCACGGTTTCGGTTAGTTCAAGTATGGTGTTGGCGTGCACAGACGATTTTCTACGGTCTTATCGTGCGTGGAAAAAACGTTGTACCTGAGAGTCGCCGCCTGTGCCAATCTTTGTTGTTCTGATTTAGGCAAGCCGGCGTTGGTGCGGGTTTAGCCAAACGTTATCCCACTTCCCTATGACAACCTCGCTTGCACCTTCTCGCATGGAGGCGCTGCTCGAATCCGCGCAGTTGCTTCACTCATCGCTCAATCTCGAAGACCTGCTGCGCCACTTGCTGCGCTCCGTGATGGGCCGGCTGCTGGTCACCAAAGCCTTCATCGCCGTCGCACACGAAGACGGGATGAAGCTGGAACTGGTGCGCGGGTGCAAGCTAATAACCGGCAACGCCTATCGGCCCGACGAGGCGCGCGCGGCAGGCATTGACCTGATCCTGCCGATTGGTGAAGAAGCCAATCCCACCGGCTGGCTGGGCATCTGCAAACCGGGCAAGCGCGAAATGGATGATGAAGAGATCGAATTTATCCAGGCCCTGTTGGGTATGGCTGCCAGCGGCATTGATAACGCACGTTCGCACGCTGAAGCCAACCGGTTGAATCAGGCGCTCGATCAAAAGGTGCAGGACATGCAGGCGCTGATTGATCTGGGGCGCGGTTTGACTTCCACTTATGAACCGGAAGAAGTCGCGCAATTGTTGATGCTGACCTTGTCCGGGCGCTGGATGGTGCGCAAATACGCGTTGATCGCCTGGAAAAAAGGCCAGCCGCCGGTCGTGCGCCAAAAAGGCATGAGCCTGGAGGCCCTGACCGATTATGCGCGCTACGGCTACGATCCTGAAAAACTTGACGATGCGTTGCGGCCAGACCAGATGCCCGAGGGCTGGGTCAGAGATTTGATCGAAGCGGAAGAGGGGCAAATCGTCTTCCCCATCAAAGCCGGTGACGACACGACCGGTGGAGTGGTCGTGCTGGGCGCACGGCCCGGCAAGCTGCCTTACTCCGCCCCCGACCTGGAATTTGGCGCAGGCCTCGTCGCCCAGGCCGCCGTTGCGTTTGAAAACTCCTGGTTCTTTCGCCTGTCTGTCGAACGCAAAAAGGTCGAGCAAGAGTTGGAACTGGCCGCCTCGATTCAACAAAACCTTTTTCCCGGCACGTTGCCCAAACTTCCCAATTATGACTTGGCCGCACGCAACCGCCCGGCGCGCCAGTGTGGCGGCGATTATTACGACGCCCTGCCGATGGGCATTGGCTACACCGCTGACCAGCACCTGCTTTGTGTCGCGGACGTTTCTGGCAAAGGATTGCCCGCATCTTTATTGATGAGCAACATGCAAGCGACGCTGCGGGCCTTGCTCGGACGCCTGCCCTCTTTAACCGAGTTGGCGACACTCACCAATTCCCTGCTTTTTGCGACAACGCCATCCAATAAATATGTCACGGCCATTTTGATGGAGATTGATGCCGCCACTGGCAAGTGCCGCTACGTCAACGCCGGGCACACTGATTGTTTGCTGTTGCGCGCCGCTGGCGAAGCCGTCTGGTTGCAATCCACCGGCACGCCCTTGGGGTTGATGGCGCCTGACATCGTAGAGACGTTGCAACCTTATCAGGAACGGGATTTCGTGCTGGAACCCGGCGACTTGATCGCACTCTTCTCCGACGGGGTCACCGAAGCGCAGGATATTGACGAGAACGAATTCGGCGAAGAACGCACGGCCGACTTTATCAGGCCCATCGCCCGCGAATCCGCCGCATCCATTGTCGAATTGGTCTTTAATGAGGTTGACCGCTACGCGGGCACGGCCCCGCAATACGACGACATCACACTGATGGTGATCAAACGGCTGAGTTGAACAAAGCCTCGTGAGCAGCACCAACTTTATTCGCCATTTGTGCAGCCTTCAGAAACGGGTTCAATGCGATTCGCGCGTCACCACAGCCCCGCTCTTCCCAACCAGAAAATCGAAATCGGCCCCGCGATCCGCCTGCAAGACGTGTTCGATGTAAAGGCGGTAGTAACCCCTGTCATACGCTTGCGCGGGCGGTTGCCATTGCGCGCGGCGGGCGGCTAACTCTTCGTCGCTCACGTCCAGATGCAGGCGGCGCGCGGCGACATCCAGTTCGATGAAATCGCCGTGCTTGACCAACGCCAACACACCGCCTGCCGCCGCTTCGGGCGCAACGTGCAAGACGACAGTGCCGTAAGCCGTGCCGCTCATGCGCGCGTCCGAGATGCGAATCATGTCGGTGACGCCTTTTTGCAAGACTTTGGGCGGCAGGCCCAGATTGCCGACTTCGGGCATGCCTGGATAGCCGCGCGGGCCGCAGTTTTTCAGCACCAAAATGCAATCGGCGTCTACGTCTAAAGCGGGATCGTCAATGCGCGCGTGGTAATCCTCGATGTCCTCGAAAACCACCGCGCGGCCGCGATGCTGCATTAATGCGGGCGTGGCGGCGGAAGGTTTGAGCACCGCGCCATCAGGGCAGAGATTGCCGCGCAAGACGGCGATGCCGCCTTGTTCGGTCAGCGGTTCGGCGAAGGCTTTGATCACCTCACGGTTCCAGCACGGCGCGGCGGCAGTGTTCTCGCCGAGGGTTTTGCCATTGACGGTCAACGCGTCGCGTTCGATCAGATCGCCCAGTTCCCGCACCACCGCCGGGACGCCGCCCGCATAATAGAAATCCTCCATCAGATATTTGCCCGAAGGCATCAGGTTGACCAAGCACGGCACATCGCGGCCCCAGCGGTCAAAATCATCGAGCGTCAATTCGATACCCACGCGCCCGGCAATCGCCAGCAAGTGCACGACCGCGTTGGTCGAACCGCCGATAGCGCCCAGCACGCGCACGGCGTTTTGAAACGCAGCGCGCGTCAATATCTGTGAGGGGCGCAAATCTTCGCCAACCATCTCGACCATGCGCCGCCCGGCCATATGCGCCTGCGCGTAGCGACGCGCATCCACCGCCGGAATCGCGGCGTTGTGCGGCAAGGCCAAGCCCAACGCTTCGACCATGCTCGCCATAGTCGAAGCCGTGCCCATCGTCATGCAATGCCCGGCTGAACGGCTCATGCACGATTCGGCTTCTTGAAAATCGGCGAGCGACATCGTGCCCGCGCGAACTTCTTCGCTGAAGCTCCAGACGTTGGTGCCGGAGCCTATGTCCTGCCCGCGAAACTTGCCGTTGAGCATCGGCCCGCCCGACACGACCAGCGTCGGCAGATCGCAACTCGCCGCGCCCATCACACAGGCCGGCGTCGTCTTATCGCAGCCGACCAGCAGCACTACACCATCAATCGGATTGGCGCGGATGGATTCTTCGACATCCATACTCGCCAGATTGCGAAAGAGCATCGCCGTGGGCCGCAGCAACGGTTCGCCCAACGACATCACGGGAAATTCGACCGGGAAACCGCCCGCTTCATAAACGCCGCGTTTGACGTGCTCGGCAAGCTGGCGGAAGTGCGCATTGCACGGCGTCAGTTCCGACCAGGTGTTGCAAATGCCGATGACGGGCCGCCCGTCAAACAGATGATCGGGCAGGCCCTGATTCTTCATCCAACTGCGATGGATGAAACCGCCTTTGTCGGTGGGGCCGAACCAGGCGCGGCTGCGCAGCTTGCGTCCGCCCTGGTCGCCGTTGTTCGGTTTGTTTGGGTCGCTCATGTGATTTCCTTTTGGTGACTCTGAAGAAAGTGGATTGAGGCGCTGTTTTAAGCTACGCGCGCTGTTTCGGCAACTTTGGCAGCGTGGGCTTCGAGTCAACGCGTGATTGCCGGTGGAACGCCGCGCCTGTCGCGTGTGAAAAGATTTGATCTTGACTCACGCGAACCGCTGAGGTTGTTGAGTACTTTTGCGCAGCGCCAGAGCCGAAAACCCGCACCAATAGCGTGTCTTTCCCCAGCTTGAACCAAAACTCTCTTGGCATCTGAGTTGCAGCCGTGCGAGTTGAAACTGCCCGAAGCAGAAAGTGAAAAGAAAGTCGTCCGCGCGATGTTCAATATGGAACAGACTGAAATTCTACGCACTGTTATTGATGTTGTCGGCCCAGTTGCCGGCCAAGTTGAATGTCTGCACAAAAACCCAGGTCAACTCATGGCTTTTATGCAAACCTAACTCAATTCACCAAAACTACTCGCTCAATTAGATGGGAGAGCCTATGCGAATTCTCAAGCTTGCGCTCATTTTGTTATTCACGGCTTCGGTTTCAATGCCATTCTTGTCCTCCAAGTTGGTGACGTTGGTCCGAGGCGCTAAATCACCGCAACCCGTTGCGGCGGCGGCGACCGTTGAGGCAGCCGCGCTGCACATCTCGACAAATCCGGCTGATTACGTCGGCAGTTCTTCCTGCGGAGAATGCCACAGCAATCAGGCCTCATTTTTCGCGTTGACGGCGCATCGTAAGACTCAGAACTTCGAGAAAGCCGAGCAGCGCAGTTGCGAGGCCTGTCACGGTGGCGCCAAAGCGCACGTCGAGTATTACCAGACGGCCCAACGGCTGAACAAAGAAGGCAAGGAGGCTGAAGCGCAGGCCCTCCTTTCCGACGAAGCCAAAGCCAAAGCGGCCTCGATGATTTCATACACCGGACTGGCGCCCGCCGCAGCCAGCGCGCTCTGTTTGCGCTGTCACGAAAGCACGCAGGGCCGCAGCGAAGAGCGCTTCAACTTCCGCCGCAGCGAGCATGGCCGCCACGGTGTGACCTGCATTGACTGTCACTCTTCGCACTCGCCGAAACGCACGGAATTCCTGCTGCGCGATGCACAACCGGATGGCTGTTACAAATGCCATCAGGATCAGAAGGCTTCGTTTGCGCGCCCCTTCCACCACAAGGTGCCCGAAGGCGCGATCAAGTGTTCCGACTGCCACAACCAGCACGGCGGCTTCCAAGCCAAACAACTGCGTTCGTGGGCGGGCGGCGACAATTCGTGCTTGAAGTGCCACACCGATAAAGCCGGGCCGTTCGCCTTCGAGCATGCGCCGCTCAAGGTCGAAGGTTGCCAGGCCTGTCACACCCCGCACGGTTCGACCAATGCGAAGCTGCTGAAACGCAGTGACACCCGCTTCCTCTGTCTGGAATGCCATTCGAATACGCCAGGTTTGGCGGCTGAAGGTACAGGGGTCGGTCCGCCGACGCCGTCCTTCCACGACATCACGCAATTGCGCTTTCAGAATTGCACGAACTGTCACTTCAAGATCCACGGTTCGAATCTCGATCCATTCTTGAGAAGGTAAGGCCAGCCGGTAGGACGGGCGAACGTCCGTCCTACCAAAGCCGAGGAGGAAGAACATGAACACCAAAAATTCAAATCAGTTACGACGCCCGGTCTGGCTGTACCGTTGGGGCTTCACGGTGGCGCTGCTGGCGCTGGCGTTTGCGCTCAACACCTGGGCCGCGCTGGCCCAGAGCAGCGTCGAGAAGGCCGAGACCAGCCAGCA
>JAYUCP010000354.1:0-10543 GCA_043740245.1 Acidobacteriota bacterium | reverse complement strand
TTTTGCAATTCGGCGGCGACCAGATACATATGGCTGATGTCCACGGCCAGGCCGACGACGCCCAAAATGGCGAGCATCGCAATGGCCGACACGCCGAGTATCGAACCGCCTTGGTAAACGCGGCGTCCCTCGGCTGTTGGGGCTATGATCCGCATAACAAAAAACTCCTCGAAGTGCATGTAGCCGCCTTGGGCGAATGAGGTTGCTTGAGCGCTTCCCCTTTGTAGTAACGAATTTATTCGTTAGGTCTCACCACGCAGCGAATAAATTCGCTACTACAAGGGAGGGGGCTCGCTCATCCCGCCATTGTTCAGAGAGCCTGAAGCTGAGCTTAATGCTGAACTCCAGGCTCTTTTCTGTTTTCCGGGTGCGGCAACAACGCAATAACCAGTGCCTCTGATGATCGCTGAAATTACGACCCTTGCAATTGCCGCTGCGCTATTCACAGGGATTGGCGCTGGCTCGCTGGCCTCGATTTTATTGAGCGGCTTTATGGTTGGGTTATTGCACGCGCTGGACGCCGATCACCTGGCCGCCGTCTCGACGCTGGTCAGCGAGCGGCGCACTTTGTTGAGCGCTTCCTTGATCGGCGGCTGGTGGGGACTGGGACACACGCTTTCGCTGTTGCTGGCGGGCGTGGTGGTCATCTTGTTGCAAGTCCAAATCAGTCCGCGTCTGGAACAGGCCTTTGAACTCGGCGTCGCGCTGATGTTGATTGGATTGGGCGCGAATGTCCTGTACAAGCTATACAAAGGCGGCAAGCTGCACGCCCACGTGCATACCCACGGCGCGCATCAGCACATTCATCCGCACGTGCACGCGCCGGCTCCAACGGCTGAGCCCGCATCGCATCACGAGTTCAAATTGGCTGCGCGTCCGCTCTTGATCGGCATGGTGCACGGATTGGCGGGCAGCGCGGGCTTGTTTTTATTGGGCGTAGCGGCGATTCAATCGGTGGTTGGGAAATTTGCCTATATTGCCGTCTTCGGTGTTGGTTCGATTGGCGGAATGATGCTGATGAGTTCTTTGCTGAGCTTGCCCGCGTATCTGGCTGTCGCGCGCTACGCCCGTGCTTATCGCGCCGTGCGCTTTGCGGCGGGCTGCTTCAGCTTCGGCTTCGGCCTGTGGCTGGCTTATGAAATCGGGATTGGCAAAGGGCTGTTTCGCTGATCCTGCTGAGGGAAAAACGATGCGTCAACGAATTGTCATTCTCTTGCTGCTTTGCTGTGCAGCGTCCTTTCACGCGCTTGGGCAAACCGCGCCCGCGCCTGTCGAAGGCGATCACATAATCCGCGACTTCCGCTTTGAGAGCGGCGAGACCTTGCCCGCATTACGCTTGCATTACCGCACGCTCGGACAGCCCGTAAAGGATGCGGCAGGTCAGGTGCGCAACGCCGTCCTGGTCATGCACGGCACCACCGGCAACGGCGCAGGCTTTCTCTCGCAATCATTCGCGGGCGTGCTGTTCGGAGCGGGCCAACTACTTGACGCCAGCAAGTATTTCATCATCCTGCCCGACGCCATCGGCCACGGCCAATCGTCGAAACCCAGCGATGGCTTGCACGCCAAATTCCCGCGCTACAATTACAACGATATGGTGACGGCGCAGTATCGTTTGCTGACCGAAAAGCTCGGCGTCAATCATCTGCGGCTGGTGATGGGCACTTCGATGGGCGGGATGCACACTTGGGTCTGGGGCGAAAAGTATCCTGACTTTATGGATGCGCTGATGCCGCTCGCCAGCTTGCCCGTAGCGATTGCGGGCCGCAATCGCTTTATGCGCCGCATGGTGATTGACTCGATCAAAGGCGATCCCGATTGGCAAAACGGCGAATACAAGACGCAACCTGTGCGCGGCTTGACGGCGGCGATTTACACGCTGATGTGGATGGTCAGCACGCCGTTGCAGCAATACAAACAAGCGCCGACGCGCGACGCTGCCGACAAGCTGTTCGACAACCAAGTGCGTTCGTATCTCAATCGCCTGGACGCGAACGATATGCTGTATGCCTATGACTCGTCGCGCGATTACGACCCAGCGCCCCGGCTGGAAACGATTCAAGCCCCGCTCGTGGCGATCAATTCGGCGGACGATCAAGTCAACCCGCCCGAACTCGGCGTCGCCGAGCGCGAGATCAAACGCGTCAAGCGCGGACGCTTCATTCTTATCCCGATCAGCGACCAAACGCGCGGCCACGGCACGCATTCGCTGCCCGCGCTTTGGCAACAGCATCTGGCTGAGTTGTTGAAAGCCTCAGAACGCGTGGTTAAGCCGTGATGCAGGGAACGAGTAGCGCCACTCGCCGAGGTTTGCGCAAAGGGAAGCCGACGGCGCGGCAAGGGTAGCGCAAACTGTCCAGTTTGCGCGGCTTCAGCAGTCGAACGAGCGGATAGCAGTCGCGCCACGGTTGGAGTTCCTGAAGCCGCGCAAACTGGACAGTTCGCGCTACCCTTGCCGCGCCGCCCATTGTTCCTGAAGCGGCTTCACGCAAAACACCTCACCGCAAAGCGCCTGCTTGCCGCACTCAGCCGCGTGCGCGACAATAGCGCGCCGCACAACGCGGCCCCGGATTTCAAACAAGGTGCTGCAAGCTGTGATGCAAAACTGCAAAACGAAAATACTATTGGCCGGCCTCTGCGCCGCCGTTTGGCTAGGCTGCTTGCCTGCGTCCGCGCCGCGCGTGCTTGCCAGCGTTGAGCCATCCAGCCTGGCGGAAAAAGACCGCCGCATCCTCGAACAGTTGTTGGCCGAGGCTCAACATCAACCCAACCTGGCCGCGCGTATGAAACTGGTTTCAGCGCGACTGCTCGGTCAACCTTACCTCTTGCATCCGCTGATTGGCTCAGTCACTGAACCCGAACAGTTTGTCGCGCGTCTGGATGGCTTTGATTGCGTGACCTTCCTCGAAACGGTGCTGGCGGTGAGCGGCGCGACAACGCTCGACGGCTTTCTCAATCGCTTGCGCACCATTCGTTATGCCAACGGCGCGGTGTCCTATGCCACGCGCTTGCATTACACGACCGACTGGCACGCGGCCCACGTGCGCGACGGTTTGTTGCAAGACCTGACGCAAGGGCCGCTGACCGCCGAACGCGCCAAAGTGTTGAAGGCCGTGCCGGGCAGCCCGCCGCGCAATGTGAACGTGCGCTACTTTCCCAAAACCAGGCTCGCGGAAATAAGCCCGTCGTTACAGGACGGGGATTTGATTTACTTCGTGGCTGGGCGCAATTGGCTGGATACGAATCACGTCGGCATGCTCTTTCGCATTGATGGACAGTTGCGCATACGCCACGCCTCGCACCGGCTGGGCGGCGTGGTGGAACAACCGCTCACCGAGTATTTTGCCGCGAATGAAATGATCGGTTTCATCGTCGCGCGGCCCCTTGAATCAAACTATAGATTTCAAGAAAAAGAAAACCACGGGGAGCACGGGGAAGAAAGTTGGCAAAAAGACCAATGAACATTGGGTAACGTGTGTGCTCCGACTCCTTTCCTACCCCAGTGCTCCCCGTGCTCCCCGTGGTTTTCTTTTTCTTGAAAGCTAAAGAACAGGTCAGCCAACCCAAGCTGATCGCCTGCCCGACACGCTGCATGAAAAGACTTACCCTCGCATTTGCGAACGTCAACGCTGCCTCTGAACCGCAAGAATTAACGGCCTTGTTGGCGCATCCGCTGGTTGAGCGCATCCTCTGGTTGCGGCAAGCCAGCGCGCCCGCCGCACCCGCCGGCACGCAAGAGTTGGTTGTAGACAGTTATTTTTCAGGCCCGCTCATCAACAAGCTGCTGGCGCTGTGTCACACTGATTATTTGTTGCTCGTGCTGCCGGGCGGCGCGGTTGAATTCGGCGCGCGCGCGTTGGAGCGCTTCGTGCAAATCGCCGACGACACCGAGGCCGGGCTGCTTTACAGCGACTTCCGCGCACGCAACGGCGCTGAGATCAGCGAGCATCCGCTGCTTGATTATCAAACCGGCAGCTTGCGCGACAACTTCGATTTCGGCGCGCTCGTGTTGCTGGCACGGCAAGCTGCGCAGGTCAGTTTGCAGGAATACGGCGCCGTGCCGGACAGCGTGCGCTGGGGCGGCCTGTACGATTTGCGGCTGAAGCTCTCGACCGATTGCGACCTCGTGCGCGTGCCCGAAACGCTTTACACGCGCACGGCAGTGGACAAGCGGGCGAGCGGCGAGAAACTTTTCGATTATGTTGACCCGCGCCAGCGCGACTACCAGATCGAGATGGAACAACTCGCCACCGAACACCTGCAACGCCTGAACGCCTGGCTCGCGCCTGCATTCGCCCCCGTGCCCGCCTCGCACGAAACCTTCCCAGTCACAGCCAGCATCCTCATCCCCGTGCGCAATCGCGCCAAGACAATTGCCGAGGCCGTGCGCAGCGCCTTGTCGCAGCAAACCGATTTCGACTTCAATGTGATCGTGGTGGATAACCATTCCACCGATGGCACAACTGAATTGTTGCGCGAACTAGCGGCTGATAACGGAGGAGCTTTTGCAGATACGACTTTTGATTTAGTTACATCGCCATCACTCCCATCGCTCCCATCGCTCCCATCGCTCCCATCGCTCCCATCGCTCCCATTCTCGTCATCGAAGTTGCACCATCTGATTCCCGCTCGCACAGATCTGGGCATCGGCGGCTGTTGGAATGAAGCGTTGTATTCGGCGCATTGCGGACGCTACGCCGTGCAACTCGATTCTGACGACATCTATGCCGGGCCTGACACGCTGGCGCGTATCGTGGCGGAGTTTGAGCGCAGCCAGTACGCGATGGTGATCGGCTCATACACCATCGTAGATTTCGAGTTGAACGAGTTGCCGCCGGGCTTGATCGATCACCGCGAATGGACGCGCGAAAACGGGCGCAACAACGCACTGCGCATCAACGGGCTGGGCGCGCCGCGTGCCTTTGATGTGCCGGTGCTGCGCCAGATCGGTTTGCCCAATGTGAGCTATGGCGAAGATTACGCGGTGGCCTTGCGCCTCAGCCGCGAATACGAGATCGGGCGCATTTATGACTCGCTCTATTATGCGCGGCGCTGGTCGGGCAATTCGGACAGCGCGCTGCCACTGGCGACGGCGAACCGCTACGACAGCTATAAAGACCGCCTGCGCACCATTGAGATCGAAGCGCGGCGGCAATTCAATGCGAAGGCGGGCTTGAGCAAAGCATGAGTTGGCAGACGCGGATTCTCAGCAACGCGGAACTGGCTCCGTTTGGCAGCGGTGAGGGATGGGCCGCGCGCGTGCATGCTTTGCTGGCGCAGCAAGAAGCGACGTGGCCGCAATTGCGCGAGGCAACGGCGGCTATGCAACAGGTCGAATACCGGCGCTTCACGATCAAAGGCGCCGAAGTGCTGGCCCAATTCAATCCCAAACGCATCGTCAGCACTGCCGCCAAGGTGGATGCGGCTTCGATTCAAGCGCGCCCTTGTTTTTTGTGCGCTGACAGTTTGCCAAGTGAAGAGCGCGGCTTGCCGTTTGGCGATGATTTCATCGTGCTCTGCAATCCATTCCCGGTGTTGCCGCAGCATTTGGTGATCGCCGCGCGCGCGCATTCGCCACAAGCCATTGCGCCAGCATTTGGCACGTTGCTGGATTTAACTCGTGAATTGGGCAGCGAGTTTTTCACGCTTTACAACGGGCCGAAGTGCGGCGCCTCGGCCCCCGATCATTTGCATTTGCAAGCGGCAGAAGCGGCGCGGCTGCCCATTTGGCGCGAGGTTGAGCGCTGGCCCTTGCAACGTTGGCAAGCAGCGCCGGATGTCGAAGCCTTCACTTTGCCGGACTATCGCATCAAAGCGCTGGGCGCTTTTAGTAGCGACCGCGCTGGCTGGCTCGGTTGGTTTGAACGGGCGTTGACCGCGCTCGCCGCCGTTACTGCAAACAGGGAAGAGCCGCTGCTCAATGTGCTGGCGATGTTCAAAGACAAACGCTGGTGTGTGTTGCTGTTGCCGCGTCAGCGTCATCGCCCAGCTTGCTATGACGCCGAGGGCGCGGCGAAATTGACGATCAGCCCGGCGGCGATTGATCTGGGCGGCGTGTTGGTCGTGCCGCAGCCCGAACATTTCGCGCGGCTAACGGCAACGGCGCTGGAAGAGATTTTTGCGGAAGTCACTTTACGCGATGATTGGTTTGCAGCCTGGCGACGGCAGCTTGAATGAGGAGGAACATTATGTGGAGAACAGATAGTGCTTGGTTTGATGTGGCAATCGTGATGTCTATCTTTGCCATCGGCAACATCCTGTTCGGTCACTTCGAAGAGCACAAACCCAAATGGCGGCGTGTGCTGAAAGTCGTCATGGTGCTGGCCGTGACGATTGGCTTGGCTCAGACAGTTGGCTTGGCTCAGACAGTTGGCCGGTTTTGGGCCTACTTGGTGCTGTCCATCCCCGCACTGATCGCGGTGTATGTGCATCTGTACTGGCTGCCGCAACACGGCATCAATGGGTGGACAGGCGAACCAAAAGAGAAATACTACGAATTGTTAAAGATCAGAAAGTAGCGCGAAACGATGCTGGAATTGTTGCAAGCGGAACCAACGGTGGGGGTCGGGCTGTTGTCGGACGCGGCGCGTGTCAGCTTTGTCTTGGCGGGCGATTGCGTGACGAACACTGGCCGCCATCTTTCAAGCGGCGAGTATGAGGCATCTGTTGACGCTGACGGCGGCATCGCGATCACCGATGCGCAAGGCCGCGTTGAAAGATTTGCTCACGTGGATGGCGTTGAATTGCAACTTCGCAACGCCACCACGTTCACGTTGCGCAGCGTCACCATCGGCATTGATTTTCACTGGCAGCAGCAGGAAGACCAAACCTTCACTGGTGACTTGCTGTTGCGCGCGGATGCGCAAAGACGCTTGCTGGTCATCAACCGTGTGCCGGTCGAGGCTTACGTCACCAGCGTGATTGCCTCTGAAATGAGTGCGACGGCGCACCCCGAGTTGCTCAAAGCGCACGCCATCATTTCGCGCAGTTGGTTGCTGGCGCAGCTTGTGCCCTGGCAGTCCGCGCAAGACAAGCCGGGCCAAAGCCGAACCGCCGAAGAAATCGTGCGCTGGTACGACCGCGAGAATCACGCCGACTTCGATATTTGCGCCGATGACCATTGCCAGCGCTATCAGGGCGTAACCAAAGTGACCACCGCGCGCGTCTATGAAGCCATCAACGCCACGCGCGGCGTAGTGCTGGCATATCAAGGCGAACTGTGCGATGCGCGTTTTTCAAAATCCTGCGGCGGCTTCACCGAACTGTTCAGCACGGCCTGGGCGGACGCGGAGGTGCCGTATTTGCAGGCCTTTTACGATGGCGGGGTGTTGCCAGCGGATTGCCGCTTGCCCCTCAATGACGAAGCCAACGCGGCGGCCTGGATTCGCCAAGCGCCGCCCGCGTTTTGCAATGCAAACGATGCAACGATCCTGAACAGGATTTTGCCGGACTTCGATCAAGCGACGACGGATTTTTTCCGCTGGCAGGTGACGCTCGAACAAGCCGAGTTGCAGAGCCTGCTGGAACGCAAGCTGGGTTTGAGCTTTGGCGCAATTCTCGCGTTGGAGTCGGTCGAGCGCGGCGCTTCAGGACGCCTGAAACGATTGCGCATCGTGGGGGAGCAGCGCACGCTGGTTATCGGCAAGGAATTGGAAATCAGGCGCGCGCTTTCGCCCTCGCATCTTTACAGCTCGGCCTTTGTGATTGAATCGGAGGCGGTGCAGAATGGCGTCCCCGCGCGCTTCACGTTGCGCGGCGCGGGTTGGGGGCACGGCGTCGGGTTATGTCAGATCGGCGCCGCGTTGATGGCCGAGCAAGGCTACGACGCCGCGCAAATCTTGCAGCATTATTATCGTGGGACACAACTTTTCGAGTTATATCGAGGTGCCCGTCGTGAAGATGACGAATGAGTATTACCGGCTCGAACTGCCGCAGCGCCGCCGCATGCTGGCGGATGAAGGTTTTGTCCGCGATTGGACGCGCATCTGGACGCACCCCGATGGCCGCGCCATTGGCGAGGGCGTCGCGGCGGCCTTGACCGACGAGGCATTCTGCCGTTTTCTGGGCATCGGCGTACCGACTGAGCCCGCTGATGCTTGGGCTGAAAGGGCGAGCGCCTGACGCAGTTGCGGCCTGTCCCTCGTAGTAGCGAATTTATTCGCGTTGTCACGGCGCGAATAAATTCGCTACTACAAGGCGGGATGCAAACTTGACTGCACTTGTTTAAGACCACTCTTTGTTCGTAC
The DNA here is from genome assembly GCA_043740245.1 of Acidobacteriota bacterium. Lineage (GTDB taxonomy): Bacteria > Acidobacteriota > Blastocatellia > RBC074 > RBC074 > JACPYM01. The sequence goes on along the minus strand of JAYUCP010000354.1, from coordinate 2,297 downwards.
TCAACTGTCTGCGAGGTGTGTGTTGGGAAAGTCCGCAATCGCCTGTTTCCTGTTGCTCGGCGCGGCGCTCAGCGCGTGGCCTTGGTTCGGTTCCGCCCAGCGCCGCCGCAGCGAAGAGTTTCCCACGATGCGCGAAGAATTCAGGCGTCCGGCGCGGGGCGGCAAAGTCCATCGTGGCGAATATACGTTCACGCGGTTGCGTTACAGCGGCGGCGGCTATGGCTATCGCGGCGCGAGTTGGACAACCGATTACCCGAAGGCCGACGAGCAGTTTCTGATCGGGCTGCGCAATTGGGTGCAGAGCAGTCTCGACATCAGCAGCGACCCCACCACCGCGCCGCCTGCCGTGAAAGAACTTTCCAAATATCCGTTTATTTATGCCGTTGAACCCGGCCACATGTTCCTGTCAGGTGAAGACGCTGCGGAATTGCGCGAGTACTTGTTGCGTGGCGGCTTTCTCATGCTGGACGATTTTTGGGGCTCTTACGAATGGGCCAACGTGCAGGAACAGATGCGCAAGGTTTTTCCCGAATACACGATCAAAGACCTGCCGCTCGATCACACCTTGTTTCACTGCTACTTCGACATCAACGAGATCGTTCAAGTCCCCAACGTCGGCAACGCCTATCGCGGCATCACCTACGAACAAGACGGCTATGTGCCGTATTACATGGCCATCACCAACGAAGAGGGCCGCGTGATGGTCTTTATCGCGCGCAATGCCGATAACGGCGACGCTTGGGAATGGATTGATGATCCGGGCTATCCGTTGAAGTATGGCTTGGCCGCTTATCGGCTGGGAATGAATTGCATCGTGTATGCGATGACGCACTGATGCTTGTCGCAGCCCGTCTGACCAGCTTTGAATGGTCTCGATCTGGGCGTTGAGGTCTTCCTCCGTCGCTTCGATCACGCGCGGCGGATAGGGGCCGGACGGGATGTTTTCGACTTGCTCGTACTCGCGATATTCGACCGCGAACAGTCCACGGTCGGGCCGCGCGATACGGGCGTTGCAGGCGCGCCCGACGATGACTTCTTCGAGCGGATCCCATTCGTTGTGAACATTGACGAGACTCATGGTTGCTCCGTATGATGGGATTGGAGGTAACAGCTATGACAGATCAAACTGAAAACGAAACGACCGAGAAACTTCCGCCGCTCCCACTCGAAAAGCGTGTTGCCACGCTGGAGGCCACGCTACAAACTGCGCTCTTCGAGATAAACAGCAAACTGGATGCGCTCGTCAAAATGCAGCAAGAAATGCTCAATATGCAGCAAGAGATGTATGTGGATTTGCGCGGGCGGATCGTGGCCATGGACAACAAGCTGTTCACCATGAGCAACACCATTCACCAAATTCAACTGGACATCCAGCCCGACTCCTTCCAAAACCGCCTGATGCGCATGGGCCAATAGCCGCGCGCCAAGCGCCGGAGCCGTTATGGAAACTATCGAAGTTCGTCCTTCACCCGATCAACTACTCGCCGCCATCGAACAACTGCCGTGGCCGGAGATGAATCGTTTGACCGACCGCTTGTTGACGCTGCGTGCCGCGCGGCGCGCGCCGCACTTGAGCGCCGACGAAACGGCGCTCTTCGCGCGCATCAACCGGGTGTTACCGGCCGCCGACAAAGCGCGTCTCCATGAGTTGATCGCCCGGCGCGAAGCCGAAACCCTGACTGCCACCGAGCAACCGGAATTGATCGAGCTGACCGACCGGCTCGAAGAATTGCACGCCGACCGCGTCGCCGCACTCGCCACACTGGCGCAAACGCGCGGTGTCACGTTGGCCGCCGTGATGGAGCAACTCGGCATTCGGTTCCCCGACCATGACTGACAAATACATTCCGGCAAGATTGCGCCGGTTGGTCAGGGCGCGCGCCGCCGAATACTGCGAATACTGCCGCGTGCCGGAAAGTTTCTGCCCGCAATCACTCGCCGTTGACCACATCTTTCCTCGCGTAAGGGGCGGTAAAACTAGCGCCAACAACTTGGCGTGCTGCTGCCAGGGCTGCAATGGTCGTAAGTTGGCGCGGATTGCCGCCCTTGATCCACTCACCTCACAGACCGTGCCGTTCTTTCATCCGCGTCGGCAACGCTGGCACGAACACTTCACCTGGAACGAGGACTTCACCGAGATTGTCGGCCTGACGCCGGTTGGCAGAGCGACTGTTGCAGCGTTGGACCTCAATCGCCGAGGCTTGCTCAATCTGCGCCGCGTGCTTCATACCTCTGGAGTACATCCGCCGCCTCTCAACGAATAAGAAAATGTATTCTTTCTATGGGCTGCCACGCGG
>JAYUCP010000353.1:0-4374 GCA_043740245.1 Acidobacteriota bacterium | reverse complement strand
ACGCTGCTGGCCGACCGCGTCTGCGGCACGCGGCAGATTCCCTATCAGGGCCAGACGATCAATTTCGACAACTGGCAGCGGCTGACCATGCGCGAGGCTGTGTTGAAATACTGGCCGGATGAGAAGGCGAACGCGATGCCCACGCTGGATGGATTGATGGAGCGCGGCGCGTTGGAACAGGCAGCGGCGGCGCTGGAAATGAGTTTCGATCCGAAGCTGAATGACGGGCAGTTATTGGGCGCGCTTTTCGAACACCTCGCCGAGCCGCATCTGCTTGATCCGACCTTCATCACCGAACACCCGACACAGCTTTCCCCGCTGTCGAAGCAAAATCCGAATGATCCGCGCTTTGTGGATCGTTTCGAACTGTTCATCGCTTCGATGGAAATTGCGAATGCTTTTTCGGAGTTGAACGACCCGGCGGAACAGCGCCGCCGCTTTGAAGAGCAGATGCAGCAGCGCGCGGGCGGCGACGACGAAGCGATGGTGATGGACGAAGATTACATCCGCGCGCTGTCTTACGGCATGCCACCGACGGCCGGCGAAGGCATCGGCATAGACCGCGTCGTGATGTTGCTGACCAATCAGCATTCGATCCGCGACGTGATTCTCTTTCCGCATATGCGGCCCGAAAGTAAATAAGGTGTGTCAGTAGCCCGACCATGAGGGAGGGCAGGCCTCGCAATCAAGCCCTCTCTCACGGTCGGGCTACTGACACAGATATTCAAGGAGCAGGTATCTTGGCGAAGCATCCCGCGACGAAAGCCAAAGCTGGCAACCAAAACGCTGACGCGCAGCCGCAACTGGACAAAGCCGTTTCCATTGAAGCGAAACCGAAGCCCTGGCTGTTGATCGGGTTGGCGGCGGCGGTGGCCGTAGCCTCTCTTGTTGTTTACACGATGCGCTTGGATAACGTGGTCGGACTGGTGGTGGACGATGCGTGGTATGTGCTGCTGGCGAAGGCGCTGGCGACGGGCCACGGCTACACGATCATCAATTCGCCGACGCCGGGTATCAGGCCTTTCTATGCGCCGTTCTTCCCGGCTTTGCTTTCGATCTTCTATCGTTTCTCTAGTGGCTTCCCGGGCAATTTGTTCTTGCTGAAATCCGTCTCGGTTGTGGCGATGTTCGGCGCGGGTGTACTGGCCTATGTTTATTTCCGGCGGGTGCGCGCGGTGCCGGAGTTCACCGCGTTGGGCCTTGCCGCCGCGACGGTCTTGTATCCGGCGCTGGTCTTTTTGGCGACTTCGTCCGTGATGTCGGAATGTGTTTTTACACTGTTGCAATTGGGCGCGCTGATTCTGGTCGAACGATGTGTGGCCGAACGTGAGAACAAAGCGGCGCTCACTTATGCCGCGTTGGGCGCTTTGCTGGTATCCGCTGCGTTTCTGACGCGCCCGGCGGGGCTCGGCTTGTTGCTGGGCAGTTTGCTGTATTTGCTCAAAGAGAAATTGACGCGCCCGCTTTTGGTTTTGGCCGCAATTGTGGCTTTGTTGGTCGGCCCCTGGGTTTTGTATTCGCGCATTTACGCGCCCACGCCAGAGCAACGCGCGGAACAAGGCGCGAATATCGTGCAGACCTACGCCACACAGTTCTGGCAAAAGGTCGCGGGCGCGCCGCAGGAAGGAACAATTACTTTTGACGACCTGCCCGAACGCCTTTGGAACAACCTGTCGGAGATTGGCAAATACGACATCGGCGGCATCGCGTTCTATTCGCTGTTCCGCCCGCTCGAACCGGGGGAAAGGGTTCGCGTTGGGCAGGAAGGGCGCGGCTTGTCGCTGCTGTTCGCGGCGCTGGCGCTGTTCGGCTATGTGATGACGGTGCGGCGGCGGTTGACGTTGGCAGAAATCGTGACGCCGCTGGCGCTGGCGATTTCAATTTCGTGGGGCTGGGAGCAGTTTCGCTTGCTGCTGCCGCTGGCGCCTTTGCTGCTCTATTACCTGTTGATGGGCGTCAAGGGGTTCGGCGACTTATATCAAATGCTGACGGGCGAACAGGCGGGGCCTAAGCAATGGCTGCCCGCGACGGCGCTGATCTGGTTAATCGTCGTGTCGAACCTTTACAGCAACAACCAATATATTCAGCGCAAGAACGATCCTGCGCCCGCCTACCAGTTGAAATGGCTGAAGGCGTTTAACGAGAACGAAGTGCTGATCAAATACGTCGGCGACAACTTGCCCAAAGATGTCGTGCTGGCGACGCAGAATCCAGCCTTGGTGCACCTTTATACCGGCCACAAAACCGTGGCTTCAGACGATCCGGCGGGGGCTTGGGAAAACTGGAAGAAGCTGGGCGTGCGTTACATGGTGCGCACCTCGCCTTACCCGCTCGACAAACCGGACGCCGCTGAGAGCAAGTTCAATATCATCCAGCGCCAGGGCGGTCTGCTGAATTTGCGCGTGGTGGATTTGGGCGAGGCCGCTACGCGTCAGTCGTGGAAATAATGCGCTACGAATTATTCATCGCCCTGCGCTATTTGCGCGCGAAACGCCGCCAGACCGCGGTCTCGGTCATCACTGGCGTCGCCATCCTCGGCATCACCATCGGCGTGGCGGCCTTGCTAGTCGCGCTGGCTTTGATCAAAGGCTTCCGCACTGAAATTCAAGACAAAATCCTGCAAGGCACCGCGCACCTCAACCTGCTCAAAGCCGATGGCGGCAACATCGAAAATTACCGTGAACTGGCCGCGCAGATCAGCACTGTCCCGGGCGTGCTGGCGGCCTCTGCAACGAGCTATGAACCAATCCTGCTGACCAGCGGTGACCGCAGCGAACAGGCCATTCTCAAGGGCGTTGACAGTGCGGCCCCCGCGAGCGCGAACGAAATCTTCGCTATCACCATCGCAGGCGACGCGAAACAGTTGAATCAACCAGCAGCACAAGCGGGAGAGGCCAATCCGCCAAGTATGATCGTTGGCAAAGAACTCGCCCGGTCTTTGGGGCTGCAACTAAATTCCAGCATCACTGTGGTTTCAGCCACTTCAAGTTTAACGCCAGCGGGGATGACTCCCCGACCCCGCTTTACTAACTTCCGGGTTGCAGGCTTCTTCGCCTCGGGCCTTTATGAATATGATTCGAAATGGGCCTACATCGCGCTCGATGCATTGCAACAACTCAGCGGCAAAGGCGACACGGCAGGCGTCATTCAGATGCGCGTGGCTGACATTTACGGCGTCAATGAAATCGGCGCGCGCGTGCAGGCCAGGGCTGGCGCAGCTTTCATCACGAACAACTGGCAGGAATTGAACCGCCCGCTATTTGCCGCATTGCAGCTACAGCAACGCGTCGTGGTGGTCTTTTTTATTTTGCTGATTGTGATTGCCACGCTGAACATCATCACGACTTTGACACTGATGGTCGTCGAGAAGCATCGGGATATTGCGATCTTGCGCGCGCAAGGTGCGACGGCGGCTTCGATTGGCCGTATCTTTTGCTTTCAGGGTACTGCGATTGGCGTCAGTGGTACGCTTTGCGGTTTCGGCTTAGGTGTCCTTTTGTACTGGCTTATCAATGCCTATCATTTGATTGCGGTGCCAGCGGAGATCTACTCGATTTCGCATGTCACCTTAAAGTTGCATATTTGGGATTGTCTCGGGGTTTGTTTAATAACTGTTTTGATCAGCCTCATTGCCACGCTTTATCCTGCCTATACCGCCGCCAGACTGCGGCCAATTGAAGTTTTGCGCTATGAATAGCGGCCCCATTAACCCTCACAAAATCAAAAATTAAACATGCCCGACATGCCGATTAAAGCTATTGACAAGACCGCACCTGATACGTAGACTTGCGGCCGTTGGCGAGTGCCCCTCACAGTGCATAGCCCGAACTTCTTACTGACCCTCTTCGGAAAATTTGGTTGTCTGGTTCGCAAAGAGTATCTGCGACGCCGCCTGTTTTTCAGTTGGTAGGATGGGTTGACTCACTAACATCAGGGGTGATTTCCCTAATGCTCACATTGACCGACTTCGACTCTTGGCAGCCTTTGCCAGGTGTTTTATGCAGTTAACAAAAAATCTCATTTAAGAGAATAAGGAGAAACTCGAAGATGCGAACCTCACGCAAACTCTCACAAATTGCGTTCATTTTCCTTGCGTTGCTGGTGATGGCTGTTTCTGCTTTGGCAGCCGACCCAGGTCAACCATATCCGGCCTCTTCTGAAGTCAGCGATCAAAAAGCTGGCTCCATTTTGGTCTACAACATCTACACGTCGAATGCTTCGGGTGGCAACACTCAGAACACTCGCATAAACATCACCAACACCAACCTGACGAATGTGGCCTTTGTGCACTTGTTCTTCGTCAGCGCCGATTGCACGATTGCGGACTCCTATGTCTGCTTGACGCCGGCCCAGACGGCGAGCTTCCTGGCGTCG
>JAYUCP010000352.1:0-4376 GCA_043740245.1 Acidobacteriota bacterium | reverse complement strand
TCCTGATGTGCGCGACTCGGAATCACCAGGTCGCTACCGCTCCCTGTACCGCATCGCGCGCTTCTCGTAAAAGCAACTGCAAACCGATCTAAATGATGAAGCGACGAAAACCACGAAGCGCTTTTTGCTCTTCGTAACCTTCGCCGCTTCGTGGTGAAACTGATTATCTAACGCGGCAATTACCGCCCTTCATCCGCCATCAAGCCTTCGTGCACGCGCTCCAAATAATCCTTCTGCGGATTCAATTCCGAAAACTGCACAGCGCTGTCATACGAAAACAGAATGAAGCCCTGGGCGCCGAGTTTGCGCGCGACCCTGATTTTTTCGAGCGTGCCATCCACCGGTTGCCGCCACGATCCGATGCCGCCCCACACCGCATTCGGCCCGGCATTGCCGACCGCCGCCGCCATCTGTTTGCTGAAAACCGCCGTGCTGGGCGTATAGGCCATCGGGCAAATGACATCGAGGATGCCGCGCCGCAGCCAGGTTTTCCAATCCTGAAAACGCGAGCGATAGCCTTCGGCATAATCGGCGGCCACGGCGGCTGAGACGGTCACTTCGGGCTTGCGCGCCTTGACCGCGTGATAAATCGTTTCGACCGTCTCGGTCACCTGGCGCCGCTGGAATTGCGCATAGCGTTCGTAAAAGGTCGTGGCGTAAATCAGCGGATTGCGGGCAGCCAATCGGCCCAGCGTCGCTTTATCTTTGGCGCTCAAACCCGCATCCACCTCAGCGCGGAACTGCTCGAGCGAGTTGCGATTGAAATCGAAGTTGAAATTTGGATAGCGAATATAATCGAAATGCAAGCCGTCCACGTCATACTTGCCAAGCACATCCAGCCAGATGTTGCGCAGGTGTTCGCGCACTTCAGGGTGCGCGGGCGAGGCGTAAAGGCCCTCCAACACAGCGCGATTGGCGCGCGTGTAATCGCGCAAGGCCGCCAGATATTCGGGCGACTTCGGATCCATGCCGTAAAGCTGGCGCGCCAGTTGGCGCGGCACCATCAGCCAGTCGGGATGTTTGTAGATGATGTGTTCGGGCAGGTTGGGCAGCGTGCCGACGTTGGCGACGACAAAGGCGTTGATCCAGGCGTGCACGCGCAACCCTTCGGCGTGCGCCTCGCGGATCATGACTTCCAGCGGATCGAAATCTTCGGGCAAGGCGCGCAACTCTTCGGCGCGCGGTTCCCATTGCGAATCGTAGAAGGCGTCGCCGCGCCCGCGTATCTGTACGATCAGATCGGTGAAGCCATTCTCTTTGGCGCGTTTGATCGAATCGCGCAAGGCCGTTGGCGAGGCCATCGTGTAACGCACGACCCATAACGCCCGTGCCTCTTGCTCAGGTTTGCGCGCGAACGTTTTTTTGGCGGCAACGCTGTGGGAAGCGCTCTTCAGCGATTTCAGCAGCGCCGGCGGTGTCAGCGCGGGCACCGTTTTCTGAGCGGCCACAAAGGCGCTCACGCAAATGATCAGAACCGGAATCAATAGGTATGCAACTCTTTTCATGATTTGCCGAGGGGGATGATAACCAACCGGCGGGCACGTGCGAACCTCACAAGCCTTCCTTACAACCGGGCACCTCATTCCCCAGAATAGCCAGCGCGCCAACAACTTGGTTCAGACCCGCCGCGATTCACCATGCACCTAATGTTAGGAATTTCGGGACAACAGATTCAACTACAGGGCCGTCAATATAGCAGATAGTGCCCCCGCAACGCACGGAAACTTTCGAGATCACGCTCATAAACTTGTTTCAACGCGCGCCCATCCGCGCCCTGCTTCAACGCCTCGAAGACCTGTTGATTGACCAGCAAGCGGGGCAGCTTGTTCGCTTCAAACTCGCGCGGATAAAGCTTGAGCAATTGCGCGCACAGTTCCAGCCCCGTCAGCACGGCTTCAAACTCGTCGCGGTTGGTGATGAGCAGGTTGACGCCGCCACATTCGGCGTCTTTGTGCACGCTGGTTGTGGGCTTGAAGCGCAACGGCACGAAACGCACGCCAGGCAGCCGGGCCGCGTTCAACGCCGCCGCCAGCTTGCGCCCGTCAATCCAGGGCGCGCCGATCACTTCAAACGGCGTGTAAGTGCCGCGCCCGACCGAGACGTTGGTCGGTTCCAGCAAACAGACGCCGGGATAAAGCGTCGCCTCAGTCAGGCTGCGCATGTTCGGCGAAGGGTTGATCCACGTCAGCCCAGTCTCGTCGAACCATTGCGCGCGCTGCCAGTTTTCAACACGGACGATTTGCAGATCGCAGTTGATGTTTTTCTCTTTGTTGAACAACTGCGCCAATTCGCCCACGGTCATGCCGTGACGAATCGGAATCGTGTGATGCGCGATGAACGAGAGCTTGTCGGCATCGGCCAGCGGCCCTTCGACATCCACACCATTGATCGGATTCACGCGGTCGAGCACGATGAATTTGAGCCGCTGTTGCGCGGCAGCCTCCATCGCCAGGCCCATCGTCGAAGGGAAGGTGTAAAAGCGTGCGCCGATGTCCTGGATGTCAAAGACCAGCGCATCCAGCCCCTGCAACATCTGCGGCGTAGGTTTGCGCGTCTCGCCGTACAGGCTGTAAATCGGCAGGCCCGTCTTTTCGTCTTTCGCGTCCGCAACCTTCTCATCCATCACGCCGCGAATGCCGTGTTCGGGTGAAAAGAGCGCGACCAGCTTGACGCCCGGCGCATTCGCCAGCAGATCAATTGTGCTGGCGCCATCGCGGTCGCGGCCCGTGTGGTTGGTAATCAGGCCGATGCGCTTGCCTTGCAGCGGCGCGAAGTTTTGTTTGGCGAGCACGTCAATGCCGTTGAGAACGGACGAAGAGATGGAACGGCGCGACGGCTGTGCGACGGCGAGTGGCGCGGCGTTTTGCGGCATGCCCCCAGCGCTCGTGGCAAAAGGGGGCGCTGTGATCGCCGCCGCAACGATGGACGCCACGCGCGCACGCAACGAACTCACATCCGGCCACTTTTTCACATCCTCATCCAATCGTGGATGCACGCGATTGCTCAGGAACACGACGAACGTCTCGCTCGCCGGATCGAGCCACAAGCCCGTGCCAGTGAAGCCCGTGTGGCCGAAGCTGCCAATCGGAAAGAGGTCGCCGCGATTCGCTGAAAAGCTGCTGTAGTAATCCCAGCCCAGCGCGCGCCACTGCCCTTCGCCGCCGTTGCCGCCCGTCTCGCGCGGCTGCGTCATGCGCGCGACGGTCAGCGGACTCAGGATGCGGCGGCCCTGATACTCGCCGCGATTGAGAATCATCTGGCAGTAAATCGCCAAGTCATCCGCCGTCGAAAACAAGCCCGCGTGGCCCGCGACCCCGCCCAGCAAGTAAGAGCGCGGGTCGTGCACCTCGCCGCGCATCCATCTCTCTGGGCGTCCGGCCCCCTCACCCTTTTCGCCCGTGCTCGGCACGATCACGTTGCCGCCGCGTTTCTCGGTCGGCGCAATGCGCGCGCGCAAACTCGCCGCAGGATTGAAGCCCGTGTCTTTCATCCCCAGCGGGCGATAGACGTTTTCGGCGGCGAATTGATCCACCGGTTTGCCGCTCACGCGTTTGACCAGTTCGGCCAGCGTGATGAAGTTGACGTCGGAGTAGATGAACTTCGCGCCGGGCGCATTGAGCGGCGCAAGCTTCCAGATGTTCAACATCGCTTGCGCCGGCCCCTGTTCGTAATCCTTGACCTCGTTGTCGGCAATCAGCCCTGAACGATGAATCAGCAACTGTTCGACCGTGATGTTCTGTTTGCCGTTCGCCGCGAATTCGGGAATGTAGCGCGCCACCGGGTCGCCCAGCCGCACCAGCCCGCGTTCGACCAAAATCATCACCGAGGTCGCCGTCGCCACGATCTTCGTCAGCGAAGCCAAGTCAAAGATTGTGTCCACGGTCATCGCTTCGGGCGCGGGTTCGAGCGCGCGATTGCCATACGCCTTGCGCCAGACGACCTTGCCCTGCCGCCCGACCAGCACGACCGCGCCGGGCAATTGTTTGCGCGCAATTTCGGCGGCGACAGCCTGATCGAGATAAGCCAAATGCTGCGCCAACATGCCAACCGATGCCGGGTCAGCGGTGGGCAGTGGCGTGGGGGTTTGCGCGAACGCCATTTGCACGATGAGCAGTGTGCTCAGTGTCGCGGCGCTGAGCGCGGAAGCGATTCGGAACATTATGGTTTTGCCTCAAATAGGAAGTTGTTTGAACGGCAGCTTTTTACCATTGCGGCGCAACATTGCGCCAGTGACGGCGCGTAACGTTTTTGCGCGCAGACAATTTCGGCAGGTCAAGTTGCACGGCAAGAGTAGCGCAATCTGTCCAGATTGCGTTGCTTCATCAGCAACCGTTTCAGCGTTTCTTTGACTTTCAATGCTCGGCTGAGGCAGCGGC
>JAYUCP010000351.1:0-4379 GCA_043740245.1 Acidobacteriota bacterium | reverse complement strand
GACCGTGAGGGAGGGCTGGCGTCAAGTAGATTCCCGCGGTTTATACCTAACGCCTGCCCTCCCTCACGGTCGGGCTACTGACACGGCGCGCAAGCTCTGCAAACGCGCCTCAAGTAAGCGAATCTGAAACAAATGAAAATCACGGGACAAGCGGAGTTCTTTCCGGCTGTCCCGTGATTTTCGTTTGCCACCTCCGCAAAGGAATCAACCATGCGCATCACCGGCATCAATGTTTATCGCGTCGAACTGCCCTTGCACGAAGGTAGCTACAAATGGTCGGGCGGTCGCAGTGTGGACGTCTTCGATTCGACCGTCGTCGAAGTGCTGACCGACGCGGGCTTGCAAGGCTATGGCGAAGTCTGTCCGCTCGGCCCGGCGTATCTGCCCGCCTATGCAGCAGGCGCACGCACAGGCATCGCCGAAATCGCGCCGCACTTGCTGGGCCTCGATCCGACCGAACTCAGCCTGGTCAATCAACGCATGGATCAGGCGTTGCGCGGGCATCCTTACGTCAAATCGGCGCTGGATATGGCTTGTTGGGATTTGCTCGGCAAAGCGTGCGGCCAACCCATCGTCACGTTGCTGGGCGGACGCTACGGCGCAGACTTCGCGTTGTATCGTGCCATTTCGCAAGACACGCCGGCGGCGATGGCGGCGCGCGTCGGCCAGTATCGCGCGGAGGGCTACACCAAATTCCAACTCAAGTCGGGCAGCGACGTAGCCACAGACATAGCCCGCATCCACGCCGTCGCCGCCGAATTGCAAGCCGGTGACGTGCTGGTCGCCGATGCCAACTGCGGTTGGACGCAACACGAAGCGTTGTGTGTGGCCGACGGTGTGCGCAACGTGAATGTTTACCTCGAACAGCCCTGTCTGAGTTACGAGGAATGCCTGGTCGTGCGGCGGCACACCAACCGTCCGTTCATCCTGGACGAAGTGATTGATGATCTGAAGATGGTCGTGCGCGGCTACAGCGATCAGGCGATGGATGTCATCAATCTGAAAATCTCGAAGGTCGGCGGCCTCACCAAAGCGCGGCAGATTCGTGACTTGTGCGTCGCGCTCGGCATCGCCATGACCATCGAAGACACCTGGGGCGGCGACATCGTCACCGCCGCCATCGCGCATCTGGCCCACAGCACGCCGCCGGAGTTGCTGTTTTCGGCGACGGATTTCAACAGCTACGTCACGGTCAGCATTGCCGCAGGCGCGCCGCAACGGCAGCACGGGCGCTTGGCGGCTTCGACGCAGCCGGGCTTGGGGGTTGAGTTGCGCAGGGAAGTGTTGGGCGCGCCGGTGTTAGCGTTTGTGTAGCGGTCTGAGCTGGTTGAGCCAACCGAACGGGCACTTTATACTCCGCGCCGTCCGATCGCACATTCGCCAGACAGTAACGGCGCAACACCCAGTCACGCGAGCCATCACCAGGAGAACCGCGCATGGCCGACCAGTTCAACTACGACGTATTCCTGAGCCACAGCAGCCAAGACAAAGCCAGCGTGCGCCCGCTGGCCGAACGCTTGCGGGCGGATGGGCTGCGCGTCTGGTTCGATGAATGGATTTTGAAGCCGGGCGTTCACTGGCCGTCGAAAATTGAGGAAGGCTTGGAGCAGTCGCGCGTGCTGGTGCTTTGTATGTCGGCGCAGGCGTTCGGCTCCGACTGGGCGCAATTCGAAAGCTATGCGTACCGGTTTCGCGACCCGTTAAACAAAGAACAGCGCTTTGTTCCGCTTCGGCTCGATACGGCTCCGATCAAAGGTACGCTAGCGCAAATTCAGTACATCAATTGGCTGCCGGGAGAGCAGGATTATGCGAAGCTGCTCGAAGCCTGCCGGCCGCCTGCTCCGCCTCTGCTTGACCGGCGCGCAGTGGAGTTAGCTTATTTGCAGCGCTTGCAGGATGAAGAACGACTCGATCAAGAACGGCAAACGAAGCTCTATACGCAACTAGACGGCCAGGCGCAAAAGCAGCGTCCTAAAGTCTGCGCAGCCTATGAACGCAGATCGGCGCGCGAGGGCGAGCCCCAAGCGCCACAGCCAGTTGATAACGTCATTGCAGAAATTCTCAGGCTGCGGCAAGCCGCGTTGCTCGGCGAACCCGGCAGCGGCAAAACCACGACGCTTTGGTTGCTGGCCGTCAACTTGCTCGAAACGGCGCGTCAGGCTCCCGCAGCGCCGCTGCCCTTGTTGATTCGCTTGGGGCGCTGGACTGAGGCCGAACAAACGTTGCCGGCGTTCATGGCTGCGCAACTGGGGGAACTCGGCGCGCAGCTTGAGACGCTCCTCAAAGAACAACGAGCGGCGTTGTTGTTGGATGGCTTGAATGAATTGCCCGTCAGCCAGCGCAAAAGCAAATATCCACAGGTACAATGGCTCATCAAGCAAAACCCGCAGTTGCTGGCCGTCATTTCGTGCCGCGAGCTGGATTACAAAGACAATGATCTTGATCTGGGCTTTGATGTAATCAACATCAAGCCGCTCGACCCGCCGCGGATGCTGGAGTTTGTGCAACGCGATCTGGGTGACGAACTCGGCGAGCGGATGTTTTGGGACGAGTTAGCGAAGGACACACGACAAACCTACCAGCGCTTTATGCAGGAGGTCGCCGGCCAGTTGGCTGAGCCGGAGCAGACGTTCTGGAACAAAGACCACTTGCCGCCGGGCGTGTACTGGGGCTGGAAGAGGCGCGACGAAAAGAATGACAACAGCTACTGGGAAAACTGGCTGAAGCGGCGCGAAGAGCCTTCCGGTCTGATGCTGATGGCGCGTAACCCATACCTGCTTTCGATGCTCGATGCGGAATTTGAGGAGGCGCGCAAACTGCCGGACAATCGCGGCGATTTGTTCCGGGCCTTTGTCAACCGCTTGCTGAAACGCGAATGTGATTACTTGACCGATGAGGCGCACAAGGCTGCGTTAGGCGGCGAGCACGAAATCTTGACGCAGAAACTGGCGGAACTCGCTTTCGCAATGCAGATTCGCCGGAATGCAGGCACAGCAAGCGATGCCTGGACGGCGCTGCCAAAGGCCGCTGCGCTCGACATCCTGACCGAGCGGCAACTCCGCTTGGCAGGCAACGCCAGCATCCTCAGCCTCAATGAACCGGTGCGCTTTTCGCATCAACTCTTGCAGGAATATTTCGCCGCGCAATTCATGGACATCCGCTTCCGCGCCGGGGAATTGCAAGCCGAAAAGCTGTGGCCGCGCACCACCTGGTGGCAGCGTACGAACTGGGAAGAGGCTGCCGTGTTATGGGCAGGCTTGAAAACCGCTGATTGCTCGCAGGTCGTGGAATGGATCGCCGCCGCCAACCCGGAAGTAGCGGCGCAATGCGTCGTGCGCAGCGGCGCGCATACGCCTGACGCCACGCGCGAACGCCTGCGCACCAAATGGCTGGATCGTCTGGATCAGAACAGTCTCAACTATGACTCACAGCCGCAAGCCCGCGCCGCCGTTGGGCGCGCGTTAGGACAAACCCGCTTGGACAATCGCCCCTTGGACAATCGTCCGGGCGTGGGCCTAAACAGCGACGGCTTGCCAGACATTACCTGGATCGAGATTCCCGATGGTGAGTTTCAATACGGCGCGGAAAAGCAAGCTGACGATCCCGAATGGTACAAACCTGCCAAGCCGCAACTGCTGACGCTGTCTACGTTTTGGATCAGCCGCTATCCGATCACTTATGCGCAGTTCCGCTGCTTTGCCGAAGACAATGGCTACGGCGATCAACGTTGGTGGGAGGGCTTGGCGGCGGATGATGATGACCGCCAGCCCGCTGAACAGCGTTTCAAATTCGACAATCATCCGCGCGAGACGGTGAATTGGTATGAGGCCATCGCCTTTTGCCGCTGGCTTTCGTGGCGTAAGGACGGCGGCTATGACTTGCAAAAGATTGATGAATGGAAGGTGCGTTTGCCGACCGAGTTTGAATGGGAGAAGGCGGCACGCGGCCCGGATGGACAGATTTATCCATACGAGGGCAAGTTCGATACGTCGAAAGGCAATGTGCGTGACACCGGCATCGGCCAGACCAGCGCCGTGGGCATCTTCCCCGACGGCAAGTCGTTTTATGGTGTTGAAGAAATGAGTGGCAACGTGTGGGAATGGTGTCTGAGCGCTCACGACAAACCGCAGAGAGACGCGCGGAAAGAGAAACTGGATACGGACAAAACTCGTGTCCTGCGGGGCGGTTCGTGGTTCGACGACAATGACAGTGCGCGCGCCGTCATTCGTGGCTACGGCTCGCCGGGCGACCGTGACTTCAATTCCGGTGTTCGGCTGGCGGTGGTGTGTCCCCCTTCTTAGTTCTGCTCTGATCACTGTTCCTGGGGCGGTGCGCGAAGCGCAGGTGCGTATGCACCAGCCCCCTGCGCCGCTTTGGGC
>JAYUCP010000350.1:0-10609 GCA_043740245.1 Acidobacteriota bacterium | reverse complement strand
CGAATGCTTCCGCATGCGCGCCCTTCCATTCATACGCCCACGCAAGGTTGAGATAAGTGTTTGAGAAATCCGGCTCCAAAGCGGTGATTTTGTGGAGTTGCTCGATGGCTTGATCATAACGGCGCGCGAAAAGGACTGGCCAGACAGTGCCGACCTGAACGAAGGGCGAGAGCGGATCCAACTCGCGGGCGCGATTCATCTCCGCCTGCGCGTCTTCAAAGCGTCCCAAATAAACCAGCAAAACGCCATACCCGTTATGAGTGCGCGCATAGCCGGGGTTGAGTTCTATCGCCCGTTTGAAGTCTCCTTCGCCCTCTGCCCAATCCCAATCGTAAAACGCTTTGACCCATGCCAGCGCGGCGTGAGCTTCGGCGAGTGCTTCGTCCAATTCCAGCGCTTTCTGCGCCGCCGCACGCGCCCTGGGCATCGCCTCCTTTGACGATAGATAATTGCCCGAAAGACTGGCATAAGAGTCGGCCTTCCCAGCCCAGGCCAGCGCATAGTTCGGATCGAGCGCGATAGCTTGGTTATATAGCTCAATGGATTTCTCTAGCTCTTCTTTAGTGTCCTTGCCCCAGTGATAGCGGCCACTGTTGTAGAGCAGATAAGCCTCTGTGTTCTCGGTCGGACGTTTGGTCAGTCGTTTTTGCTCTGCGCCACTCAGCCGCAGTCGTAGCTTCTCCGAAATCTGTTTGGCGATCTCGGCCTGCACCGCAAGCACGCCGGCCAGCTTCAGCGGATATTGCCCGCCCCACAATCGCGCTCCGTCGGCGGTGTTGACCAGTTCCACCTCGACAATCAAGTCATCGCCCCGACTGATCACTTTCCCGATGAGCACCGCGCGGACATTCAATTCTTGTCCGACTTTGCCCGGATCAACCTCCTTGCCTTTGTAGCGCGCCGCCGTGCTGCGCGCGATGACGCGCTTCAATTGCGGCAATTGCGAAAGACTGTTGATGAGGCTCTCGCTGATGCCGTCGCTCAGGATTTCGGTTTGCTCATCACTGTTCGCGCCAGCCAGTGGCAAGACCGCCAGCGAATCAATTGCCGCTTCTCGCCAGCCCGCCCAGTTCAACCACGCCAGCACGCCCAGCAACAAGGTGACAGCCGCTGCTCCGAGCAGCGCGGCCCAATGCCAGCGCGCGCGTGCCTGCACGGGCAGCAGTTGTTGCGTTTCATGCCCGTCCATGGCTTTCAAGCCAAGCGCCAGTTCGCGCGCCGATTGCAGCCGCGCGGACGGCTGCTTCTCCAGGCAGCCCCGGATCAAGCGCTCCAAACCGCTGGGAATTTCGCGGCCAGTCGCGGCCATTGCCGGCGGCTCTTCTTTCAAGACCGCCGCAATCGTCTCCGCCGCCGTCGCGCAGGCAAAGGGGCGCTGCGCGCTCAGCATTTCATAGAGCACGCAGCCAAACGAAAAGATGTCGCTCGGCGCTTCGGCCTCTTCGCCGCACACTTGCTCCGGCGACATATAACCCAGCGTGCCGATCAGCATGCCTGGCTTGGTGGTCTCGATGGCCGTCGAGATCAGGGGCTGCGCCGCGGGTGAAACCACACGCTTCACGCGCGCGATGCCGAAGTCGAGGATTTTGACTACGCCTGCCGTGGTCAGGAAGATGTTCTCCGGTTTCAGGTCGCGGTGGATGATGCCTTTGGCGTGGGCCGTCGCAAGGCCCTCGGCCACGGCAAGACCAATTTCGACGGCCGCGCGCCAGGCGAGCGCGCCGCCGCGCAAGCGCGCACGCAGCGTTTCGCCCTCGAGCAATTCCATCACGGCATAGCTCATGCCTTGCTCGGTGCCGAAGTCATGGATCGCCAGAATGTTCGGATGCGAGAGCGCGGCGACGGCTTTGGCTTCGCGCTCGAAGCGCCGCAGCGCTTCAGCGTTGTCAGCCAAATGTTCGGGCAGGATTTTGACCGCCACATCACGGTCGAGCCGCGTGTCACGGGCGCGGTAGACCTCGCCCATACCGCCCGCGCCCAGCAACGCGCCAAGCTGGTAATGGCCGAGCGTGCGCCCCAGCATCGCGCGCGCTTGCCCCGCGCCCAGCAGCCCCGCCGCGATGTCATCGGGCGGCATTTCAATGAAGCCGCTGGCCTGTTCATCAAAGGCGAGCAGCGATTCGACCTCGCGGCGCAACGCTTCGTCAGCCGCGCAGACTTCGGCAAGCAAGGCTTGGCGCTCGGCTGGCGCGTGCGCGCGGGCGTCGTGATAAAGCTCTTCGATCTGTTGCCAGCGTTCAGGCGTCATCGCGCTGCCCTCCGCTCAGTTCGCGCAGCAGCCACACCTTGGCCAGCCGCCAATCGCGCAGCACCGTTTCGGACGAGACCTTCAACACAGTCGCCGTCTCGTCCACGCTCAGTCCGCCGAAATAGCGCAGTTCCACCAGCCGGGCTTTGCGCGGGTCAAGCCGGGCCAGCGCCTGCAAGGCATCGTCGAGCGCGACCAACTCGGCGGCGCGTTCGGTGGAGACGACCGCGGCTTCGTCGAGCGCGAGCGCGTGCGCGCCGCCGCCGCGTTTGGCGTATTGATGCGCGCGCGCGTAATCCACCAGGACGCAGCGCATCGCCTGCGCCGCCACGCCGAAGAAGTGCGCGCGGTTCTGCCAGTGCTTGTCAGCGTGACCGGCGAGTTTCAGAAAGGCTTCGTGGATGAGCGCGGTGGTTTGCAGCGTGTGGCCGGGCGCTTGCTGCGCCATATAGCGCCGGGCCATCAGGCGCAGTTCGTCATAGACCAGCGGCATCAGCTTGTCGAGCGCCGTTTGATCGCCGTTGCTCCAGGCAACGAGCAGGGTTGTGACATCTTCAGGCCCGGGTGTCATTGGCATCACCCCATAGTGAAAAACATTTTTTTGCGGGCGTTACAGTTCTTGAGCGGAATTCCCGTTTAGGTAGGTGAGAGCAAAAGATGAGCGCTCTCGCCAGCACAGCAGCGCTGGTTAAGCGGCCACGACAACCCACAGCGTCTTTGGATTTGAGCGGCGCCACTGCCTTCGCACTGAGCAGCAGACGCTGGGCGACAGCCCGGCAGAATGAATCGAACAGATCGAGTTGTGGAGTTGCTTGGCCCATCACCGCCACCGGAAAAAACAAGAAGAATTAAGCGGGCTGCAAAGGACTTTTAAGCACCCCGCTGTTTATCGTGCGCGTTGTGCTGGGCGGGACGATCAAGTCAAACCGTTCGGCTCATAAGCCCTGTTCGCACGGTGCCTGGCCAATGTCTGTTGTCATCGAGAGGCGCAGACTATACGCCCGGCCGTGCGCACAGGGCAATAGGGAAAGGTGCAAGGTCGAAACAAACAGCCGTCTCGGCGATTGCTCAAGGGGCGAACTGCTCAGTCGCCATCCCTCCACAACCGCTTCGCGGCGTATTCCTGAAACACCACATTGACTGGGCCATGCGCTCAGCCACCACCAACACGGGCCGCTCCCTTCCACGCGGAGCGGCCCGAAAAAAAGGAGCAGATCATGAACCGAAGCAGAAAGAATCACGGACGCGGCCTTATTGCGGTCTTGGCGCTTGTCATCGGACTGTTGTTGCCAACCACACCGCCACCGGCGCAAGCGCAAGGCAATCTGAATCCTGGCGTATTGCCGCCCAACTCGCGCGCCTTCGGGAAAACGTATGGCGAGTGGGGCGCGAAATGGTGGCAATGGGTGTTTTCAGTACCAGCACCCATTAACCCAAACCTTGATCCGACCGGGGAAAATTGTGGTCAAGGGCAAGCAGGCCCCGTCTGGTTCATCGCAGGGAATTTCGGCGGGGCTTTCACACGCACCTGCAAGGTGCCTCCCGGCAAGGCGCTGTTCTTCCCAATCCTCAACACGGCCTTTGGAGCAGGTGTGTTTGACTGTGAGCCGACCAATCCCGATGTCGTCTGCGACGTGAACACGTTGCTCGCGGCGGCAGCGGCAACGCAGGACAATCCAATACTGCTCGAAGTCAGCGTAGATGGCGTCCCGTTGCAAAATTTAACTGCCTATCGCGCGCATTCGTCGGCTTTCAGTATCACCTTCCCCGAAGATGCCGTCTTCGGGCTACCAGTCGGCACGTTCACACCGAATGTGGCCGACGGATATTGGCTGCTGCTCGCGCCGCTTCCCGTAGGCACGCACACCATCCATTCCATAGGCATTGCCAATAACGGTTTTGTCGCCGAAGCGACGACCAACCTCATCATCGGGCATTAGATGTAACACGACTGGGTTGGATTGCGATTCGGTCTTTCCACCCAGCCTTCTTCATTGACTAGAAAGGAGAACCATCATGTTCAAAGCTAGAAAGCAGTATTCGAGAAGCATCATCGCAGCCCTCGTGCTTGTCCTGGGGCTGCTGACACCAACCACCACGCCGCAAGCGCAATCCGGCGGCAATCCCGGCGTCATTCCGCCCAACGCCAGACCCTACGGTATGAGTTATGCGCAGTGGAGCGCAAAGTTTGGTCAGTGGGGCTTGGCGCTGCCGGTCGAGGGGCATCCCTTCTTCGTTTGTCCGGAACAGCCCGACACGAGCCAAGCCGGCCCAGTGTGGTTCCTGGCGGGTGGGCCAACCGAGTGCGGTGCGCTCTCACCTCTCATGGTGCCCACCGGCAAGTCGTTGTTCTTCCCGCTGGTCAATGCGGAGTGCTCGAATCTGGAGACAGGAGGGGGTTTCGCGGAGGGGGGCTTCCATGGGGATACCGCGGCAGAGCAGAAGCGCTGCGCCCAGTTGTGGGCCGACCACATTGTCGTGGCCAGTCTCTTCTGTGAAGTAGACGGCGTGCCGGTTCAGAACCCCGCGCGTTACCGCTTCGTCTCGCCGCAGTATGCGTTCACCGCGCCCACGCCCTGGGTTTTCGGCGAGGTGGGCGGGGCAGGCACTTCAGTAGCCGACGGCTATTCGCTGATGCTGGCCCCGTTGTCCAGGGGCGCGCACACCATCCACTTCGGCGGCGCTTTCCACCTTTCTGTTGCGGATGGCGATCCGTTCGACGCGGACTTCGGCATTGACACCACGCACCACCTGACCGTGGGGCCGTAGGCGGAGCGCGTCGAGTTGCGGCGGGTGAGCCGGTAAGCCGCGCGCGCGGTTTTACTTCTCCCCCAATACGTTCCAGCGCGCCGGTTCAATCGCTGGCGCGCGGGGGCGCAGTCTTCAGTTGTATTTGTCACTACAGGCTGTCTTGCGCCGGTTTTCGTCGCGTAGCGACGGGTGAATTTAGCCGTGGGTTTTAACCCACGGGAGGCGCGGGTGGTCTTTCCCGTCGCGTCAGCGACGGTTGAATTCAGGCGTCGCTGACGCGACGCGGGGGCGTTTGCGGACGCTTCCGTGGGTTGAAACCCACGGCTAAATTCACCCCGTCGCTACGCGACGAAACAGCCGGTTTCGTACTCAACCCCGTCACTTTTAACTACAGGCACAAGTCGAAAAATTTCGCGGTCATGATAGTTCCTGGGCAGAAATCCCGTTTCTTTGGATGAGGGCGGAAAACGACAGATCTCCAACACGAATCAATCTCTCGGAGGAAAATATTATGCGTAGCTCAACAATTACCCGGTCAACTTCACGCTCATTCAGCGCTTTCGCCAGCGCCGCGCTGTTGGCGATGTTGCTGGTCAGCGCGTGGGATCGTTATGCCTCGCACGTCACAGCGCAGGGGCCGTCTGTCTGCGTTACCCCGCCATCAGGCATGGTTAGCTGGTGGCCGGGCGATGGCAATCCGAATGATATTCAGGACGGTAACAACGGTACGCTGCAAAATGGGGCAACGTTCACGGCGGGCAAGGTTGGGCAAGCGTTTAGCTTTGATGGCGTAGACGATTACGCCCAGATTCCCCATAACTCCAGTCTCGATCCGGGCACGGGCTCCTTCACCATTGATGCGTGGATCAAGACCACAAAAGCGACGGGGTCGCAGATTATCGTCAGCAAGTACGAGTGCGGGCAGGCCTGCCCATCGTTTGTCGCCCGTTCGCTCTATTTCGTGACGATCAAGGATGGCAAGCTTGAAGCGACTCTCCGCGACACCGATGAGAGCGCGCCGGGCATTCAGGTGCTGGATGGAGTAACGTTTCTCTCGGACGGCAATTTCCACCACGTTGTCATGCTCAGAGACATCGCAGCCGGCCAGCTCCGTTTGTACGTTGATGGGATGCTGGACGCCAGTGCGGCTTTGAATGCCGCGGCTGACAGCGCCATCAAGGATGACGACGGCGAGCCTGATCCATTCCTGATCGGCGCGCGCTTCGTGGGCGGCACAACCTCAAAAACGGAATTTTTCTCCGGCGTGATTGACGAGGTGGAGTTCTTCAACCGCGCGCTCTCCGCTTCAGAAATTCAATCCATCGTCAACGCAGGCAGCGCGGGCAAGTGCCGGACATGCACCCCGCCGCCTACCGGCATGACGGGCTGGTGGCCGGGCGATGGCAACACCAACGACATCGTTGGCGGTCGCAACGCCATCTTGCGCGACAACGCGACCACCGGGCCGGGCTTGGTTGAGCGAGCCTTCGTGCTTGACGGCGCGGGCGATTTCGTCGACGTGCCGCACGACCCGGTGTTGAACTTCGGCACGGGGAATTTCACCGTTGACTGCTGGGTCAACTTCAACAGCCTGGCCGGCGAGCAGATACTGATGGAGAAATTCATCGGCCCAGCCGGCGCGGGCTGGACTTTGACCAAACTCTCGGACCAACGCGTTCAACTGTTCCCCATCTTCACTTCGGGCACGCTCGCACTGACGACGAACACCTGGATTCACTTTGCCGCGCGGCGCAGCGGTAGCGCCGTCACCCTCTTTATGAACGGGACGCCGATTGCTTCAGGCTCATTCTCCGGCAGCCTGGATTCAACCTCCTCGCTCAAGTTCGGTCATCGCGGCAGTCCCAGCGATACGCCAGGTTCGGGCGACACACGCGGTTTCTACCTCAATGGCCGCATTGATGAAGTCGAATTGTTCGTGGGCCGCGCGCTTACCGACACGGAAATCCAAGCCATTGTCCACGCCGACACGGCGGGCAAGTGCAAGAACCGAGCACCAGTGGCCGTTTGCCAGAACGTCACCGTCTCAGCCGGTGCAAGCTGCACGGCCGATGCTTCGATTGACAACGGCTCCTCCGATCCCGATGGCGACACGTTCACGCTCACGCAAGCGCCAACGGGGCCATATCCGCTCGGCACGACCTCAGTCACGCTGGCCGTGACCGACAGCAAAGGCGCAGCCAGCCAATGCACCGCCATCGTCACGGTGGTTGATACAACCCCGCCGCAAATCATCCAACCCGCGAATGCCAGTTACCAGTGCCTCAGCCAAGTCCCTCCCGGCAGTCCCTCACAAGCGACCGCCACAGACAATTGCAGCACGCCGACGATCACCGTTGCCGATGCCAGCAACGGCGGCGCAGGCTCGACGGCCAGCCCGCTCGTCATTACGCGCGTCTTTATGGCCAGGGATGCGGCGAACAACAGCAACAGCGCAACGCAGACCATCACGGTCATTGACTCGACGCCACCCACGCTCAGCGCGCCACCTGCCGTAAACATCACGACCGGAGCGGGTGCGACGGCGTGCGGCGCAATCGTCAGCGATGCCACGCTGGGCACGGCGACCGCGAACGACAATTGCGGCAGCGCGACCATTACGCGCAGCGGCGTGCCCGCTGGCAACTTCTTCCCGGTCGGCACGACTACGCTCACTTACACCGCGAACGACGGGCACGGCAACAGCGCCACGGCCACGCAGACCGTCACAGTGGTTGACAACACGCCGCCGACCATCACCGCGCCGCCAAACGTGAACGCCGCGACCGGCGCGGGCGCAACCGCGTGCAGCGCCGTCATCAGCGATGCCACGCTCGGCGCGGCTGCCGCCAATGACAACTGCACTGTCAACGTCACGCGCAGCGGCGTGCCCGCAGGCAACGTCTTTCCGCTGGGCACGACCACGATCACTTACACAGCGACAGATGGCAGCGGCAATACGGCGACAGCGACGCAGCAAGTCAGCGTCGTTGACAACACTCCCCCAACCATCACCGCGCCGCCGGCCGTGAACGCCGCGACTGGCGCGGGCGCGACGGCCTGCGGCACTGTGGTGAGCGAGGCGGCGCTGGGCGCGGCGACAGCAAGCGATAATTGCGGCAGTGCGACGATTACGCGCAGCGGCGTGCCAGCGGGCAATCTCTTCCCGGTCGGCACGACCACCGTCACTTACACCGCGAACGACGGGCACGGCAATACAGCGACGGCGACGCAAACTGTCACCGTCGTTGACAACACCCCGCCCGTGGTCAGTTGCCCAACCGGCACAACAGCCCCAGCCAACGCCAGTTGCCAAGCCGCAATTCCGAACGTGCTTGGCGATGTCATCGCTTCGGACAATTGCATGGCGGCTGGCGCGTTGCTCAAGACACAAAGTCCAGCAGCAGGCACGCTCGTCAGTTTGGGCGCGCAGACGATCACCGTCAGCGTGACCGATGCAGCAGGCAACAGCGCCTCCTGCACGACCACCTTCACGGTGATTGACGCCACGCCGCCCACGCTCACGCTGAACAGCGCGAACCCGCTGACGGTTGAATGTCACAGCGGCTTCACCGATCCGGGCGCGACGGCCAGCGACGCTTGCGCCGGAAATCTGACCAGCGCAATCACCGTTTCAGGCGCGGTCAACGCCAATGCCGCCGGCAGCTACACGCTCACGTATTCGGTCAGCGACGGCGCGAACACGACCACCAGGACGAGGACGGTGAATGTCGTTGACACAACGCCGCCTTCGATCAGCGCGCCGCCAGCCGCGAGCGTCTCGACCGGAATTGGCGCGACAAGCTGTGGCGCATTCGTCAGCGATGCGGCGCTCGGTGCGGCGTCGGCGAACGACAGTTGCGCTGGCGCGCTCGCCGTCACGCGCAGCGGCGTTCCGGC
Source organism: Acidobacteriota bacterium (assembly GCA_043740245.1). Classification (GTDB taxonomy): domain Bacteria; phylum Acidobacteriota; class Blastocatellia; order RBC074; family RBC074; genus JACPYM01. The sequence continues at coordinate 1,713 of JAYUCP010000350.1, read as the reverse complement.
GGGCAATCTCTTCCCGGTCGGCGTGACCACGCTCACTTACACAGCGAACGATGGGAACGACAACACGGCGACCGCGACGCAGACCGTGACCGTCGTTGACAACACCCCGCCCGCAATCAGTTGTCCGGCAGGAACCACCGTTTCAACGGGCGCTGGTTGCCAAGCCGCAGTACCGAATGTGCTCGGCAACGTCACGGCGGCGGACAACTGCACGGCGGCTGGCGCGTTGCTCAAAACACAGAGTCCGGCGGCAGGCACGCTGGTCGGTACGGGCACCACGACGATCACCGTGACCGTGACCGACGCCGCAGGCAACAGCAGCACCTGCACAACGACGCTCACCGTTGTTGACAGCGCGCCGCCTTCGATCACGGCCCCGCCGAACGTGAACGCCAACACCGGCGCTGGGGCTACTGTTTGCGGAGTCGTAGTCAGCGACGCCGCACTGGGCGCGGCCTCCGGCAGCGATGCCTGTTCGGGCGTGACCATTACGCGCAGCGGCGTCCCGGCGGGCAACGTCTTCAACGTTGGCACGACCACTGTCACTTACACCGCGCGTGACGCGAGCGGCAACACGGCAACGGCATCACAGCAAGTGACAGTCGTTGACAACACGCCGCCGCTGATCGCCTGCCCGGCCAACGTCGCGGCCTTCTGCGGGGCGACGGTCAACCCCGGCGTGGCGACGGCGACTGATAATTGTGCGGGCGTGACGGTGGCCGGCATCCGTAGCGACAGCCAACCGCTCAACGCTCCGTACCCGCTCGGCACGACCACGATCACCTGGCGCGCCACCGATGCGGCGGGCAATCAGTCCACTTGCCAACAGACCGTGATGGTCACCAATCCGGCCCCGGTGGCGACGATCACCGGCCCGGCGACTGGCTCAATTTACGCCGTCGGCACGCCGGTCAATTTCACCGGCAGCTTCAGCGACAACGCGGGCGGCACGCACACGGCCACCTGGACGTTCGACGCGCTCACGCAAGCGGGCACGGTCAACGAAACGACCGGCGCGGTGAATGCCACGTACAGCTTCACCACGGCAGGCGTTTATTCAGTGACGTTGACGGTGACGGACAACTGCGGCGGCGCAGGCACGACGGATGTCATCGGGCCTGACGCATTGACGGCGTTGGTGGTGGTCTACGATCCGAACGGCGGCTGGGTGACGGGCGGCGGCTGGATCAATTCGCCCGCCGGTGCTTATGTGCCGAATCCGTCGTTGACCGGCAAGGCCAACTTCGGCTTCGTCTCGAAGTATCAGAACGGGGCGACCGTCCCCACCGGCAACACCGAATTCCAGTTCAAGGCCGGCAATCTGAACTTCCACAGCACGAGCTACGAATGGATGGTCATCGCCGGGGCGCGCGCGCAATACAAAGGCGCGGGCACCATCAACGGCGCGGGCGATTACCGCTTCATGCTGACGGCGATTGACGGGCAGGAACCGGGCGGCGGCGGCACGGACAAATTCCGCATCCGCATCTGGAACAATGCGGGCGGCGGGCTGGTCTACGACAATCAGCTCAACGCGCCCGACAGCGCCGACCCGACAACGGTGTTGGGCGGCGGCAGCATCGTCATTCACAAATAACGCTGCCACCACCCGACAGGTATGTGGCAGCTCCGAATCAGGGTAGTGGCAAAGTCCGGTGGGATGTGTCAGTAGCCCGCGCGTCAGCAAGGGCTTTCTCTGAGCCAGTCGAGCCC
>JAYUCP010000349.1:0-27131 GCA_043740245.1 Acidobacteriota bacterium | reverse complement strand
GGTGCGCCAGAAATTGGTGCGCGTGGTGGCGCGGATGAGCGCGAGGTATTGCCTGAGCACGCGGTCTTCGTTCAGGTTCTGCACGTGTTCGAGCGCCGCGCGCATCGCTTTGTTCAATTCGGCTTCGGCGTCCGCCGTGTCAGTGAGCGCGGGATTGAAGCGCAGCATGAACAGCGCCACCAGCAGTTGCGCCAGTGCGGCGTTGCCAGCCAGCGTGGCTTCGATAAAGCTCTGCGATAAGGGGAAGCCGATCTGGCGCATGTATTTTGCATAGGCGCGCAGGATGACGATCTCTTCCGCCGGCATACGCGCGGCGATGACCAGGCGATTGAAATCATCGCGTTCGATTTCGCCGCGAAAGATGCGGCTAAAGGCATCCTCAAAGATTTCGTGCAACTGCTCGATCTCCAAATCGAGATCGGCGCGCTGGCTCATCAAGCCGAAATCGTGAATCCAGACGGGCTCTTCGCCTTCCAGCGTCAGGTGGTAAGGCCGTTCGTCCAGCACGCGCAAGCCCATGCATTCGAGCATCGGCAAACTGTCAGAGAGCGCGACCGGCTTGCCCTTGTGCACGAGCTTGAAACGCAAGGTATTCGGCGCGGCTTCGAGCGGGCGATAGAGCGAGAGCGCGAACGGCTCGCCCGCCAACAACCGTTCGACGCGCTGAATGTCGGGCACGGCGCTGCGCGCGGCAAAGTCTTCGCTATACGCCGCCGGGAACGCGGCCTGGTAACGTTGGAACAAGGCGCCGCCGCGCGCTTCGCCGAGTGCCTCGCGCAAGGCATCTTGCAAGTCGTCTTCCCAGCGCCGCGCCGCGCCGATCAAGCGCCGTTCGAGATCAGCGCTGTCGTAATCAGGAATCTGTCCCGGCGTCGTGCGCACCGTGATGAGCGTGCGCACCAGCACCGATTGCTGCGACAACAGCGCGTTGTAATCGGTGCTGGTGCCGTTAAAGGTTTGCTGCAAAATGCGCTGCCAGCGCTGGCGCAAGTCGGTGTTGTAATTTTCGCGCGGCGCATAAATCAGGCAGGAGATAAACCGGTCGAACGGATCGCGCCGCACGAACAAACGCAGCCGCTGCCGTTCGCCCAGATGCACGATGGCCGTGACGGTCTTGAGCAATTCGACTTCGCCGATCTGGAACAACTCATCGCGCGGATAATTTTCGATGATGTCGAGCAGCGTTTTGCCCGCGTGGCTGCCGGGCGCAATGCCCGAACGTGCAATGACGTTGGCCGTTTTGCGGCGCAGGTAGGGAATGAATTCCGGCTCGGCGCTATAGGCCGTCGAGGTGAACAGCCCCAAAAAACGATGCTCGCCGCACACCTCGCCCTGTTCGTTGAAACGTTTGACGCCGATGTAATCCAGATAGGCCGAACGATGCACCGTGGCCTTGGAATTGGCTTTGGTCACAAACACCAGCCGCGCCAGACGCGCAAACGCGCGCTGGTTGGCCGGCAGGATCGAAGGTTGGCCGGACACCTCGTGCCCTGCGCGTGCGCGCAAAATCCCCAGCCCGGAATTGGGCACGATGCTCAGGGCGTCTTCGCCATTCACCTGTGTCAGGTCGTAGCAGCGATAGCCCAGGAAGGTGAAATGATCGTCAGCCAGCCAGCGCAAAAAGGCCTTGCCTTCGGCGCTTTCGTCCGGCGCGACAGGCGGTTTGCGTTGCTCTATCTCTTCGAGCACCACGTTCACCTGCGCCATCATCTTCGGCCAATCTTCGACGGCGACGCGCACATCGCCGAGCACGCTCACTAAATCCGTGGCCAGGCCCGCCAACTGCTGCGGCGCAACCAAACGATCCACCTCGACGTGCATGAAGGATTCAGCGCGCGTGCCTTTCTCATCCGTGTGGGCCAGCGCGGCCAATTCCCCGTCGGCCTGGCGGCGCACGCGCATGATCGGGTGAAGGATCAAATGCAGCATCTGGCTGTGGCGGTTGACTTCCATCGTCACCGAATCCACCAGGAAGGGCATGTCGTCGTTGACGATTTCGATAATGGTGTGGGTGGATTGCCAGCCGTGCTCTTCGACCGTCGGGTTGAAAGCGCGCACTTTGGGCTGCCCCGGCATGCGTTTGCGCGCGAAATTCCAGAGCGAAAGCGCCGCGCCATACAAATCATCGGCGCGCCGCTCGATCAAATCATCCGCCGCGACTTGCTCATAGTAAGCATTCACGAAGCGTTCGAGCGTGGCGCGCTGTTCGGCTGGGGCTTTGGCGCGCACCAGGGCCAGCACTTCTTCCATTCTCTCGGTTTTATCAATCATGGATGGACTCCCCTTTAGCAATTTTATGCGGGTATAACTGCGCGCAGATTAAACCCGCGTGGCGTGGAAATGACAAGGGAAGCTGCGCGGAATAAGAGGGCTGAGGAACCCACAATATCCGTGTTCAAGGTTCAAGATTGCTTGCGTGCATACAGCCCGCGCCGGCGACGCTGGTCGCTTTGCCGTAACCTGTCGTCAATGTAGAGAAACCTGACTTGACCCATTTCTATGTCCGGCAACAACTCCAAAACTTCCGTCATCAACGGCGCCGTGCCGGCGAATGAATTGCTGTAGACGCGCAACACGATCACGGCCAAATCGTACTGCTCGACTTTTTGTTGGTGGTAAAGGTTGGAATCAGTGGTCAGCAAAACATGAAAAGACGACTGCGCGGCGGCCAGCAATTTGCCGTTGGCATAACGCTGCCAGCCCAGCGCTTTGACCGTATGGACGGCGTGCGGCGCCAGATGTTGGGCTAGCCGCCCATCCAGATTGTGATCCAGCAAGAGGTTCATCAGTAATTCACGCGGTCGGCCAGCAACTCCGTCAAGGCGCCTTCCTCAAAGGCCTCCCGCATGCGGCGTAGCACGCCCTTGGCCTGCGTGACATCACAATCAAACTGCGCACAAAACTGTTCGACCGTGTAACCGTCCAGCAAATAATCCAGCAAGGTCGTCACCGGCAACCGCTCGATGCCGATGACTGGTGCGCCGCTCATGCGTTCGGGGTTGGTGGTGATAGGCGGCGCTTGTTTTGCCAAGCGCGCCAACCGCGCGCTCTCGCCTGCGGCCACAGCCACGGCGGTTGCTTGGTTGACTGTTTTGAATGCCATACGTTTCAACTCCTTTCGCGCGTATCTTAACACCCTGGGCGCCCGGGCAGACCCGTCTGGCGGCCAGCCTCGAAAAAAAATCCGGCGCAGCGAAGACGTTTATTCGGTGTTCGCCGGCAATCAGTTTTCCAGCCAGGCATTCAAGGACGATCCGCCTTAACCACAAGGCAAAAATCAGCCGCTGTTGCGCCGCACTTTACGCGCCGCTTGTTCACGCGCGCGCCGCCGCGCCTTCAGCACGGCGCAAAGGTAAACACCAGCGCGCCGATCACGAACCATAACAAGGCGAATAACAAGCCGTAGCCGAAGAAGCTGCGGAAATCCACGCGCGCGATGCCAGCGATAACCACGTACCAGAAAGGCGAGGCCAGGTTGCCCATGTGATCGCCGATGCTCATCGCCAGCAAGCCGCGTTGCGCCGTAACGCCCACCGCCATGGCCGCTTTGACCGTCACGAAACCTTGAATCGCCCACTGCCCGCCGCTCGATGGAATGAACATCGCAAAGACCGTTCCCACCGCCGCCGTCAGCACCGGAAAGGTCAGCGGCGTCGAGACCGCAGCCACCACGCCGGCCAGCTTTTCGCCCAGATTGGTGTATTGGATCAACCCGGCCACACCCGCATACAAGTGATACAGCACAATCACCGGCCAGGCCGAAACGACCGCTTGCTGCAAGGCTTTGGTGAATTGGTGGACGCTGCGGTGCAACAGAAAGCAGAGAAAGAGTAACACCGTGTTCAACGAATTGATGTCCAGGCTCAAGCGCCGCACGCGGAAATGGAAATACAGCCAGCCGATAAAAAACACGCAGAGCACCAAAGTGAAAAACGAATGGCGTTCCAGCCGCTCGGAATAATTGAGTTCCTTGCTTTCCTCGGGTTCGCTGGCTTCGGTCAGTTTGTCGGCGTCTGGATAACACGAAATCGGCTTCGGATTCTTGGGCATCAACAGGCAGCCCACCACGATCACGGCGATGGTAAAGGCGATCTCGTGAATGATCGCGGCGGGCGACCAGATGGTCGTCGAGAGCGGAATGATCCCAATCGTCTTTTCCAGAAAATGGCCGGGCGTGGCGACCAACAGCGGCGCGCTGGCCGACAAGCCGTATTGCCAGACCGCGTGCGAAGCCCAGACGATGGTCAGGAAAAACAGAAAGTCCAGCGCGATACCTTTGCGTTCGGCCTCCTTGGCAAAGTAAACGGCGATGATCGGGCCGAGGGCGACGCCCAGGCCCCAGTAAAAATAGGACAGCCCGCCGCACAACAACGCCGCGATCAACACGGCCTGGTTGGCGCTTCGCGGCACGCGCGACAGCGCCACAATCGTGCGGCGGAAAAACGGGGTCAGCCCCAACACCGTACTCAAGGTGATGATCAGCGTCATCTGCATGGTGAACGGCAATAACATCCAGAGGCCCTGATAATAGGCTTCCAGCACTTTGCCGAAGGGGTTGCCCAGGGCCAGCGCCGTGGCGCAGAGCAGCAACATCAACATCACGCAGGCCGTGACGGCGTCGGGCACAAAGCGCGCCATCAGTTGCGCGAAACGATTCAGCCAGGTTTCTTTCATGGGTGTTTGTCTGAAATTGGAATTAACCACGGAGGGCACGGGCACACAGGGAAGAATTGAAGCGAAAAGCTGATGTCAGCCCTCATTCCCAAAGCCTTTTTTTTGTGGCTCCACCGTGCGCCCCGTGTGCCCCCGTGGTTGGTTCACGAGAACGTTTATTGTGTGCCCAGCGGTTTTACTTCGGTCGGGGAAAATAAATGGCGCAGCCGTCCGAACTGGCGTTTGGCAAGCTTGGCAACAAGCTGACCGAACGAGATCTCACCGCGCCAGGCGCCAGCCACGGCATAACCAACCTGGCTCCAGGGGCCGAGCGGCTGACAAATTGCTCTGCGGGGTGCGCCGCCAGAAACGCGAGGCCTAATTCCAGGTGTTAGGGGAACCATTCGTCATCGGAGTCCAGAAAGGCCAGATAAGCGCCCCGGCAATAACCCAAGGCGGTATTGCGCGCGGCGGTGACGCCCTGATTCGTTTGCCACACCAGCGTCAGCCGCGGGTCAACATCGGCGACCAAGGCGGCCGTGTCATCCTGAGAACCGTCATCCACGACAATGAGTTCCCAATCCTGGCAGGTTTGGGCTTGTATGCTGCGAATCGCGCGCAGGATGGTATCGGCGCGATTGTAGGTGGGCATGATGATGGAAACTTGTGGCACCTTTCACCTCCGGTTTGCTCGAATAAATGCGCCGACAAATCCGTGACGGCCAGCAGTGACGTGGACTCAAACGGGCTACAACGTCGTCAGGCGGCTGGTTGTATGGGGGTAAATTATGAACGCGAGATCACGTCTTATGTACCAGATTTTCGGCGCGCCGCCAAGCCCGGCGGGGTGCGGCTGAAAGTTAACGCGGCAATGCGTGCGGGTTTGCGCGGCGCGGACAATCAAGTGGTGGCAAGTGGTGGTAACGACCGCGCCGGAAACAAGGATTGGATTTTAAGCCATGAACCGCCAGCGCGTGGCGTCTTTGGGAAATTGCTTCCAAGCCAGCACCTTTTGCGGGCGAAAGACCCACACGCTCTCACCCTTTTCGTATTCTTCCGGCGTCGGCGCGTAGCCGTATTTCTGGCGTGAGATTTCAATCAGGCGCAGCGTCAAGGCGCGCTCCGGCACAGCCAGCTTATGCGCCTCACCGTGCAGAATAATCACGTCAGAGCCGCTTTCCAGATGAATGCAGACGGCCGGATTCGCGGCCAGATTGCGCTGGCGGCGCGTGGTTGCGCCGCCGCCGAAGTAGAGCCTGTCATCCAGCCATAAGCCCCACACCGGCGTGGCGTGCGGCTCATTGTTGGGGCCGACGGTGCAGACCCAATAGTTTTGCGCTTCGTTCATGCGCTCGACGACGTGCGACCAGGGCAGCAAACCTTTTTTGTCAGCGGGCACGCCGTAGCCTGGCATGTGCGGGCGGTCAGCCGTTGGGCCGCTTGTTTGTTTGGCCTGCCGTTTCGGGGTGGAACGTTTGGTGGTTTTCATGACTTCAACTCCTCTCGACATGAAGCGACGTCTGTTGTTGGTTGTTCACTGCGCGCGCCCTTGCAAAGCAATCAGTGCAGCCAGGGCAGCTTCTTTCTGATCTTTCCCCCAAGGCGGGCCGGCAGATTTGCCCAGCGCCGCAAGCTGCTGCGCCAGACTGCTGGCCGAAGCCTTGAGCGCCTGCTCGGCGTGCTGCATCAGCAACTTTTCCGGGATGGCGACCAGCTTCAGCCCACAGGTTTCAGCAGCGCGGGCCAGCGCCTGCCGAAACAAAACGCCCTCGGCTTTGTGCATACGGAAGTGCACGGCGAGAATCTCCTCAATGCTCCAACCAGGCATCGGATTGGCGGCCAGCACCGCACACGCTGTCACTGCGTTTTTCCGTTCCCGCTCGCGCTGCAACGCCGCGCGCAGTTCGCGGTCTGCAATCCGATACGCGGCTGCGACACCACGCGTAACCACGTCGCGCGCGGCCTCCGGCGGCAGCTTTTCTGCGGCGTGATACGGCTGCTTGGCCCACTCCTCGTCAACCAATTCCATGCGCCGCCGATCAACGACCACGAGGCCGCCTTCGGCTTGGCCGATGACGACCAGGGCGGCCCAGCCTGAATGCGCTTGTAGTCCGAAAGCTACTTTCATTGATTCCCGTCAGTCACTTCGACTGCATTACCGTCAATTCCCTGGCGGAAGGTGCGCATTGACTCGCCGGCGCGCCACTTTTGAATCAGCCGCGCCGCCTCTTCGTTTTTGAAAAAGCCCGCGCTTTGCACCTCCACGGCAAAAAGCTGAAACGGCATGCCTTCGGGACTCCAGCCGATTTTGGCTTTCAACCCCGCGCAGTAACGCTGGCGTTCGGCGGCATCTTGCACGTCGCGTACGCGCCCGTGCAGCTTGAATTCGCCCTCCGGAGCGTGACGGTCGCTGATCGTGCTGTGCACCGTGCAGCGCGGGTCGCGCAGCAAGTCAGCGGCTTTGAGTGATTGTGGCATCATGCCCAGATACAATTCGCCGTCCAGCAGCAGCGGTTCGACCGGCGAGATGCGCGGCGAACCGTCCTTGCGCAACGTGCCGACCAGCACGACGCCGCTTTTCTCGAAAAGCGTCTCGGCGCTTTCGGCCAACGCGGGCGCGGCGGATTTGAACGCAGCCCAGTTCATGTTTTGCAGCCTCCTGTTTTCGATGGTTGAAAAATACGCGCTGATTCCTGACACCATCTGTCATATTGCGCGCGTATATTTCCGCCTTGTAGTGACGAATTTATTCGTCACACCTCCCATCACGCAACGTAACGAATAAATTCGTTACTACGAGGAGCCTATGCGAGCCGACCGACTGATCTCAATTCTGCTATTGCTGCAAATCCACACGCGCATCACCGCGCGCGCGTTGGCCGAACGGTTGGAAGTTTCAGAACGCACGATCTTGCGCGATATGGAAGCCCTGAGCTTCGCCGGCATCCCCGTCTTCGCCGAACGCGGCACAGGCGGCGGCTGGTCGCTGACGGAAAACTATCGCACCAACCTGACCGGCTTGAACGACACGGAAGTGCAGGCGCTCTTTCTGACACGCCCGCCGCGTTTGCTGGCCGATTTGGGTTTGGCGAAAGCGGCGGACGGCGCGCTGATCAAGCTGCTGGCCGCGCTTCCTTCCGCGTCGCGCCGCAACGCGGAGAACGTCAGCCAGCGCATTTACGTGGATGTGGCGGGCTGGCGCAACGCCGACGAAGCCGTGCCGCTGCTGCCCGTGATTCAGGAAGCCGTTTGGCAAGAGCGCAAGCTGCGCATCACCTATCAGCGAGGTGATGAGTGCGGTGTTGAACGGATAGTCGAACCGCTCGGTCTCGTCGCCAAAGGCAGCGTGTGGTATCTGCTGGCGCGGGTCGAAGACGGCATCCGCAACTACCGCGTTGCCCGTGTGCGAGCGGCAGAGATGTTGGATGAAAGTTTTGTACGTCCGCCCGATTTCGACCTGCCCGCGACTTGGCGGCAATCCAACATTGAATTCAAAGCGAAGTTCCCGCGCTATCCGGTGACGGTGCGCGTGCAGCCTGACGCGCTGTGGCGGCTGCAATTCGCCGGACGTTTTGCCAACGTCGAACACGTGGGTGAACCGGCGGCGGATGGTTGGCTCACGGTGCAGATGAATTATCAGGTGGCGGAGAATGCTTGCGAAAATTTGATCGGGTTGGGCGCGCAGGTAGAGATTGTGGAGCCGGTGGAGTTGCGGGCGAAGGTGATTGAAATGGCAAAGAGCGTGCTGACGTTTTATACTCGGCTTGAGGAGGCAAGATGACCACCAAAGAAATGCTTCAAGGAGAAATCGAAAAACTGAGCGCCACGCAGTTGAGTGAGCTATACGCCATTGTCAAAAACCTGTCGGAACCACATGCAGCCGTGCCTCAAACAACGTTGATGACACGCTTGCGGCGCATCGAGATTGACGCGCCGGAAGATTTTTCAGTCAACTTCGAGCCTTCCCTGAATGAGGCCCTGAGCGGATGAGTTGGATAACGCGCAACGCTGTCCGGCGGTCTTGCTCCACCCACCAAGCCAAGTCTTCAAACGCCGCGCTGTCAAATTCCAAGCTTCTCACAGGCTTCCTCCAGGCTCAGACCGTCCTGTCGGGCGCGGGCTTCGAGCAGACGGCGCTTCATCGTCTCGTTGCTCAGCAAATACGCGGTTTCCTGCTCCGACTCAAGCTCGCGCCAGAGTTCAATCGGCACAATCACGCTCACCGTGTTGCCTGTGCTGTCAGCGACGTATTGAATTTCAGCAGTACTTGTCATGATTTACCTCCGCCGCGATTGTAGCTCAATGCTCAAGCGTTTTCTTCTCCGGCAGCTTCAACAACAACGCCAGCAACCCCGACACCAACACGCACACCGCCAGAAACTGCAAGCCCGGCACATACGAACCGCTTTGCTTTTTCATCTGGCCCACGACCTGCGGGCCGAAATAGCCGCCCAGGTTGCCAACCGAATTGATGACGCCGACCGCCGTCGCCGCCATCGCCGAAGTCATAAATGCCGTCGGCCACGTCCAGAACACCGGCAAATAGGCGTGCACGCCGACGCCGATCAAACACAAACAGACCACCGTGACCGGCAGGTTTTCGGTCGTGAAGCTCGCTACGCCCAGCGCCACCGCGCCCAGCAACAGCGGCCAGACGGTGTGCATGCGCCGTTCGCCTGTTTGATCTGAATGCCGGGCGTTCCAGAGCATGGTGATCAACCCGCAAATGTACGGCAGCATGGCGATGAGCGTTTGTTCGACGGTGGAGCGCCCCTGCATACGCGCCGTGATCGCCGGAATAAAAAACGTCAGGCCGTAATAGCCGATCACCACGCTCAGATAAATCCCGCACAACAGCAGGGTCTCTTTTTTCTTGAGCGCTGCAAAAACCTCTTGCCAGAACGTCAGTTGCGCGCCGGCCTGTTTCTCGCGGCGTTCGCGCGCGAGTTCTTCGGTGATCCATTTCTTTTCATCTTCGGGCAGCCACTTGGCCTGTTCGGGCCAGTCAGTCAGATAAAACAACGTGACAATGCCGAGGATCACCGACGGGATGCCTTCGATGATATAAACCCAGCGCCAGCCCGCTGTGCCGCCCCATTGCACCTTGTGCATAATCCATTGCGACACCGGCAAGCCCAGGATCGTCGCCACCGGCAAGCCGATCATGAATTGCGATTTGGCCTTGGCGCGGTCGGCGTAGCGGAACCAGTGTGAAAGATAGACGATGATGCCGGGGAAGAAGCCCGCTTCGGCAATGCCCAGCAGGAAGCGCAGGAAGTAAAACTGCTTCACCTCGCAGGAGCAGTTTTGCATCTCGGGCGGATGGACGCCCATCAACGAAGTGATCGAGCCGAGCGCCGCCGTGACCGGATGAAAGACCGCGCACCAATCCACGACGCATAAAAAATTGAGATAAGGCGTGCCGACCAGGCCCATCAAAGAAGCGACGAGGCCCCACGTAATCATGATGCGCGCGATCCATTTGCTCGCGCTCCACTTTTCGACGATCAAGGTGCCAGGGACTTCCAGCAAAAAGTAGCCGATGAAAAAGATGCCCGCGCCGATGCCGATGATCGCGTCATCAAAGCCCAGGCCGCCCTCGCCCATAGACTTTTTCATGTCGAGCGCGGCCACGCCCACATTGGTGCGATCAATGTAGGCGAGGAAGTAAAGCAGCAGCAGAAAGGGCATCAGCCGCCAGGTGATGCGTTTGTGCGCGCGCTCGGCGACAGACAGAGTGCCAGCTTCGTTGACCGCCATTTAGGAAGGTCTCCTTTGTGGTTGGATTGTTACGGGTAATGCGATTGGTGGCGCGCATCCTACTACGGCTTGCTGAATAACGGAAACACCCGCGCAAACAGCCACTCCTTCAACTCATGATCCAACAGCCGCGTGTCCTGGCTCTTATTCTTTTCGGTCGGCATGGCGTGCGTGTTAAATGCCACGATGTAAGCCGTGCGATTGTCGGGCCGCACATAGAAATGCGAGATGAAGCCGTTCTGCCCGCCGCTGTGCCCGATGAAATACTGGCCGAAGTTGTCTTCGATGAAGTAGGTCAAGCCCAGCGCGTTCTTACGCTGCTTGCCGTCCGGTGTGAGCATGGCGTCGGGCGTGATGGCGATTTGCGGCTGCCACATCTCTTCGAGCGAAGCGCGTTTCAGCACCTGATCGTAAACATCCTGCTTCTGCGGGTCGCCCAACAGGAAGTTCAAGTACTTGACCATGTCCGGCAGCGGCGCGTTCAGCCCGCCGTTCGAGACGGTGATGCCGGTGTCTACGTCAAAGCGCGCGGGCGTCAGCTTGCCGTCCTGCAACCAGTAACTGTGCGAGCGGTGTTTCAACAAATGATACGGCGTCGTGTCGAAGTAGCTGCGATACATTTCGAGCGGCTTGAAGATGTTCTTGTCAATGTAGACCTCGTAATCGTCGTGCGTCAGCGTCTCAATCACGCGCCCCAGAAAGATAAGGCCGGGGTTTGAATAGCTGAACTTGCTGCCGGGCTGAAACAGGATTTCGGTATACGGCATCATCGCCACCAGTTGCGACCAATGCTGCGGCTCGTGCGGCTGCCAGTCCTTGTCGCCGCCCCACGGCCAGGTGCCGTCGCGAAAGCCTGCGCTGTGCGAGAGCAGATGGCGAATCGTGATCGCTTCCAGCGGGCCAAACGGATTGTGCACCTCTTTCAGTTCGGGCACATATTTGATGATCGGATCATCCAGTTTCAGCAAGCCGCGCTCGCGCAATTGCATGATCGCGATGCCGGTGAAAGTCTTCGTGATCGAAGCCCAGTGGTAAATGGTGTTTTCATCCACGGCGCGCTTTTGCTCGATGTGCGCGAGGCCGTAAAAGTTTTGCGCGACGACCCGGTTGTCGTGAATCAGCATGAAGCTGCTGCCGGCGATGCCGTGCTGTTTGAGTTGCTGTTCGTAAAAGGTTTTGAATTCCTGGTTGATCTGATCGAAGCCTTTGGGTGTTTGAGCCATAGCCATTGCTCCCAGCAAAAACAGTGCGCCAGCGGCGCGTGTGATGTGACGCATAGTCTTTCCTTTTTCTAGTGTTGTTGTCCGGCAATGAAAACGCGGCGGATGATAAGCCGAAACGCGCCTGTGCGGAAGCTATCGGCTTGCCCGCGCTGTCTGCCGTTGGCGTGCTGTGCTACAGTGCGCAGCGTTTTGCAGGCCAAAACTGGCGGCACTGAATTCGCTAGACACTGCCCGCCCTCAAACATCACGCAACTGAACGAGTATGAACGCGGAACGCTTGCTACAAGTCGAAGATCAGGCCAGTGAAGAGCAGCCTACGGCAATGCTGCCCAACCCGCTGGTCAAGGCGCAGCCACGCACGATCAATCAATACCGCATCGTTTCCCTGCTCGGCAAAGGCGGCATGGGCGAAGTCTGGCTGGCCGAAGACACGCGGCTGCGACGCCAGGTCGCGCTCAAACTGTTACCCGCCGAATTCACGAACGATGCCGAACGCTTGCGCCGCTTTGAGCAGGAGGCGCTGGCGATTTCGGCGCTCAATCATCCGAACATCATCACCATTCACGAAATCGGCGAGAGCGCAGCCGGGCGTTTCATCGTGATGGAACTGGTCGCCGGGCGCACGCTGCGAGCGATTGCGACTGAGCCCGTGGCAATAGATTCGCTGCTCGCCTGGGGCAGCCAGCTTGCCAAGGCCTTGCACGTAGCCCACGCGGCGGGCGTCACGCACCGCGACATCAAACCCGAAAACATCATGGTGCGCGACGATGGTTACGTTAAGGTGCTCGATTTCGGCCTGGCGCGACTCGACGCCAGCCGCGCAGCCGAACCACTGGCGGGCACGCAGCCCGGCATGCTGCTCGGCACGGTGAAATATATGTCGCCCGAACAAGCGCGCGGCGAACGCGTCACCAACGCGACCGACATCTTTGCGCTCGGCATTTTGTTTTATGAACTGGCGACGGGCACGCATCCTTTCAATGCGACGACGCTGCTCGGCACCTTGCAACAGATCACGACCGCAACGCCAGTCGCGCCCGCACAGTTGAATCCGGAACTACCCGCCGCGCTCAATGCCTTGATTTTGCGGATGCTGGCGAAAGAGGCCGAAGCGCGCCCGACGGCTGGCGAAATCAAGCAGGCGCTGGCGGAATTAGCAGACCCGCGCAGCAGCGGCCAACTTCAGCGCGCTGTAAAACCCGCCAGCGAACGCCACACGGTTGGCCGCGCAACAGAGCGGGCCGAATTGCAATCCGGCTTTGCCTCCGCGCTGGACGGACGCGGTCAATTGCTGTGCGTCGCGGGCGAACCGGGCATCGGCAAAACGACGCTGGTCGAGGATTTTCTCACCGAACTTGCGGCTGACAATCAATGCACGATTGCGCGCGGGCGTTGTTCCGAACGGCTCGCCGGAACCGAAGCCTATTTGCCCTTGCTCGAAGCCTTGGAAAGCTTGGTGCAAAACAACCAGCGTCTTGCTCCGACGATAAAGCAGATCGCCCCGACCTGGTATGCGCAGGTCGTGCCGCTGTCTGGTGACAGTGAAGAGTCGGCGCGCTTGCTGGCCGAGGTCAAAGCCGCTTCGCAGGAGCGGATGAAGCGAGAGTTGGCAGCTTTTTTGCAAGCGGTCGCGCAACCGCAGCCGCTCGTGATTTTCTTTGACGATTTGCATTGGGCCGATGTCTCGACGATTGATCTGCTCAGTTTTTTGGCAGGCAAGTTTGTTGCGATGCGCGTGTTGATTGTAACGACCTATCGCCCGTCGGATATGTTGTTAGCCAAACATCCCTTTTTGCAGATCAAGCCGGATTTGCAGGCACGCGGGTTGTGTAAAGAATTACTGCTTGAGTTTTTGAATGCCGCCGAGATTGCCGAATATCTCGCGCTTGAATTCCCTGGTCACAACTTCCCGTCAGAGTTTCCAGCCTTGATTCACGCCAAGACGGAAGGCAGTCCGTTGTTTATGGCTGACCTGGTGCGTTACCTGCGCGACCGCAGTGTGATTGCCAACACCAGCGGCGCATGGAAGCTGGAACAAACGCTGCCGGACATCGAACGCGAGTTGCCGGAATCGGTGCGCGGGATGATCGAACGCAAGATCGCGCAGCTCAGCGAAGACGATCAAAAGCTGCTCACCTGCGCGAGCGTGCAGGGCTTCGAGTTCGATTCGGCAGTCGTGGCGCAGGTATTGAATCTGGAAGCCGATGAAGTCGAGGAGCGGCTGGAAAAGCTGGAACGGGTCTTTGCGTTTGTGAAGCTGACGAGTGAAGCGGAATTTCCGAATGGCACGCTGACGCTCAAGTATCGCTTCGTGCATGTGCTGTATCAGAACGCGCTCTATGCTGGTTTGCGCGCCACGCGCAAGGCCACGCTCAGCCGCGACGTGGCGCTGGCGTTGGAAGCTTGTTATGGCGCACGCAGCGCGAGCGTGGCGAATGAACTGGCGCTGCTGTGGGAAGCGGCGCGGGACTATGGGCGCGCTGGCGATTCCTTTTTGCAGGCAGCGCGCAATGCGGCGCAGATCAATGCGCATCGGGAAGCGGTGCAGCTCGCTGAGCGCGGGCTGGAAGCTTTGCGCAAATTGCCGGAAACGCCGGAGCGCGACGGGCGGGAACTCGGTCTGCAATTGACGTTGGGATTCTCGTTGCATTCCGTCCTGAGTTGGGCTGCGCCGGAGGCCGGAGTTGCCTTCAACCGGGCCCGGCAACTGTGTCAGCAGATGGGCGATGATCCTCGGTTCTTCGCTGCTCTGAGTGGCGTGGTAGCCTATCACTGTATCCGAGCCGAATATGAAACAACGCAGGGACTGTGTGAGCAGATGATGCAACTGGCGGAGCAGTCCCATGACCCTGTGCTGCTGGCTGTGGCCTCTACGTTTTGGGCCATTGCCCACCTTTATCAAGGAAACCTTATCTGCGCCCAACAACAATTTGAACGCGCGCTGTCGCTGGATCGCCGGGAATACCACGAGGCTTATCTTTCCGTCTTTAACGAGAACGTGGGGATTTCGGCGCGCCGGATGCATAGCTACTGTCTGTGGACGCTGGGCGATGCGGATCGAGCTTTGGCGCTGGCGCAGGAATCAATCACGCTGGCCGAGCAAACAGCGCATCCCTTCAGTCTGGGTGGCGCTCATCTGGGGACAGGGACGGTCCTTGCCTTGCTGCGGGATTGGCAGGCCAGCCAGAGGCAGTTTGAGAAAGTGTTTGCACTCGCCGAGGAGTACGCCCTGGGAGACTTATTCAACTGGGCCACGGCCTGGAATGCCCTGAATCTGGCGTATCAAGAACCGACCGAAGAAGCGATTGAGCGGGCGCAACAGGCGATTGCATCCCTGCGTGCCAGAGGCGTGATGCTGCCGCTGACTTGGTTACTCGCAAGTCTGGGCGAAGTGTTCGGGCGGGCAGGCCGCGCGGCGGAGGGACTGGAGACAATCGCGGAAGCGTTGGCACTGGTCGAACGCACCGGGGAGCGTTTCTGGGAAGCAGAACTCTGGCGCATCAAAGGCGAGTTGCTGCTGCAGGCCGCCGCCAGCAATTCACAGGCAAGCGGGGCGCAGGCGGAAGCGGAAGGCTGTTATCACCAGGCCCTCGAGATCGCCCGGCGGCAGAGCGCGAAAGCGTGGGAACTGCGCGCCGCCACGAGCCTCGCGCGCTTGTGGCAGCAGCAGGGCAAGCGTGAAGAAGCGCAGCAGATGCTGGCAGAAATTTACGGCTGGTTCACCGAAGGCTTTGCCACGGCGGATTTGCAGGATGCGAAGGCATTGCTGGCGGAACTTGATCATTGATTCTCAGCATCAGCGTCGAGCCTTGATTTAAGGCAATGCTGAAACGCCTGAATGAATTGAAGAGGACGAATCAGGCTTTGGATAGTTTTAGTTCTTCGTCAATCCGCTCCTGCAAAAATGATTTGATCAGTGATTGATATGGAACATCGCGTTTATTGGCAACGAGGCGGATTTTAGCCAGCATTGAGACGGGAATTCTGAGCGAGATGGTGCGCGTGGTCGGCTTTAGTTTCGGCAAGACCACCGATTCAGCCGTTTGCCAGTCAATGAAATCGGTCGAATCATTGGCCGCCCAAAATTCACGCTCGGCGGTTTCGTTAGTCAGCGCTGGTATCTCTTTTAATTTTTTCGGCATAAATTCTCTCTTCATGTTTTGTCATCTCACGGGCAGAGATTACCCGGATCAACTTGTTACGCATGGTAAAAGCAATAAACAGCCAGCGGTCGGCATCGGTTCGCCCTAACGCAAAAAATCTGCTTTCGTTTTCAGAGTGCTTTTTATCGGAAGCAATGAGCAGTGGCAAATTAAAAAAGACATCTTCACATTCGCCGTCGGTTACTTCGTGCAGAGGCCAGTTTTTATTGGCATTGCCTTCGTCCCAATTGAAGCCTTCGCAGTTTTCAATCGTCGCTTTCATTTGGGTTGTACGGTATGAGCATATACGGGAATTGTAAAGAATGTTTGATCAACCTTGATCATTACCGCAGGCGTGCTGCTGGTGAGTCGCGGGTTACTCGCAAGGCTGGGCGAATTGTTGCGGCTGGCAGGCCGCTGCGCGTGGGAACTACGCGCCACCACGAGCCGCGCGCTTGTGGCAGCAGCAAGGCAAGCGCGAAGCAGCGCGACAGATGCTGGCAGAGATTTACGGCTGGTTCACCGAAGATTTTGCCACGGCGGATTTGCAGGAGGCGCGGGCGTTGCTGGATGAA
The DNA here is from genome assembly GCA_043740245.1 of Acidobacteriota bacterium. GTDB lineage: Bacteria > Acidobacteriota > Blastocatellia > RBC074 > RBC074 > JACPYM01. The sequence continues at coordinate 10,778 of JAYUCP010000349.1, read as the reverse complement.
CTGCAAGATTCCGGGATGCAACCGTCATCCGCGTCTGGCTGATCTGGTTGCGGCGCAGCGGCTTGTCGGAATGAAGGAGCGTGATTGCCAATGAAGATCATCGAATGTTTGTGGAAAGATCAGTTTGTCGAGAAGCTGGCACAGAAGCATCAGGTTTCAGTGGATGAAGTCGAAGAGGTGTTTCGCAATAGGCCGCGCTTCGACTTTGTTTCCAAAGGTCATGTGGCCGAAGAGAATGTATACTGGGCGCTGGGACGAACTGACGCGGGGCGGTATTTGACGATATTCTTCATCTACAAAAGCGGCGGGCTGGCGATGCCAATCTCAGCCCGTGATATGAACACAAAAGAACGGAGACGTTATGGCAAAAAGTAAGAAGACGCGCGACCCTTTGCCGGAGGAGTTCAAAAGCCCGGAAGAAGCCGGAGAGTTTTGGGACACTCACAGCGGCGCTGATTACGAAGAGCACATGCAAGAAGTACATTTCGAAGTTGACCTGAAACGCAGCGTCAAGGAGGTGCGCGTAGCCGACCACGTGCTGCGCGAGGTCAGAAAGATCGCGCAGCAGCAGGGCCTCACCACAGAAACATTGGTCAACCTCTGGCTACAGGAAAAAGCCGCCGCCAGCGCCCGCCAGCCTGCGTGAGGGCAGCTTCAAACAGGCTGCCCTTTCCCTTCCGCGATTCAACCGGGAAAGTCCCGCCGGGCGGGACTTTTGTTGTTTCGGCTATCTCAACCCATGTTCACCCTAGCAAGGAGATTGCATGAAGCTTTCGCTTCGCAACCACAAGCGCAGCGCATTGTTCGTTGCCAGCGCAGTGGCGCTGGGACTGGCTGCTGCTTTCGCACAATCAACCAAGCGTCTGGAAATCAAGCTGACGCAAGGCACCAACATCGCCGTCGCCGCCGCGCCCGACAGCAAGACGCTCGTCTTCGATCTGCAAGGCACGCTCTGGCGTTTGCCAGTCACGGGCGGCAAGGCGACGGCCATCACCGACGAACTCGGCGATGCGCGCCAACCCGCGTGGTCGCCCGACGGCAAGCAGCTCGCCTTTCAATCGTACCGCGACGGTAACTGGCATCTGTGGATGGTGGCGGCGAATGGGGCGGGCCTGACGCAACTCACGACCGGCACCTTTGACGACCGCGAACCGCACTGGTCGCCCGATGGCCAGCGGCTCGCGTTCGCGTCGGATCGCGGCGGCAATTACGACGTGTGGCTGATCGAACTGGCGAGCCGCCGGCTGGCACAGCTCACGCGCGATGCGGCCAATGATTACAACCCGGCCTGGTCGCCCGACGGCCAGCGCATCGCCTTCGCGTCGGAACGCGGTGCGGGGCGCGGTGTTTGGCTGATTCAGGACGTTGCCAATGCAGAGAAACGGCGCGAGGTGTTGCTGAGCAAAACCAATGCGGCGGCCGCCGCGCCCGCGTGGTCGCCCGATGGCAAGCAGATCGTTTATCACACTGGCGAACGCGGCAGCGCGCCTGAGTTGTGGCTGCAAGCCGTTGCGCCCGGCGAACAGCCGCGTCTGTTGAGCGCGGCGGGCGAAGATGTGTTTCCGTTTCGCGCTGCCTGGCTTTCGGCTTCTGAATTTCTTTACACCGCCGATGGGCAGATCAAACGCGCGAAGCTTGGCAGTGAGCAACGCGCGACCATCGCGTTTGAAGCGACGCTCAAACTCAACCGCCCGGCATATGCGCGCAAGAAACGCGATTTCGATTCGACCGCGCCGCGTCCGGTGCGCGGCATCGTCGCGCCTGCCGTCTCACCCGACGGCCAGCGCGTAGCCTTCACCGCACTCGGCGATTTGTGGCTGCAAGAAGTGGGCAAGCCCGCCAAACGCTTGACCAACGATGTCTTTGTGCAAACGCAGCCCAAGTGGTCGCTTGATGGCGCGCAATTGATTTACGTGTCGGATCAACAAGGCCAGATGGATGTTTGGCAGCGCGACCTGAACACGGGCGCGGAAAAGCTGCTGGTCAAAACGCCCAGCGGCGCGACGCAACCCGCGTTGTCGCCCGATGGCAAGCGGCTGGCTTTCTTTAGCAGCGAGGCGCTGGCCGCGCGCTTACAGTTGTGCGAACTGGCGACGGGCCAGACACGCGCGCTGCTCAACCGCACGATTCAAGCGACGCAGATTTCGTGGACGCCGGACAGCGAAGCCATCGCCGTGCCGGTCTTGCAACCGCATTCGACGCGCTTCCGCGAAGGCTTTTACGAGGTGCAGATTATTCCGCTTGATGGCGGCACGCCGCGCCGTCTCGTGCCGCTGCCCGACCGCACATTGTCATACGCGACGTTGTCGCCCGATGGCCGCGCGCTAGCCTTTGTCGAAGACGGCAGGCTGTCGGTCGCCGCCCTCAACGAACGCTTTGAACTGACCGGCTCGCCGCGCCGCGTGAGCAGTGACCTGGCCGATTCGCCCAGTTGGACGGGCGATTCGCAGAGCATCCTGTATCAATCGCTGGATCGGTTGAAGAAGGTCACGCTTGCCACCGGGCGCGTCGAAGACTTCAACACACAACTGACGTGGCAGCCCGAAAAAGTCACCGGCACGCTGGTCGTGCACGCCGGGCGCTTGTTCGACGGCAAGTCAGCGGCCTATCAACGCGACGTTGACGTGGTGATAGAGGGCCAGCGCATCAAAGAGATCGTCGCGCACAATCAATCGCTGCATACGGGCAACGTGATTGACGCGAGCGACAAGACGGTCATCCCCGGCCTGTTTGAAATGCACGGCCATCAGGCCATCACCGGCGGCGAGAAGCTGGGACGTACCTGGCTGGCCTTTGGCATCACGTCGGTGCGCGAACCGGGCACCGATCCTTACGACGGCGCGGAACGGCGCGAGGCCTGGGCCGCCGGACAACGACCGGGGCCGCGCAATTTTTTCAGCGGGCGTCTGCTTGACGGCAATCGTGTTTACTACGCCATTGCCGAAAGCGTGGGCAGCGAGGCGCATCTCGATCTAGCGCTCGAACGCGCGCGCGTGCTGGAATACGACTTCATCAAAACCTACGTGCGGCTGCCCGACCTGTGGCAGCGCAAGGTCGCGGCGGTTGCGCATCGCATGGGCGTGCCGACCTCTTCGCACGAAATCTGGCCTGCCGCCGGTTATGGCATGGACGCGGTCGAACACAACGGCGCGACCAGCCGGCGCGGCTATTCACCGAAGACGAGCGCGCTCAGCCGCAGCTATGACGACGTGGTGCAAATCCTGGCGCGGTCGGGGATGAATTACACGCCGACACTGATCTTGTCGGGGCTGTCGTTTCAATTGGCCGAACAACCGGCGTTGATGGGCAACCCGCAATTCGCGGCGCTCAACGACGCAGCGGCGGTGCAAGCGTTGCGCGCCCGCGCCAGTGCCGGACGCGCGCCGGCCTTGCGCGATGCGGTTGCCGCGCAGGGCAAGACTGCGCTGGCCGTGCTCAAAGCGGGCGGGCGCGTCACGCCGGGCACCGACGGCCCCATCGTGCCGTATGGTTTCTCGTTGCAATTGGAATTGCAGATGCTGGTGCGCGCCGGATTCACGCCCGCCGAAGCCTTGCGCGCGGCCACGCTCTGGTCGGCTGAAGCGGTCGGCGTGGGCAACGAACTGGGCAGTCTGGAACGCGGCAAGCTGGCCGATCTGGTGATCGTCGCGGGCGACCCGTTGCAACAGATTGCCGATACGCTGAAGGTCGCGGTGACGGTCAAAAACGGGCGGGCTTATACGCTTCAGGATTTGCTGAGCGGGCCGCGTTGAGTACCGCTGCTTCCCTTGCCGACATTCCTTTGTCATCGCTTGGTTGACACCTTCGGAAAACATCCGGCAGAATGCGCCCTCTTTTACGCACTGATCTTTTGCTTTGCAATCGAGTAGAGGCGCGGCTTTCAAGAGTAACTCATCCGAGAACGCGAAGGTTCGGGGACGATGGGCGAAAGGGGCAAGCCGCCGAAGCAGGTGTGGCAGCTTCGCCGCCCGCACCGGCTGGTTGTCAGGGCTAAATCCCTGAGACTGTCAGCGGCACCGCGCTGGCGCGCTCTCGGTAATCCAACGGTTTCGGCCCGCGCTGTTTTAACAGTGCAGGCAAAGACAGAGGGTTAGCCAGCGCCTGCGCGCGAGCTAACCCTCTTTCATTTTGCAACCACGGGGGACACGGCGCACACGGGGCCAGTCAGACAACAAGCGTTGCTTCTTCCCAGTGTCCCCCGTGTTCCCCGTGGTTGATCCAGTTGAGGTCTGACAGCTTTTATGATCGTGATGAAGTTCGGCGGCACATCGGTCGAAGACGCGACCGCCATACGCCGCCTCGTTTCCATCGTCAAACCGCGCTTGGCACGCCAGCCCATCGTCGTCGTGTCGGCGATGGGCAAGACGACGAATGGCTTGCTTGAAGCCGCGCGGCTGGCGGCTGGCGGCGATTTGACCGCCGCGTATGCGCGCGTGGAACCGTTGGCCGCGCATCATTTCAAGACCGCCGCTGAATTGGCGTTGCCAGATGAACGCGAAGCCTTGCGCGTCGCGCTCGCCGCGCAATTCGACGAAGTCAAGGCAGCGCTCGCTGAAATCCAACAAGCTGGCGCGATCACGCCGCGCTTGTCTGACGCCGTGTCGGCCAATGGCGAATTGCTCTCGTCGCATATCGTGGCGGCGGCCTTGCGCGCGGCGGGCGTCAAGGGCGAGCGCGTGGATGTGCGCCCGTTGCTGCGCACCAACGACGATTTCACGCGCGCCGCCGTGCAATTCGAGGTGGCCAATCCGCGTTTGAAAAGCGGCTTCGTGCCAGTGCTGGCCGAGGGCGGCGTGCCCGTGACGCAAGGCTTCATCGGTTCGACTGCGGCGGGCGTCACGACGACCATCGGGCGCGGCGGGTCTGATTATTCGGCTTCGATCATCGGCGCGGCGCTCAATGCCGAAGAAATTCAAATCTGGACGGACGTGGACGGCATCATGACGACCGACCCGCGCATCGTCCCCGAAGCCGCCAAAGTCAAAACCATCTCGTTTGCCGAAGCTGCGGAGTTGGCCTACTTCGGCGCCAAGGTGTTGCACCCCTCGACGCTGTTGCCCGCGATGGCCCGGGACATCCCGGTTTACGTCTGCAATTCGCGCCGCCCCGAAGTTGCGGGCACGGCCATCGTGCGTAAGGCTGCGGCGGCCAACGCGCTGGTCAAGGCGATTGCGTTCAAACGCGGGATCACGGTGGTCAACGTGACTTCGGATCGCATGCTGATGGCGCACGGTTTTTTGGCGCGGCTGTTTGCGATCTTTGACAAACACGAGACACCGGTGGATATGGTGGCGACGTCGGAGGTGAGCGTTTCGATGACGCTCGACGATACGCGCCATCTGGAGGCCGTGATCGCCGACTTTAAAGAATTTGGCGAAGTCGAAGTCGAACGCGACCAGGCGTTGATTTGTGTGGTCGGCGAACAGTTGAAATACACGCCGGGCGTGGCCGCGCGGATTTTTGCGAGCATTGCGGAGGTCAACGTCTCGATGATTTCGCACGGCGCGTCGGCCATCAACGTCAGCTTCATCGTCGCCGACAACGAAGTCGAAAAGGCGGTCAAGACGCTGCACAAAGAGTTTTTCAGCGCGTTGGACGCGGCGACGTTTGAAGCTCCGGCGGCGGCGCAGGCGGCGGGTTAGAGTGAAATGGCTGAGCTAACACAAACCGAAACACTGCGCTCCGACAAGCTCATCTTGCGCCCGCTGACGGTGGATGACGCGGTGCATTATGCGCGCTTGCTGGGTGATGATTCGGCCAGCATTCAGATGACGGCGACGATTCCCGACCCTTGCACCGAAGCGGACGCGCGTGAATGGCTGACGCTGCGGCTGGGCCGGGGCGAGCGGATGTTCGCGATCCTCAAGGCGGCGGATGATGAATTTGTGGGCACGCTCGGGATGATTCAACAGCCGGGTGACACGTTTGTGCTGGGGTATTGGGTCGGGCGTGTGCATGCGGGTCAAGGCTACGCTTCAGAGGCCGTGCGGCTGGTTGCCGAATATGCGCGCAGGTTGGGCGCGGCGAAGCTGTGTGCCGAGACTTTCCCGGAAAACACCGCATCGGGGCGCGTCTTGGAAAAAGCGGGCTTCGTGCTGACGGGCACGACCCAACACGATTTTCCGTTGCGCGGCGGCTGGCGCACGAATAACGAATACGAGTTGAAGCTGAAATGAACATCGCACTGGTCGGTTACGGCAAGATGGGCAAGATGGTCGAAGGCAGTGCGCTGGCGCGCGGGCACGCGGTCGCCGCGCGTTTCGACATAGACAACAACATTGACGGCGCGGGATTGACGGCAGAGAGTTTGCGCGGCATAGACGCGGCGCTTGAATTTTCGACGCCTGAGACGGCGCTCGCCAACATCCGCCGGCTGGTAGCGTTGCGCGTTCCCACGGTCGTCGGCACGACGGGCTGGTATGCGCAGATGGACGAGGTCAAGCAACTCGTCGCCCTGCACGATGCGGCGTTGGTTTGGGGCGCGAACTTTTCCATCGGCATGAATTTGTTTTTCAAAGCCGTGCGTGAGGCGGCGGCGCTGTTTGCGCGTTACGGTGAATTCGACACGTACTTGCTCGAGGCGCATCACAAATTCAAACAGGACGCGCCCTCGGGCACGGCGCTCGTCATCGCGGAGCAAGTGCGTGCGGCCTACGGCGACCGCACGCCCGATTTTTCGGTCATTCGCGCCGGACACATTCCTGGCACGCACGAAGTCGGTTTCGATAGCGAAGCGGATACTGTCACGCTCTCGCACGTCGCCCGCTCACGTGCAGGCTTTGCCGCCGGGGCCGTGCTGGCGGCGGAATTGCTGCTGGGCAAGACAGGCTTTTACGAATTTCCCGAATTGTTATTTGCTGAATAGCGTTTATCTCCAATCTCAAATTTGAGATTCGCAAAGGAACATCATGGCAACAATCAATCAACGCATAGGGCAAATCAAAGGCTGTGGCACCGCCCTCGTCACGCCCTTCAAACAAGACCAATCTATTGACGAGGCCGCACTGCGCCGTTTCGTCGAATTCCAAATCACGAACGGCGTTGACTTCCTGATCGCCTGCGGCACGACCGGCGAAAGCGTCACGCTGTCTGACGAAGAGCAGACGCGCGTCGTTCAAATCACCATCGAAGCCGCCGCCGGCCGCGTGCCTGTGCTGGGCGGCGCGGGCGGTTACAACACGCGCGAGAGCATCGAGAAGACGCAGCGTTACCAAAAGCTCGGTGCCGACGCGATCCTCTCGGTGACGCCGTATTACAACAAGCCTACGCAAGAGGGCTTGTACCAGCACTTCCGCGCGATTCACGACGCGACGGCGTTGCCGATCATGCTGTACAACGTGCCGGGCCGCACGAGTGTGAATATGGAACCGGCGACGACCGCGCGCCTGGCCGAATTGCCGCGCATTCACAGCGTCAAAGAAGCCTCCGGCAACATTTCGCAAATCGGCGAGATTGCGGCGTTGACGGCGGGGCTGGATTTCAAACTCTTCGCGGGCGATGACAGCGTTGTGTTGCCGGTGGCGGCGCTGGGCGGCATCGGCGTCGTTTCGGTTGCGTCGAATATCGCGCCGAAACTCACCAGCGAACTGGCGCACCTTTGTTTGGCGGGCGATTACGTCGCGGCGCGCAAGCTTTACAACAAACTCACGCCGCTCTTCAAAACGCTGTTTATCGAGAGCAATCCGATACCGGTCAAAGCGGCGCTGGCCATGGCGGGAATGATCGAAGAAGTCTATCGCTTGCCGATGGTGCCGATGACGCCAGGCAATCGCGCGAAACTGGAGCAGGTGCTGCTTGAAACCGGTCTCCTGGCCAAAGCAGCGGCAAGCAGTGGTCAATAACAGCGCCCAGCAAAAAAACACGGCGAGCCAACCGGCTCGCCGCATCAAGGAGTCCATCAACTAAGCACCAGCTACGGAAGTAATTCGTTAAAACGTAATGCCGTAATAAAGAAACAGGCCGTTATTCTTCTTACCGTAATTGCCAATGCTGTAGCCGACATTGAACAGGCTGCTTTTCGGCAAAGTGAACGAAAGCCCTGGCGTGACATAGCCGAAACCATTCTTGCCGCTGAACCAGTCGGCCACGAAACTGGCCTTCTTACCCAGCGGTTGCTCAACACCCACCATCGCGCCGCCCTTATCCAGGCCGGCAAAATCATAGCCAGCCAAACCATAGCCACCGACCGTGAAGCGCGTACCGTAATCGCCTTTGAACTTCTTGCTGATGTTGCCGTAGAAAAGCCCGAAGCTGTCGTTGGCTTTGCGATCCTTGAGCGGCGTATAGGCAATCGCGCCGACCGACGTAGCCACGCCTTTGTCTTCATTCGCATAAAATTGCCACTTGATGTTGGGCTGCGCGTAAACCGTCGTGGGCACAGCCGAATGCGTCGCCGCGACATTCAGGCCGACTTCGACGCCTTTGCCTACGCCCACGACCACACGCGGGACGAAAGAATGAAAACCGCCTTTGTCCAGATGCTCCTCGTGACCAATGTAATCGAACTCGAAATAGACCTTCTTCTTCGCCACCACGTCCGTGGTGGGAATGTTGAAGATGGTGGATTGCGCAGAGACAGAATTGCTGCCGGCGCTGACGAGGGCCGCGAGCAAGCCGAGGCCGAATGCGAGATGGTATTTTTTCAGTGTCATAATGTCTTTCTCCTACCAGGTTATTTTTAGCAATGCGCGGAACCGGTCGAGGCCGCCACTTGCAAGCGTAGCGCGCTTGCCTACACGCGGGCCGAGTTTTACACTCACCGGCGTAATCGTGCAGGTGCCTCCTAAAGTTACCAGTGCGATTTCAAAGTGAGGGCTTCTTCGGGTTGGTGTTGCCGCACCATCGAACAAAGCGAAGAAGCCCTTGTTATTTTATCTTCAGAGCTTCGATTCGCTCATGCTCATGCCTACAACTGGTTCAGCGCGGAAACTCGCCCCTTCACCGCCCAGCCCGACCGGACGCGCGACCGAAGAGATGACATATTCCGGATACGCCGAAATGCCGTGCTCGTGTAAATCCAAGCCGTAGGCTTCGCCTTCAGCCGAGACGCGCAGCAAGCCCGCCGCGTTGACCGCATACATCACCGCCAGCGAAACCAGGAAGGTCGCCGTCGTGATGATGAAGCTGCCGATGAGTTGCGCCTTCAAGATGGTCAGGCCGCCGCCATAAAACAGCCCCGCGAGCGGCGCGGAATTGTCCGCCGCGATGGGCCCCGTTGCGCCATATCTGCCGCAAGCAAAGAGGCCGAGCGAGAGCGTGCCCCAGATGCCGCAGAAGCCGTGCACGGGCACCGCGCCGATCGGATCGTCAATGCGCAGCCATTCCAGCAATTCGGCGCCCAGCACGACGAACACACCCGCGATGCCGCCCAGCAGCACGGCGCCTACCGGACTGACCCAGTAACAAGGACACGTGATGGCGACCAGGCCGGCCAGGAAGCCGTTCACGGTGTAGCTCACGTCCCACTTCTTGCTGCCGACGTAGGCATACGCCATCGCCGTCAAACCCGCCGCACAAGCCGCCAGGGTCGTGTTGGCGGCCACGCGGCCAATGCCTTCAAAATCCATCGCCGAAAGCGTGCTGCCCGGATTGAAGCCGTACCAGCCGAACCACAGCAGCAATCCGCCGCTCGCGGCAATCGTCAGATCGTGCGGCTGCATCGGGCCGCCGCCGTCGCGTTTGAATTTGCGGCCCAGCCGCGGGCCAAGCACGATGGCCCCGGCCAGCGCGATGAAGCCGCCAATCGTGTGCACGACCGTCGAGCCGGCAAAGTCATGAAAGTTCGTACCCAACGACGGCAGGAAATTCCCCGCGCTGCCCATCGTCGCCAGGAAGCCATCCGGCCCCCAGGCCCAATGGCCGATGATCGGATAGATGAAACCGGAGACTGCAAAGCTATAAAGCAAATCGCCGACGAAGCCCGTGCGTCCAATCATCGCGCCCGACGTGATCGTCGAACAGGTATCGGCAAACGCGAATTGGAAGAGCCAGAAGGCCAGGAACGCCACGCCCGAAGCTTCATAGGTGGCGGGCACGTCCTTCAGGAAGAACCAGTGATAGCCGATGAAGCCGTTGCCGTGGCTGAACATAAACGCGAAGCCGAAAGCAAAGAACAACAGGCCGCACAGACAGGTGTCAACGATGCACTCCATCAACACGTTGACCGTTTCGCGCGAGCGGCAAAAGCCAGCCTCCAACATCGTGAAGCCGACCTGCATGCCGAAAACCAGGAAGGCCGCGACCAACGTCCAAACCGTGTTCAGCGGATTGACGATGTCATTACCCTTGAGTTCGGCGTCGGCGGCGAAAACTTTCCCGCCCAACAGCGCGGGCAATAAGCCCACGGCGACGAGCAGCAAGGCCACGCCGATCATTTTTCCGGCCAGCAGCAGCTTGCCATAGCGCCGCCATTCGGGGTCGCCCATACGCCCGCGCAATCGCGCCAGCTTTGTTGATAGAGATAGCTTTGAACTCATTGGTGCAGGTGCCTCCTAAAAAATTATCTGCGTGATTGGGTTATGAAAACGTGGCTCCACCAAACTGTTCGCCAGCCGCCGTCCACCGCTGTTGCCGCAGCAGTGGACGAACTCAGGAGCCATAGCCTTTACGACTAAATCGAACCACACAAGATTGGTACAGTCGCGGCAGGGCGTGTCAGTAGCCCGACCGTGAGGGTGGGCGCGCCGTCCAGTCAGACCGCTTGGGTTTGACCACAAGCCTGCCCTCCCTCACGGTCGGGCTACTGACACAGTGTCCCAATGTTGCGTGTTCTGATTTAG
>JAYUCP010000348.1:0-27133 GCA_043740245.1 Acidobacteriota bacterium | reverse complement strand
AACCCGCTTGCAAACCATCCAGTTCGACGATCAAACAGGCCGCCGCGTCACGCGGATAACCTGCCGCGTAAATCGAATCTTCAACGGCTGCGATAACGACTTTATCAATCATCTCAAGCGCGGCTGGCAACATTCCGGCGGCGATGATGGCCGACACGGCTCGGCTGGCATCGTTGATGTCCAGAAAGTCGGCCAGCAAGGTGATGACCATTTGCGGCGTGCGAGTCAGTCGGACTGTGACTTTGGTGGCGATGCCCATCGTGCCTTCGCTGCCGACAAAAGCGCCCAGCAGGTCAAAGCCCATTGAATCGGCTCCGGCTCCACCCAGATTGACGATTTCGCCCGTGGGCAGCACGACTTCCAAACCCAGAATGTGATTGGTGGTTGCGCCGTATTTCAGGCAATGAGGGCCGCCTGCGTTTTCGGCTACGTTGCCGCCGATGGTGCAGGAAGTCTGCGACGACGGGTCGGGCGCGTAATGGTAATTGTTTGCCGCGATGGCTTGCGACAGGCGGACGTTGATCAGCCCCGGCTGCACGATAGCGCGGCGGTTGGCGTAATCCACCGCGAGGACTTTGTTCATGCGCGCCATCTCGATGATGACGGCGCGCGTACCGGCTTCGCAGCCCACAGCCACCGCGCCCGAACTCAAGCCGGTGCCAGCGCCGCGCGGGCCGAAGGGGATTTCGTGTTCGTGCAGCAGCTTGACCACGCGCGCGACGTCTTCAGTTGTGCGCGGGAAGGCCACGGCCAGCGGGCGCGTCTTGTGCGTGGTCATCGCGTCACATTCGTAGACGAGCAGTTCGGCGTCGTCGGTGATGACGCCGTCTTTGCCCCCGTCTTTATTGAGGATGGTTTGGAGTTCGGTTTGGATTTTGGTTTCGAGAGTTTGAGACATGAAAGTTATGTTTACTTTTTCCTGACGCGAAATACTCGTTTCACCCGGTCGCCGTCAACGGCGTAACGCAAGACCATCCGCCGTGTGGTAGCGCCGTTTTCGATAGCCTTGCGATCAGCCTCGCCATAAAACTTCAGACTGAAGCGCGGCCCCGCCACCTTGAGCCGATAAACGGGCGGATCAATGCCCAAATAGATAATTGCGTCCCGCTTCAAGAGTGTGCGCGGTTGATCCGCGATACGGCCGATATGCATGACACAATAGCGCAAGCTCTGCCAGTTCGACGTGCACCAGGGATTGACATTCGCCGTCACGACAAAAAAATCGCCGCGCTCGTCAGGCGCTGAGAGCGCATATTCGAAGCGCCCTTGTGCGCCGCTCACTTCCTTATAATTATTCGTCTCTTGTGCCAAGACGAGCCGCCAGTGTGCGCCAAGCTTTTTGAACAAGTAGAGCGACGTGTCTTGTCCACAGCAAACGCCGATGGTCGTGGTGACGGCAATGAAATCAGGATGTCCGGCAGGGCGTTGGACAGTGATCTGGTGAATGTTGCCATAGACGTAACTTGTGTCAAAAGAATTGTTATCACCGCCCGCAGGTTCTGGTGGTGGCACCCGAACGCCCGCGCTTACGAGTTGCGTCAGCACGTTTGCGCGTACTTGTGACGGGGTAAGGCGGCGCGCTTGCGGTACATTGAGAGTATCGGAAATCAACTCACGCAGTTGCTGTTTGAGTTGCGTCAGCAAGGGGCGAACAGCAGCCGGAAGCGGGTTGTCAAAAGCATCCGCCTTGATCACACGCAGGCTCTTTACGGTTTGCGCGACTGCTGCGGGTTGCGCGCTAGCACAGGTCTGTAAGGTAAGCCACGCAATTAGCAGCACCACCAACTGTGACAGAAGCCCGTGATTTTGTGGTGTCTCGGTGTTGTCACAACGGCTTTTCATTGCGTTTGCGCCCATTCCTCAAACGCCGCCAACGCCTCATATTCGCCATCCTCGACCATTCGATTCAGGTACTCCGTCAAGATTGCGCCCGACAGCAACGGCAGCGCCCGGCTCGCCGCCGCCGCGACGTATTGCCCGGCCTGCAAGTGATAAATCGTCAGCACGCCGCTGTGGTAAAGCCACAACTCCGGCACGTCCAGCGCGGCGTAGATCGGGAATTTCACTTGCGATTCGTGATGTACGTCAACTTCGACGGCGATGTCAGGCGCGGGGTCTTGGTCAAAATCCAATTGCATGCGCTTGCCGATTAGTGCCGCGCGTTGCACATAAAAACAGGCGTCGGGTTCCAGTCCCTTGCGCGCGGCGGCTTTTTTCATCGTGGCCGAGCCAATCGAACGAATGTTGAGCCGCCAGCGCAGCTTGATAACGGCGAGCATTTGCTCCAAAAATCGGGCATAAACTTCGTGTTCAGCCGAGACAGTCATAATGTGCAACCTCCCTTCGTCATAGCTCAGGCGCACGTGCAGGTTGTTCTGGATCTGGGCCAGCACGTCTTCATAGTCTTCCCAACTCAAGCCGCTCATGATCAACGTCACCGCATCGGGCAATTGCTCGATCAATGCGGCGCGGCTGGCGGCAGCTTCGGAATAGGTCATTGTGCGAACACTCATAACAACTCCTTGCAGCAACAATGGGAGGTTTCCAGCTCAGGCTTGGAATGTGACATAGCCACTGTGCGCCGTTTCGCCCGCTCAATCCATTAATTCAGCGCCGGCAGCACAAACAACGTCAGCAAAGTCGAAGCGATCAATCCGCCGATCTCCGGCGCGCAGTGTAGTGTGCGGCGCGGGCGTGGACAATAGCGCCGCCGCTTTGAGGGGCTAAAATCAGTGTCATGGCTACGCGCGCAAGCCTTGCAAGTAAGGCTGGGCGAATCCGCATATGAAAACGGCGCCGCTTCTGATTTCCAGAAGCGGCGCCGTTGTGTGTACAAGGGGGTCTAATCCGCGTTTACTGCACTGAGATCGTCACGGTGTTCGCCGACAGCAGATTCCCGTTGCCGTCATAAACCTTGACGACCAGCGGCAGATTGGCGCCCGCCGGGACAGCCGCCGTGAGTTGCACGTTGAGCTGATCCAAGCCCGCGAAACCCGGCGCGCGGCCCGCATACGACACCGGCACGCTGACGCCGCCGATGGTGACGGTGACGTTCTCGGCTACGCCGTTGCCGGTATTGCCGTCGCTGTCAGGCGCGGTGCTAATGCCGCCGCCAAAGAGCAGCAGGAAGACGCTCTCACCAGTGCGGCGCGCGATCACCACCGGCACGGCCTTGCCACTCTCGAAGCGCGCCAGCAATTCGTAGCTCTGTTGCCCATTGCTCCTGGTGCGCAACGCGACGCCCGCCGGGATGCCCTTGCCGCTGGCGTCGGCGGTGAAGAGGCTGGGCGCGACATCGTTGAGTGTGAGCACGCCGAGCGCGACCAACTCATCGTTGAGTTCGATGGCGATCTGCGCTTTGCCCGGTTGCAGCCCGGCGGGCACGAGGATGTTGAGTTGATTCGGCGAAACAAAGAACAGGCCCGCCGGTTTGCCATCCACGCTGACGCTGACGCCGCCCAAGTCAATGGGCAAGGGCAGCGTCGCCGCCGTAGCGGTGGTGCGCGCCATCCCGTTGCCGAAGATTGCCACGATCGAATCGCTGGTCGAATCCGGCGTGTAGTTGCTGGCGCTGACCGAAACCAATTGCGAGAAGGCCGCGAAATTGGCGACAGTCGCGGGCGTCACGACTTCGATAAAGAAGGCTTCAATCGGGCCCGTGCCGGTTTGCACGCCTTTGACCTTGACCGTCGCGCCGACCGCCACAGCGCCCTTTTCGCGGTTGATGGCGGTGTGTTCATTGACGCGCACGACCTTGTCGTCAACCTTCCAATCGCCCACCAGCCGGGCGCTGTTGGGCAGCGCCGTGACCTTGCCCATCAACTCGACGAAGCTGGGCGGGGTTGTGCCGCCGGTGGCCGCGCGGACTTCGATGGATTGCGCATCCACCGAACCATCGGCGCGCAGCGTGCCTTTGACGTGCACGGTTGCGCCGACGACGGCTTTGGCCTTGCTCTCGTCGAGCTTGGTGGCGGCGGCGACGTGGACGGTGCGCGCATCAACCTTCCAATCACCGATCTTGGTGGTGGTGGCGGTGGCGGCGGGCAATTCCTTGATCGTGCCGATGAAGCTGACGAACACGTCGGTGCCGCGTTCGGCCTTGGTTTCGATTTCGACGGCATCAATCGAACCGTCGGCGCGCAAGCTGCCTTTGACCTCGACGAAGACGCCGACGGCAACAGCTTTGCGTTCCTGGTCAATCACGGTCTTGTCGGTGACGTGGATGACGCGCTTGCTGACCGTCCAGTCGCCGACTTTGTTGGCCGTGCCCGGCAGCGCTTCGATCACGCCTTTGAATTCGACGAAGCCGGTGGGCACGCCCGCTTTGACTTCGATCTGAGTGGCCGCGATTTTGCCATCGGTTTGTTTCAAACCTTCGACTTCGACGAACGCGCCGACCGCGATGGGGCCGCGTTCGGTGTTGAGTTTGGTGGCCGCGACGACCGTCACGAGCTTGTCGTCTACGTTCCAATCGCCGATGAAATTGGCGGCGGCGGGCAGCGTCTTGATGCGGCCCTGGAAGCGCACGAAGTTCGGATTGGATTCGTTGGGGTCTTCGACCTCGATGGCGAGCGCGTTGACCGGGCCGTCGCCCTGGCGCGTGCCAAAGACTTCGACAACCGCGCCGACCTTGACCGCCGCGAGGTTGGGCACGATTTTCGTCTTGCTATCCACGTTGACCATGCGCCCGCTGACTTTCCACGCGCCGATCTGGCCGGTGCTGTTGGGCAGCGTTTCAATCGTGCCCTCGAAGCGCACGGCGGCGGGCAGATTGTTGGGGTTGAGTTTGACTTCGATCTTGGTGGCGTTGATCGAACCGTCAGCCAATCTGACGCCTTCGACATCCACCAGCGAGCCGGCGCCGGCCTCGCCTTTGTCTTGCTTGAGTTGCGTTGCGGCGCTGACGTGCACCAGGCGTCCGCTGATCGTCCAATCGCCGATGCGCCCGGTGGTGCTCGGCAATTTTTCGACGATGCCAGAGAATTTGGCCTGCGTATTCGGCCCGCCGGAAGATTTGAGTGTGATGACGAGCGCGCCGATAGAGCCGTCATTCATCTGTGCGCCGACGACTTCGACTTCTGAGCCCACCGCAAAATTGGCGTTGACGGGCAAAAGTTTGGTCGTCTGTGTGACGTGCACGGTTTTGCCGGCGATTTTCCAATCGCCGATGCGGCCCGGCGTGCTGGGCAGCGTGTCAATCGCGCCGCTGAATTCGGTGGGCAGCCCGACGCCGGAGCGGAATTTGACTTCGATCAAGGTGGCGTTGATGACGCCGTTGACACCTTGCGTGCCCTCGGCTTCGACAATCGCGCCGACGGCGGGTGCGCCGCGCTCCTGGTTGATGCGCGTTTGGGCGGTGACGTTGAGTTTCTTGCCGCTGACGGTCCATTCGCCGATGAAGCCCGCCGTGGACGGCAGCACTTGAATGGCGCCCTGAATCTCAAGCGTTTTATCTTGTTGCGCCAGGCTTCCGCTGGCAAAGAGCAGTCCGGCGCAGAGCGCCAGCATTAGGACGGTTACACGTTGCATAAGTTGTTGCGATGATTTTTGCATGAGTCTAAAGCTCCCTTGGGCCATCCGCTTGCCTTTCTGCGAGGCAAACAGACGGTTAGCGCCCGCACGTTGGGGCGTGATACGGCAGACGAAGTTGATGTTGATATGAAAAGAAGCGTGTAGTCACATGGCGACGAACCTGATGCACCCCAGGTGTACTAAGGATGCGGAGCGTTTATCGAGATTCGTCGAGCAGGGTTTCAAATGTTCGGGGCGTGATTACAAGTCGTGGGAGAATTGATGGCGCGGAATATAGCACAAGCGCGCCGTTTGTCAGCCAAAAAATTCCGGCTTTGTGGTGTGTGCCGGGCCGCTGTTAGAATGCGCGCCTGGAAAGAAGACCATTATGATTTTGCCGATTCGCTTAAAAGACAGTTATGGACGCGCGATTCGCGATCTGCGCCTCTCGATCACCGACCGCTGCAATTTTCGCTGCTTCTATTGCATGCCCACTGAGGCCATGGAATGGAAACCCAAGCCGGAAATTCTAAGCTACGAAGAGATTTTGCAACTGGCCGAAGTCTTCGTGAGCTTGGGCGTCAACAAATTGCGCGTGACGGGCGGCGAACCCATGGTGCGGCGCGACCTGGAAAGTTTGATCGAAAGACTGGCCCGCATTGAAGGCTTAGCAGATTTGGCCATGACGACCAACGCGCATTTCCTGCGTGGTCGCGCTCAGGCCTTAAAAGACGCGGGCTTGCAACGTATCACCATCAGCCTGGATTCGCTTGATCCTGAGCGATTTGCCTTGTTGACCGGGCGCAATGAATTGAAAACGGTACTGGCTGGCATTGACGCCGCGCTCGAAGCCGGACTCGCGCCGGTCAAGGTCAACAGCGTCGTCATTCGCGGCATCAACGACGACCAGGCGGTCAACTTCGCCGCGTTTGCCCGCGACAAAGGCGTGCACGTGCGCTTCATCGAATTTATGCCGCTCGACAACGGCAAGGTCTGGCGGCGCGAAATGATCGTGCCGGGCGAAGAGGTGCGCCAGCGCATACACGCCGTTTATCCGCTCGAACGCGTGACCTCCGGCAATCCCAGCGAAACCGCCCGCCGCTGGCGTTTTGCCGATGGCGCGCCGGGCGAAGTCGGCTTCATCAACCCGGTCACGCAACCGTTCTGCGGCCATTGCAGCCGCATCCGCCTGACCGCCGACGGCATGATTCGCACCTGTTTGTTCTCGACCGTCGAACACAACATCAAGGCTTTGTTGCGGCGCGGCGCGCCCATCGAAGAACTGCTCGACTTCATCGTCGCCACGGTCGAGAAAAAAGAAGACCGCCATCACATCAACGATCCAGAGTTTGTGCAGCCATTGCGGACGATGTCGTGCATTGGTGGGTAAAGTGCCAGCCTCGTCATCTTCGATCCACAACAGGAGGTTATTGTTAAATGGATAGAATAGAGACTTACCGGCAAATCGTGCGCGCCGTGCTGTCAAGCTATGTTGAAATTCGCTATGCCAATGGCGCGATTCAGAACGCGACGGTCTTTGATGGCGAACGTGACCGTTACCTGGTTGTTTCGCTGGGCTGGGATAAAGCAAAACGTATCCACGGGGCACTCATTCACGTGGACATCATTGATGGAAAAGTCTGGATTCAACGCGATGGCACGGAACACGGCATCGCGCGCGAATTGGGAGCGGCAGGCATTCCGCGTGATCAGATCGTGCTTGGGTTTCACCCGGCGGAAGTGCGGCCACACACGGAATATGCTGCCGCCTGACTGCGGCAACAACGATAGAGAATTTCTTGCCAGAAAATGGCTTTGCCTCACGCCTCAATCCCACGCTTCCCAAAAAACTCCTTCAATGCCGGATACACATCCTGCTTGTCGTCAATCCGCACGCCGATAAAGCGCTCCTTGTTTTGCAGCCGGTCGTTGTATATCGAAAGCAGCGCGCCCGAACTGCGGCGATAAGTGCCCAGGCCCTCCTCGCCGATCTCGCCGTAGCCGAACAGATTGCAAACCTCGATCAGCTTATCCGCCAGCTTCACCGCGTCATCATTGTCGGAGTAGTAGTTGTCGCCGTCCGAAAAGTGAAAGGGATAGATGTTCCAATCGCGCGGCGGATAGCGCTCTTCGATCATGTCCAGCGCCAGTTTATAAGCCGAACTGACCACCGTGCCGCCCGATTCGCCTTGGGTGAAGAACTGTTCCTCGGTGACCTCTTTGGCCTCGGTGTGATGGCTGATGAAGACGATCTTGACCGCGTCGTACTTGGTGTGCAGGAAGCGCACCATCCAGAAAAAGAAGCTGCGCGCGATGTACTTTTTGAATTCGGTCATCGAGCCTGAGACGTCCATCATCGCAATTACGACGGCGTTCGATTCGTATTTGAATTCCTCTTCCCAGCTCTTGAAGCGCATGTCCTCTTTCTTGATGCCGCCGATGGTGGCCTGGCCTTTTTCGCGCGCGTTGCGGCGGATGTTTTCGAGGATGGTGCGGCGCTTGTCCAGATTCGACAGCACGCCCGTGCGGCGGATTTCGGTGAACTTGGTCGTCTTGGCCGGTACGGCCTGCTTGGCCTTCTCTTCCAGATACGGCAGGTGCAGGTCTTCAAAAATCAGCGCGGCGATCTCGTCAATGTTGACGTCGGCTTCGTAGTATTCCTGCCCCGGCTGATCGCCCGCTTCGCCCGGCCCCTGGCCCTGGCCGTCGCCGTCTTCGCGTCCGATCACATCGCCGACCTGGGTGTCGCCCTCGCCCTGGCCGACCTGTTTGCGCTTGCGGTAATCGAAGCGGAACTTGTATTCATCCAGCGCGCGCATCGGCACTTTAACCGTCTTGCGCCCGCGCGACATGATGATGGATTCGTTGGAGACGATGGAGCCGAGATTCTTTTTGATGGCGTCTTTGATGCGCTCTTTGTGACGATCCTGGTCAATGATGCCTTTGCGTTGGAGCGACCAATCGTTGCGTTGAACTGACATACTGCAATCACCTCCGGTTAAATACTGCGGGGCGCATTGTACAACTTGCGCGCCGGGAGTTCGATAGAAAGAGCTTGACGAATGAATTGTTGCCGCGCGCCGGGCTGTGATAGCTTGACGCGCCTTTCAACAACCCAACTCGAACAAGAATGGAGCAACATATGACGCGCACCGAACTCGAACTCAAACTCCACCGCGACCGCGCCTGGACGCTGGAAACCTGGGCCGCATATTCACACGAAGACCTGACGCGCGGCATCACCGTCAGCCGCGATCAACCCGAAACCAAATGGAGCGCGCTGGATCATCTGGCGCACTTGTCCGGCATCGAGACCGTCTTCAACGCCCTGATCCGGCGGCACCTGGCGGGCGACCCGCAGCCCATCGGCTTTATGCGCAACGCCGACGGCACGAAGGCCGAATTGCCGGAAATCATGGCCCGCGTCCACGCGCTGAACGAAACCTGGGTGAGCGAACACCGTGGCAAGAGCTTCAGCGAAGTCGTCGCGCTGGGCCAACGCGTGCGCGCCGAAACGCTGGCGCTGCTGGCCGAATTGACCGACGACGAGTTGCAACAGCGCGTGCCCGATGCGCCCTGGGCCGACGGCACGGTCGGCGGCATTCTGGGCGTCAACGGCGATCACGCGCGCCAGCATCACGGCTGGGTCACGCGCAGTCTGGCGGCTTAGGGAGGCAGGCGATGGAACGACCGGATTTTGCGGCGGCGATTGCGCGGCTCAACGCCATCCCGCGTTTGACGTATGGGCATTACCCGACGCCGCTGGAAGAGTTGCCGCGTTTGCGGGCGGCGCTGGGAGCCGCCGCGCCGCGCCTCTTCGTCAAACGCGACGATTACACCGGCCCCGGCTTCGGCGGCAACAAAGTGCGCAAACTGGAATACGTGCTGGCGCAGGCGCAAGCCGATGGCGCGGACGTGGCAATCACCATTGGCGGCGAAAAGTCGAATCACGCGCGCGTGACGGCGGCCATGTGCGCGCGGCTGGGTTTGCGTTGCGTGCTGGTGTTGAACGCGGCGGCAACGGGTCACGCGGGTTGGGAACCAGCGAGCCTGGCGACGGACAAATTTTACGGTGCGGAAACTTATCGCGTCACCAGCCGCGATGAACGCCGCAGCACGATGGCGGCGCTGGCGGAAGGGTTTCGCGCGACAGGCAAACGCGTTGTTGAAATTCCGCTGGGCGCTTCGATTCCGCTGGGCGCGCTCGGCTTTGCGCGCGCGGTGGCTGAGGTGCAAGCGCAACTCGACGCGCCTGTAACGCACATCTTTCATTCCAGTTCATCGGGCGGGACGCAGGCGGGCCTCGTCGCCGGTTGCCAGCTTTTCGGCCTGAACGCGCAAGTCATCGGCGTCAGTGCGGACGACCCCGCCGAGGCGATTGCGGCGGAAGTGGCTGCGATCATTGCTGGTGTTGGCGAGATGCTGGGCGTGTCGTTGAGCAACGAAGCAACAGTGTTGGATCAGTACGTCGGGCCGGGCTATGGCGTAGATTCGCCGGAATCGGTCGCGGCGCTCGAATTGACTGCGCGCACGGAAGGCTTGTTGCTCGATCCCGTCTATTCGGCCAAAGCGATGGCCGGGTTGTTGGATTGGATCTGGCAAGGGAAGTTGACGGCGGAAGACACCGTGTTGTTTTGGCATACAGGCGGGCAGTTGGCGCTGTTTTACGGGCCTGAAGCTTGAACGAAACTCTCAATCACGATGACCAAACTCACTCTGCATCAAACACTGCCTCCTTACACAGTCGTCGCCAAAAACTACGCGACGCACCACGACAACAACATTCACAGCGACGCGGGCGCGGCGCGCTACGGCTTCGCGGGCGGGCTGGTGCCGGGCGTAGCCAACTACGCCTACCTGACGCGGCCCGTGGTCGAGGCGCTGGGGCGCGCATGGCTGGAACGCGGCACGTTGGCGGCGAAATTCATCCATCCGATTTATGACGGCGAAACCGCGACAGTGCGCGCGATGGTGAGGCAGGTTGAACCGCTTGAATTGCAACTGGAATTGTTTAACGAGGCGGGCAAGCTCTGCGCGGTCGGCACGGCGAGCTTGCCGGACGAACTGCCGACGCTGGATGCGCGTGACTATCCTTGGTCAGCTTTACCGGACGAACGCTGGGCGGCCACGATTGCGGTAGTGCGCGCGGGCACTGAACTCGGTTCGCTGGAATTCACGCTGGACTTGGCTGACGAATTCTTTCTGGAAAATATGCAGGAGACGTTGCCGCTGTATCGCGGGGCTGATGCGGTTTTCCATCCGGCCTTCTGGCCCGCGCAGGCCAACGAAATCCTGCTGCGCAACGTCGCGCTCGGCCCCTGGATTCACACGGCCAGCACGGTGCGGCATTACGCGCTGGCGCGGGATGGCGAACGCTTGAGCCTGCGCGGACGCGTGCAGCAAGCGTTTGAGAAACGCGGCCACGAGATTGTCGTGCTTGATCTAGCGCTGTTCGGTGCGGACGAACGCGCCCTCGCGCACATCAAACATTCGGCGATTATCAAACTGAAAGAAGCTCACTGATTGATCCGGCGCAGCCTTTGGAGTGCGGCGGCTCGACGCCGCTTTGGTATGCCTTCGGCAGCAGACGCAATGGAAGTCTCTGTTGCCGTGGCCGTCCGTTCCTTCGATTGCTCGACTCGCCGAGGGAATACCAAAGCGGCGTCGAGCCGCCGCACTCCAAAGCTGCGCTAACTCCACGATGCGCAAATTCATCATCAAATCCGAGCAGGCCAAGCCCTCGGTCATCAACTACCGCGACGTGCTCAACGCAGAGCAACGCGCGGTGGTGATGGCGGGGAAGGGGCCGCTCTTGGTCATCGCGGGCGCGGGGTCGGGCAAGACGCGCACGGCCACCTATCGCGTGGCGCGCTTGATCGAAGCGGGTGTGGCCCCGGCGCGCATTCTGATCGTGACGTTTACCAACCGCGCGGCGCGCGAGATGTTGGGCCGCGTCGAAACGCTGTTGCACGCGGAGACGCGGCGCGTCTGGGGCGGCACGTTTCATTCGCTGGGCAATCGCATCTTGCGCAGGCACGCGGCCAGTCTGGGCTACGAAAGCAATTTCTCGATTCTGGATGCCGAAGACGCCAAGGACATGGTCGAGACGTGCATCGAAGAGGCCGCGATTGACACGCGCGCGCGCCGCTTTCCCAAAGGCGAAGTGCTCAGCGGGCTGTTCAGCTTCGCCACCAACACCGACACGCCGCTGGAACAAGTCATCGCCGCCAAGTATCCGCAATTCGAACCGCTGACCACGCAAATCGTCCGCGTGGATCGCTTGTATCAAGCCCGCAAGCTGGAACGGAATGCGATGGATTACGACGATTTGCTGGTCAATTGGAAGCGGCTGCTGGTCGAGAAGCCAGACATCGCGGCCATTTATCAAGAGCAGTTCGAATACGTTCTCGTAGACGAATACCAAGACACGAACAAGCTGCAAGCCGAGATCGTGGATTTGCTGGCCGCCAAACATCGCAACCTGATGGTCGTCGGCGATGACGCGCAGAGCATCTTCGGCTGGCGCGGGGCCAACTTCGCCAACATCTTCGAGTTCAAAGACCGCTATCCCGACGCGCAGGTGTTCAAGCTCGAAACCAACTACCGTTCGTCGCCGGAGATATTGATGCTGGCGAACGCCTCAGTCGGGCAGAACCGCAAGCAGTTCCCGAAAAACTTGCAGGCCGTGCGGCCCAGCCGTGGCTTCACGCCCGCGTTGGTTGCGGCGCGCGATGCCGAACAGCAGGCGGCTTTTGTCGCGGCGCGCATTCTGGAATTGCGCGACGAAGGCGTGCCGCTGGATGAGATGGCGGTGCTCTATCGCTCGCACTTTCATTCGCTGGAATTGCAGTTGGAATTGACGCGGCGCGGCATCCCGTATGACGTGCGCTCGGGCGTGCGCTTTTTCGAGCAGGCGCACGTCAAGGATGTCGTGGCCTATTTGCGGCTGCTCGTAAATCCGCGCGACGAACTGGCGTGGAAGCGCGTGCTCAAACTCATCCCCAAAATCGGCAACTCGACGGCAGCGCGCGTCTGGGAAAAGCTGGCCTACGTCGCCGAACCGCTGGCGCTGGCGCGGACGAGCGAACTCGCCGGGGCGTTGCCAAAGGGCGCGCAAAGCGGCTGGGGCGAGTTCGTCGAATTGCTCAAGTCGTTACTCGAACCCGACGTGGTAAACCAACCGGCCAAACAGATCGAATTGGTGCTGGCGCGCGGTTATCTGGAATATCTGCAAGCGGTGTATGAAAACGCCGAGGCGCGCGAAGAAGATTTGCGACAACTGGCGAATTTCGCGGCCAGCTACGAGACGACCGAGACGTTTTTGAGCGAACTGGCGCTGATCAACAGCGAACGCTTTGCCCCGCCCGGCGGCACCGCGGGCGTTGACGTGCTGATGGGCGGCGACGAAGACGAAGAACTGGCGCTCTCTTCGGTACATCAGGCCAAGGGCCTGGAATGGCGCGTCGTGTTTGTGTTGTGGGCGGCGGATGGCCGCTTCCCCTCGGCCCGCAGCCTGCGCGATGCGGAGGGCGAGGAAGAAGAGCGGCGGCTGTTTTACGTCGCGCTGACGCGGGCGCGCGATGAGTTGTACGTGTGTTATCCGTTGATGGAAAGTGAACGCGGGCGGCAGAGCGTGATCCAGCGGCCTTCGCGGTTTGTGACGGAGGTGCCGCGCGAGTTGTTCGAGGTGTGGAGCGTGGATGAGGAGTTGCCGAAGTTGGAAGAGCCAAGCTTGGCTGAATTGGAGATGCCGAAGCTGTTGAACTGATAGTTGGAACTCTCATGGAAAAAAAGGACACAACAATGAGCACTGAATTCACAGACGCGGATGCCAAGGCCGGAGCATGTTCGTATGTCTTGTTAATGCTGCTACAGCGGCTTGAAGCCAAGCAGGCCGGATTGATTGAGGAGTTGCTCAAAGGAGTTGAAGCAGACAAGGCCGCCATTGAGGCACAAGGCACTTTGACTGAGCCAGTTCGCGGGATTTTCAATGAGGCACAAAGGATTCTTCAACAAGCCCAAGGCTACCCAAGCGGTTGAATTGAAAGATTGATGATGCAACCCGTGCAGACTACAATTGCCGCCGTCAATCCCGACAGCAAAAGGAAGTGAAACTATGTCACCAAAGACAGAACTCGCACGAGAGCCAGAATCACCGGAATTCGTGCTCAATCCTGAACGCGAATACGAGATCGTCAACGGCAAACCGGAGGTCAAAGAAATGGCTGGCGCACGACACGGCGGCGTGACCGCCAGATTGCTTGGAGAAATGTGGATTTACGTCAAGCAAACCGGCAGTGGCGGTATCTACACGCCCGACACAACCTTCAAAATCGGCAGCAACGACCGCTTGCCGGATATTTCTTTTGTCGCGGACGAACGCATTCCCGCAGCAGGCGAACCAGAAGGGCTTTGGCAGATTGCGCCGGACTTGGCCGTAGAGGTCGTTTCCCCGAGCGATTTTTGGCAAGACGTGTTGGGCAAGATGCGCGCGTATTTTGCCGCCGGTGTGCGTGAAGTCTGGCTCGTCGCGCCAGAGAGCAAGGAGGTTTATGTGTACACCGGCCCGGAGAGCGTGCGGATTCTGTCTGAAGATAAAGAATTGACGAGTGAGTTGCTGCCGGGCTTTCAGTGCAAGCTAAGCGAGATTTTCCAATTGCCGGGTCGCCCCGCTGTTTAATCCCAGAAAGGCCTTTGATGGGGGAGAAGGTTGAAGGATATTTGGAACTCGACGAAATCCAGGCACGCGTTCGGATTTCGGAAGGGAAGGCCAAGCAACTCAAAGAGGCCTGCATCTGGGCACTTTGGTTTTGCGGCCACTCGAATGGCGTGCGGCTCAGTGTGGTGGAGGCAGGTGCGAGTGCAAGTTACCCAATCAACTGGGCGGAAGATCAACTGGACGCCGAAGCTGTGCGGCGGAGTTATAACCAAGATGACGCAACCGAATATGGCGCGGAGGCGCTGGCTTTGTTACTGGCAATCCAGCGAACGGAATATGATGCGGTAGAAAGATCGGTAACAAGCTCGGGCATAGACTATTGGCTGGGTTTCAAAGACGGAAATTCCGCGCAGCCATTCCAGCGCGCAAGCCGTCTTGAAATCTCCGGCATTATGAAAGAAACCGCTGGGAACCGGGTTAGCGCGCGGGTGAAACAAAAACTCGAAAAAGCAAACTTATCCGCGCACTCATTTCCGGTTTATGTGACCGTTGTCGAATTCGGCCAGCCGTATGCGCTGCTGGCGCTGAGGAAATAATGACTATGAATGATCTGCATCCACAAGCAATGGATTTAGCGGAACAGGCTTTTTGGCACCAGCGAAAGGGCGAAAATGAAAAAGCCAGACCGCTGTTTCTGGAAGCGTTGGCGCTGGAACAACAAGCCGCTGCCTTGTTGGCCGCCACGCCGGAGACGGAGCCATCACGATCCATCCTATACAGAAGCGCGGCCTCATTGGCCTTTCACGCTGGTGCTTATGAAACGGCGGATTGGCTCATCGCGAAGGGGTTGGCTGGGTCTCCTCCACCTGAAATCAGGGAAGAGTTAGTGGCGTTAGCTGATGACGTTAGGCAATGCCTGAGCGGGCTTAAAGCCATCCGCGCTGGTAAAGAGCAGTTTGTTACACCGGCAACAGTTACCGCGCGCGATGATGTTCGAGCGGCCTGATGAAACACACTTCCAGTTATCTCGGCATGCTGCTCTTCCTGCTGTGTGCCGCTGCCTTCACGCACTACCTGACCAACACCCGCGCCAGCGAAGCCGTGCCGCCACACGCCGCGCTCGCCACCTTTCCCGAACAGCTTGGCGCGTGGAAACAAGTCGAAGCCCAGACGCTGACGCCGGGCGCGTTGCGTGAATTGGGCGCGGAGAATTACACGTCGCGCACTTACGTCAATGACGAGGGCGCAACGGTGTTTCTGTTCATCGCCTACTACGCCACGCAACGCGCGCGCAGCACCTATCATTCGCCGCAAAACTGTTTGCCGGGCGCGGGCTGGACGCTGGGCGATCATCAGTTGCACCCGCTGGGCGTGCCGCCGCAACTCATCAACGAATACATGATCGAAAAGGATGGCGCGCAGATGCTGGCGCTATATTGGTATCACGGGCGCGGGCGCGTGGTGGCGAGCGAGTATTGGGGGCGGCTGTATACCCTGGTTGACGCCGTCACGCGCGGGCGCACGGATGGCGCGCTGATCCGTGTGATCTTGCCGCTGTCAGCGCAGCAATCTCAAGCCCAGGCGCGGCAGGCGGGGCTGGCGTTTGCGCAAAGTCTGTTGCCCTTGCTGCCCGGCTTTGTGCCCGATTAAGCGGCTTGCGGCATTCCGGCATCGGCATTAGTATGCGGGCGTTTTGGGCTGACTGAATTCACTGAGGATGAACAAGATGCATAACCTGACCCGCCGCAATTTCCTACAAACCTTGAGTGCCAGCGTCGCCGCACCCGCCGTGTTGCGCGCCAGCAGTCGGGCCGCGAGCAAAGCGAAAAAGCTGCCGCTCGCCGTTTCCACGCTGGGCTGTCCGAAATGGGACTGGCCGGCGATTCTGAAAAACACGTCGCAATGGGGCTATGCCGCGTTGGAACTGCGCGGCGTGCTCGACCAGATGGATTTGCCGAAGTGCCCGGAATTCAGCGGCGCACAGTTGCAGACGACGCTCAAAGACCTGGCCGCGCTCGATCTGAAAATTTCCGACCTGGGCGCTTCCGCCAACATGCACGAACCGGACGCGGCCAAGCGCGCCAAGCAGATGGACGAGGCCAGGCGCTTCATTGATCTGGCGCACGCGCTGAAAGCACCCTACGTGCGCGTCTTTCCGAATGCCTTGGTCAAAGGCGAAGAGAAAGGTGTGACCATCGCGCGCATCGTCGCGGGCTTGCGCGAATTGGGCGAGCACGCCAAAGGCAGCGGCGTCACTGTCATCGTCGAATCGCACGGTGAGTTCACCACCGCGCCACAGTTGCTGGAAATCATCAAAGGCGCGAACCACCCGAACGTCGCTTTTCTGTGGGACGCGCATCACACCTGTGTTGAGGGCGAAAAGCCGGAGACGACGTTCAGCCAGTTAAAGAGCTACATCCGCCACACGCATCTGAAAGATTCACGCGCGCCCAAAGCGGGCGAAACGGGCCGCCAATACGTGTTGACGGGCACGGGCGACGTGCCCGTCAAAGAGACGGTGCGGGTGCTGGCGCGCGGCGGCTATCGCGGCTATTACTGCTTTGAATGGGAGAAACGCTGGCATCCCGAAATTCCCGACCCTGAGATCGCCTTCCCGCATTACGCCAAAGTGATGCGCGAATATCTGGCCGAAGCCGGTGTGAAGGCCTAATTACAAATAAGCAACGGGCGCAACATACGGAGACGAACTTTATGATAGAACAAAGACCTGCGGCGACAGTGAAGTGGGGCGAGTGGATCAACGAAGGCTGGCAATTGTTTGCGGCCAGGTGGCAAGTGTGGGTGCCGATGATGCTGATCTTCGTTGTGGCATTGGTGGTGCCGATCCTGCCGGTTTACATCCTGGCCATCGGGATGAACATCGCGGCGGCTGGGAGCGATCCCGAGGCGCTGGGCGCAGTGCCGATCATGTTGCCCGTGTTAGGCGGTTTGGGCGGTTTGATAACGTTGTGCCTGTCGGCCTTTATGCTGGGCGGCATCTATCGCGCGGCCTTCAAACAGATGCGCGGCGAAGCGATCAGCGTGCGCGATTTGTTTTCGGCGGGCGATGTCTTCCTGAGTATGTTGGGCGCACTGTTTCTCGTCGGATTAAGTGTCGCCATTGGCGCGGTGTTTTGCCTCGTGCCCGGTTTTCTGGCGGCGGGGTTGTTCTTTTTCACCTTCCCGTTGATCGTTGAAAAGCGGCTGGGCGTGATCGAAGCGATGCAGCGCAGTTTCGAGTTGACGCGCCCGAACATGTGGATGTTCATGTGCTTCGCTTTTGTCGTGGCGATTCTGGGTTCGTTGGGGCAGTTGGCCTGTTACGTAGGCATGCTGGTGACCTATCCCTTGCAGTTTTTGATTGCAGCAGCGGCCTACAAAGATTGTTTCGGCCTGGCGGGTGCGCGCAACGTGGCTGCGTTGCAAGCGTCACAGCCAGCCTATCCGCCGCAAGCTTACAACCAACAATCGTGGGCCAATCAACCACCACAATCATACGGACAACCGGCCGCGCCGCCGCTGGCACAGCCGCGTCCGTTCAGTCCGCCCGCGCAACCGATGCAACCGCCGCCACCGGCACAACCGTTTAATCCGGCTGCGCCGCCCCCGCAACCCGCGCAACCGCCGCTGGTGCCTACGCAGGTGATGCCGGTGCCGAATTTCCCTGGTAGCGCGTCGCAAAGCGACCAAAAAAACTGCCCGCATTGTCAGGCGGTGTTGCAACGCGCGGCGAACTTCTGCAACTTCTGCGGCAAACCGCTGCGGCAATGAACTGCTGATCGGAACTGCGAAAGCTTCGCAAGGCAAATGGCAAGCGTCACCCGCGCACGCGTTCTTGGTTTTGGTTTGTCGCGGAGAAGTGGCGCGCGTCGTTTGCCTTTTGATTTTTGGAGAATGACGTCATCAAGCAACAAAAGCATGGAGTTCAAGCTTTAGCTTGCCTGGCGCGCGTTGCGCGCCACTGGCAGCCTGAAGGCTGAACTCCATGCTCTTGTTGCCTGATGCGCATCTATCTCGGATGAAAAAATGTCTGCTCACAATCAGCTTCCTTTGTCTCTTGGTTGGCGCACTGCCAACGTGTGCGCAGGAACGCATTGTTGTGGGCACTTACGATCCGGCGCATGCCAACAACCTCGTGCTTGGTGTCGCGCAACAGCAGCCAGAGGATCAGCGTCCGCAATGGCAAAACTTCTTTGGCGTGCGCTTGCTAGTGTACCGGCAGGGCGCAAGCGTCGAGGACGCGCCGCCGCTCGAACGCATCGCGCTGTTTGGGCCGCAAGCCAGTGATGGCGCGTATGGTCGCTTGCATTGGGAATTACCGTTTGAGCGCAAGCTGGCCACGTTGCAATGGACGCGCACCGGCCCGCACACCGTGGTCGGCAGGTTCTCATCGCTGGCGCGTGTGCGGGTGGCGCTCGAAACCTATCAGCCATTTATTTCTTTAAGCGAAAGCGGGCGGCTCAACTTTCGCGTGCAAGACGTGCGCACGTTGTTGGGCGAACCGGTCGGCAAGCTGAAAGCCAAGCCCTTGCGCATGCTCTTGCGTGCGGAGCGCAATGCCGAGGGCGCGGCGAGTTACAACGATGCCGCCGCGTTGCGCGAAACCTTGACCAAAGAGGGGCGCGCGCTGCCGGGGCAAGCGGATGGCAACGCGGCTTTCGGCGTGCAACGCTTCGGCGCGTTGAGCTTTGAATTGAATGAACGCGAGTCCCTCGGCTTCGTCATCGTGCTGGGCGAAGACGTCACGGCGCTCGAACGCGAGGCCACGCAGGCGTTGCGCGAGCCAGTGACGAAAACGCTGGAGCAGGCCGAAATTCGCTACGACGCGGCGCGCCCGCGCAGCGAGGGCTGGTTGGCCGACGCGCTGGAGGCGCTGAGCCGCACGGTCAATTGGAACCGCCTCTTTGTGCCGGAACTGCGCAGCGAATTCGCTTCGGCCTGGCGCGCCGCCGCGCCGCAACCCAAACAGGTGAGCTTGCACTGGGATGCGTTCTGGCGCGCGCTGACGGCGGTGCTGATTGATCCACCGCAAGCGCAAGCGACCGTGCGCACGATGCTGGAACGGCTAGGCAGCGATGGCCGTCTGTCGCCTGCCAGCTTGCCCGTGAATGGCCAGCCCAATACTGAAGCCACTGTTTTAAGCGGGCGTTCGATGCCGCCAGTCGGCACGTTGAGCGCATGGAAGATTTATCTGGCGACGCAAGACGTGACCTTTTTGACGGCGGTTTATCCGCGCTTGAAACGCTGGCACGAATGGTGGCGCGCCGATCGCGGCGATGGACAAGCATGGCGCGATGGCAACGGCGACGGTTTGCTCGAATTGGGCTATGACGCCGAGTTGGAACTTGGCGAAAGTGGCGCGCGGCAGATGCCCGCGCTGCTCAAACAGCAATACGCGGCGGCGGAATCCGGCTGGGATGACAGCCCGCAATGGCAACCTGATGACAAGGCCGATGACAAGGCCGCGCCAAAGCTGGCCGAGCCGTTCTTCAACGAAAAGACGCACACGCTGGAATTAACGCCGGTCGGCTTGAATGCGCTGTATGCGCTCGATACCGAATTGCTTTTCATGATGGCGCGCGAGTTGGGTTTGAAAGAAGACATTGCCAAGTGGGAAGCCGAGTATCAGCGAATCAGACAACTCTTTGACGCGCGTTTGTGGAGCGAAGCGGACAGGCTCTATCTCAACCGCCGCTGGAATGGCGACTTCGCGCGCCACGTGACGCCGGAGAGTTTATACGCGCTGGCGGCGGGCATCCCCTCGCGCGAACGCGCCGCCCAACTGGTCGCAGCCTTGCGCGATCCCAAACGGCTGGGCGGCGAACCGCTGTTGCCCACACTTGCGCGCGGCGACGCCGCGTTTTCGCAATCCAGTCGCTGGGGTGGGCGCGTGTCGGCGCTGACGCATTATCTGGTTTATGTGGGTTTGAAACGCTACGGCTATTACGCCGAGGCTGACGAACTGGCGCGGCAGGGCACGCAATTGGTGCGCGAAGCTTGGTGGCGCGAAGCCAGAACGCGCGACAGCTTTGACAGCGCCGCGCCTGAAAATCCAAATGTAATCTCGCCAGTCAATCCGCAATCAACGACTTGGTTCGGCGGTCTGATGTGGCTGCCGGGCATTGAAGAGTTGCTCAGCCTAGACCCTTGGGCCGGACTGACCATCGGCAACGAAGCCGTCAGCGCCGACGCGCGCGTGAGCAATCTGTCCGTGGGCGCTGACCTTTATGATGTCGCCATCGGCCCTGACCGCCTATCCATTCAACGCAACGGCAAAGCCGAACTCGAATTGGACGCGCCCGCGCGGCTTTACAATTACCGCAGCGTCGAAGGCCGGCTCAACTTTTTCAGCGAAGCCAGCAAACCCCTAGACGTGCGCGTCCCGCCCAGCGAAGGCCGTGAAATCGCCGTTTCAGTGGATGGCAAGCTGGTGGGCAGCGCGCAGCCGGGCAAGGCGGCGCGCTTCAAACTGACGCCGGGTGTGCATCGCGTGGTGATTGTCCGCTGATGCGTATCAGTGTTCCTTGAGTCCAATCAATTTTGGCAAAGCCTGGCCGATCTCTTCCCGCACCACCAAATCCGCCATCCCATCCAACGGCGTTTCGGTGCGATTGATGATGATGAGCGTCGCGCCGTTTTCCTTGGCGATTTCGGGGAGCGAAGCCGCCGGATAAACGACCAGCGAGGAACCGACCGCGATAAAGACCTCGCAGGTTTGCGCCGCAATGGCGGCCATTTGCATTTGCAGCGCGGGCATCGGCTGGCCGAAAGAAATCGTCGCCGGTTTGAGCAGGCCGCCGCATACTTCGCAATCGGGTGCAGCATCGCCCGCCGCCACACGCGCCAGCGCGTCGTCCATCGAGACGCGCAAGTGACAGGTCAGACATTCTGCCGCCGTCATCGTGCCGTGCAATTCGATGACGGTTTCTTCGCTGTTGCCCGCGCGTTGATGCAAGCCGTCAATGTTTTGGGTGATGAGCGCCGTCAGCTTGCCTTGGTGTTCCAATTCGACAAAGGCCAGATGCCCGGCGTTGGGCGCGGCGTCGCGCATGGCGGGCCAGACCAGAAACTTTTGCCGCCAGGCTTCGCTGCGCGCCTCGCGGTCGCTCAAGAATTCGTCGAAGTAGATCATGCGGTTCGTTGACCACACGCCGCCGGGGCTGCGGAAGTCGGGGATGCCCGATTCGGTCGAGATGCCCGCGCCGGTGAAGCCGGCGATCTTATTGGATTGGGCGATGCGTTGGGTTGCTTCGGCAAAGTTCATAGCGTTTTCAGATATTCAATCACCTGCCGCTTTTCCTTTTCGCTCAGCTTGAAGCCGAACGGATGCCCCGCGTTGCTCAGGCCCGGCAATGTCGTGTCAATCACGCGTCGCCGCGCTTCAGCCGGCGCGTCTTTTGGCGCGGGCGTGTTCAACGCTTCGACTTTCAAGCCCAGATTCTGCGTGTCGTAATCCTTGCTCGTGCCCACGCGGCGGAAGTATTTCGGGCGCGCCTCTGCGGTCAGCACGCCATACACCGTCGGCACCGAGCCGTTGTGAAAGTACGGCGCGCTCGCCCACACGCCATCCAGCGGCGGCGCGACGTAGCCTTTCGGTTCGGCGACGTGTTGCGCGCCGCCCTGGCCGAACCAGGTCTTGTCCATGTACTGGCGAAACTCCTTGCTCAGCTTGGTCAGCCGCAACGGGTCGGTGCCGACGACATCGAGCGGGACGACTTTGTTGGGATATTTGCCAGCCGTGTCATAGGTGCCGTGGCAACCCGCGCAGGTTTTGGTGAACACCTGTTCGCCCGCCTGCGCCAGCTTCGCGTCAACGGGCAGCGGGTATTTGGGTTTCTCGATGGATTTCAGATAGGCCAGGATGTCGCGGAAATCGTTTTCCCACGAGCGAATCTTTTCGCCGCTGGGTTCGCCCATCGTGAATTGCATGAGCGGGCGCGTGAAATCGCCCGTCGCCGCGCCGTCGGAATAAAGCGCGGTTTTCTTTTTCAGATACCACCACGCGGGCGGGTCCAAATCGAAATCGGCGTAATCGCCCATCGGCAGCGGCTCCTTGCGGTTCGACAAATCTTCGTTGCGGCGGCGCACGAGTTCCAGGCTGAAGATGAAAGCGTTCGTGCGCCCGCGCGTCATCCCAAACGACAATTGAAACGGCCCGCGCATGCCGGTGGCTTTGGTCATGTCTTCATAGAGCGTTTGCATGTCGAGTTCGGTGTTGGGCATGCCGATCTTGCTTTCGCCGGTGATGGGCACGCGCCCGCCGTGACAGAGCATGCAGGTTTGCACCCACATCCCGCTCTTGGTCGCCACGAATTGCAGCGGCGCGCCTTGATTGTCGCTGGTGACGGCCTCCGACAGGCCGTAGCGCTCAAACGCGACTTTGCGCAACGACGCGGGATCGTTGGGATCGAGCTTGGCCTTCCATTCCGGCTCCCAGACTTTCGACGCGAGTTCGATCAGCTTCAGGTTGAGCAGCGGCATGCCGTAAGCGTTGTGCGTCAGGTTGTGCAAGCCGCGCGCTTCCGGCGTGGTGTCGGCAGCAGATGATTGTTGTTGATGAACAGGCCAGGCGCTGAGCGCGAGCAAGGCGAAGACGAGCAAACTGAAACGTTGTATGTTGCGCATAGGAATTCCTCTTCAGCGAATGACGAAACCTGGATTGGTGAACGACGGGCGCAACATAGCCTACGCCCCGCGCAATAGACAAGCCGCGCGGCCACAGCATAGACTCACGCCATGTTCGCGCCTGACAAATTACAGCAACACATCGTCGCCAACGTCCGCCAATTCGTCGAACGTCATGTCTTGCCCGTGGCCAGCCAACTCGAACACCGCGACGAATATCCGCACGAGATTGTCGCCGGAATGAAAGAGCTGGGCCTCTTTGGTTGCAACGTGCCGGAAGAATACGGCGGGCTGGCGCTCAGCTACACCACCTTTGCGCTGGTGATCGAAGAGCTGGCGCGCGGCTGGATGAGCATCGTCGGCCCCATCGGCACGCACTCGGTCATCTGCGACATCATCAATCGGTTTGGGACAGAGGAGCAGAAACGCGCGTACTTGCCGGGACTGGCGAGCGGTGAGCGGCGCGGCGGCTTGGCGCTGTCGGAAGCCGATGCGGGCACCGATGTGCAGCGGTTGCGCACCGTGGCGACGCGCGTCGCGGGCGGCTATCGCCTCAACGGTTCAAAGATGTGGATCACCAACGGGCGTTATGGCAACACCTTTGTGCTGGCGGCAAAAACGGATGTGAAGGCTGAGCCGCCGTATAAAGGCATCTCGGCATTCATCGTGGAAAAGGGGCCGGGCTTCAACGTCGTGCGCGACATTGATAAGCTCGGTTACAAGGGCGTTGAGACTTGCGAATTGTATTTTGACAACTTCTTTGTGCCGGAAAGTAATTTGCTCGGCGGACGCGAGAACGAGGGCTTCAAACACGTGATGACCGGCCTCGAAAGCGAGCGCATCAACGTGGCGGCGCGTGGCGTGGGGCTGGCGCGCGCGGCGTTTGAAGACGCGATTCAATACGCGCAACAACGTCAGACCTTTGGCAAACCGATCTGCGAGCATCAGACCATCCAGATCAAGCTGGCCGAGATGGGCACGAAGATCGAAGCGGCGCGGCTGTTGACCTACTCCGCCGCCGGCAAGAAAGATCGCGGCGAACGCTGCGACCTGGAAGCGGGGATGGCGAAGCTCTTTGCCACCGAGACGGCGCAGGAAGTGGCGCTCGAAGCGTTGCGGATTCACGGCGGCGCGGGCTACGCGAAGGATTTGAATGTCGAACGCTATTACCGCGACGCGCCGCTGTTGATCGTGGGCGGCGGGACGAATGAGTTGCAGCGCTTGATTATTGCGAAAGGCTTGCTGGCGAAGTATCCGGCGCATTAGTGGCGATGACCAAAACGAAAACACAGCCACGCGCTCGCGCTGCACGCATCAATTCCGATGCGGTGCTCAAGGAGTTGCTTCAAGCCGGAGGGCCGCCGGTCTGGCGCGTGTTTTTCAAAGGCGGCGTCAAACGCTTTCTCAATATCGAATTTCCTTCGACCAAAACGCGCCGCGTGGACTTGCTGGTCGAAGAGACTGACGGCGCGTTGACGCACCTCGAATTTCAGGGCGACAACGATCTGCACATGCCGTGGCGCGAGTTGGAATACTACGCGCTGATCTTTTTGCAGACGGGGAAGATGCCTCGGCAAATTGTGATTTACGTCGGGCGCGGCAAATTGCGGATGACAGCGCGCATCGAGCATCCGCAGTTGAAATTCGAGTATATTTTGCTCGACATCCGCACCATTGACGCCGCGCCACTGATCGCTTCGGGCGAAATCGAGGCGAACATCATTGGGTTCTTGTGCGGCAACGGCGCGACGCGCGCGAATCTGCGGCGCATCCTGCGCAACATCTGCCGGCTTGAAGGCAATCGCCGCCGCGATGCGCTGACGCAGTTGGCGCTGGTTGCGGGGCTGCGGGTCAAAGAGGAAGTATTCATCAAGGAGGCAACTGAAATGGGACTGGAAGCAGAGATCAAAAACAACCTGGTCTTGAGCGGCTTTTATGATCGAGGCCGGCAGGCAGAAGGGGCCAAGATGCTCCAACTGCAATTACGAAAGAAATTTGGGGAACTGCCGGAATGGGTGCTGTCTTATCTACAAACAGCAAAAACCCAAGAGCTTGAAGAGGCAGGCGAGCGTTTTGTGGATGCCACTACTTTGGAAGAGATATTTCGCAAGACAAAGAATGGAGCATCGAAAAAGGCGCGGCGCGGTGGCTCGACAGGTCAACTCGTAGCGCGCAGGGGACACTCATGAAGTTTGAGAAAGTCGAGAAAATGAGTGAAGAAGATTTTCGAGTTGTGCTCAAGGAAAATCTGATTCTTCGGGGCTTTTACAATGATGGGTATGCTGCAGGGCGAGCGGAAGCACGGCAGGAAGGTGCGGCCAAAATATTTCGCCTGCAATTGCAAGCGAAGTTCGGGGAACTGCCGCCCTGGGCGCTGGCCTATTTGCAAACGGCGCAGACCAGCGAACTCGAAGCCGCCAGTTTGCGCGTGCTGAAAGCGGCGACCCTGGAAGAAGTCCTTCACGCGCCCAAGAACGGCGTGCCGAAAAAGGCACGCAGCCGCAAACACACGAACGGGGCCACGCGATGAGTTACGGCAGATACTTTGAAGAATTCACCGTCGGCGCTGTCTACAAACATTGGCCGGGCCGCACCATCACCGAACACGATGACACGTGGTTCAGTCTGATGACGATGAATCAGCATCCGCTGCACATTGACGCGCATTACGCGGCGGGCACGCAGCACGGACAGCGGCTGGTCAACGGCACGCTGGTCTTCAGCCTGGCTGTCGGCATGTCGGTCGCCGATGTGAGCGGCAAGTGCATCGCCAATTTGGAATACGAACACATCAAACATGTCGGGCCGGTCTTTCACGGCGACACAATTTACGCCGAGACGGAAGTGCTCGAGAAAACCGAATCAAGCAGCAAGCCGGATCGCGGCGTCGTTTACGTCGAGACGCGCGCGCGCAACCAGCGCGGCGAAATCGTGCTGACGCTGCGCCGCCGCGTGCTGATTCCCAAACGGCCGATGGATAACGAAACGAATGAAACATAACCTGACAGCCTTGCGCAGCCTGCTGTACGTGCCGGGCAATTCTGAAAAGATGATTTTGAAAGCGCGCGACTCGGCCGCCGATGCGCTGATTCTGGATTTGGAAGACGCCGTCACGCCGGAGTTGAAACTCGCCGCGCGCACGACGGTCGTGCGCGCCTTGCGCGAAATGGATTTCGGCGGCAAGGAAGTCTTCGTGCGCATCAACGCCCTGACGACGGAGTACGGCTTGGAAGACGCACGCGCCGTGGCCGCCGTGGGCGTGCCCGGCATCCTGTTGCCGAAGGCCGAGCGCGTGGACGACGTAACCGACCTTGCGCCAATTTTGCAAAGCCGCAGTTGGCTGGGCCTGAACGCCGTGCCGGGCGTCCGGCAATTGTTGCTGTTGATCGAAACGCCGCGCGGCGTGTTTGCGGCGCGCGAATTGGCCGAGGCCAGCGAATTGGTGGCCGGGCTGCTTTTCGGTTCTGCTGATCTTTCGCTCGAGGTCGGCTGCACGTTGACCGAAGACGAGCCGGAGTTGTTTTACGCGCGTTCGCATGTGCTGTTGGCGGCGCGGGCGGCGGGCGTGGCGGCTTATGATTCGCCGCATTTCATCATCGCCGATCTGGCTGGCTTGCGGCGGCGCAGCCAGGCGGCGCGGCGCTTGGGTTACGACGGCAAGACGGCGATTCATCCGGCGCATCTGGCAACGGTGAACGAAGTCTTTGCGCCGACGGATGCTGAACTGGCCGCCGCCGAGCGTGTCGTCAACGCGCTCGCGGCAGCGCCCGGGCGCGGCGCGATTGCGCTGGACGGCCAGTTGATTGATCAGGTGCATCTGACGGCGGCGCGCAAACTGTTGGCGCAAGCACGCACAAACCCGTAGCCACGCGCGCCGCCGAACAGTTAAGCTACCGCCACGGAACCAATCCCCCAGCCGCGCCGTACAGGGCGTTTCGGATTTTGTAATCGCTCGTTGAACACGCCACTTTGAATGCGGTGCAACCACTCATTCAACGTGGCGAAATTTTTTGAGTCACTGTGTCAGTAGCCCGACCGTGAGGGAGGGCTTGGCTCATTCAATCGGCCCTCCCTCACGGTCGGGCTACTGACACGTTTTTTCGGAGGATCATCAAGATGAGCAGAACAATTTTTACGCGCTTCTTTACCATCATCGCCTTGCTGGCCCTGCTGGCCGTCAACCCAGTCAACCATTCATCCGCGCAAGACAAACGCCGCATCGCCGTGCTGGATTTCGATTACGCGACGGTCACGAGCAATGTTTACGCCTACTTCGGCAGCAATCAGGACGTAGGCAAGGGGATTGCCGATTTGCTGGTGACCAAGCTGGTGCAGAGC
>JAYUCP010000347.1:0-4414 GCA_043740245.1 Acidobacteriota bacterium | reverse complement strand
AAAGACAGCTTGCCAGCCGAGATCGAAGAATACCGCGATGAACATTGGCGGCGCGAAGGCGCGTCCCGCATCGAGACCGCCATCGAAGCCGAACGCTTCATCGAACAAACCGGCTTCGCCAATTGCCTGACCGACACGCGCAAACCGGGCCCGTCGCTATACGTCGCCGTCTGCGGGCGGCGCGATGCCGTGATGCCGCACAACGTCCAGAAAGACCCCGAAGCCTCGCACACCTGGGTGCTGAAAGATGAGTTGGTGCGGCGCGGCAAGGTGTACTACGGCAAACTGACCAAGGCACGCATGCTCTTTCTAGCCCCGCGCATGATTCCCTTTTTCAACGCCGTCTGGGGCGTGCCAAAGGCGCAAGAGAAGAAACGGCTGAGCCCCAATGCCCAAGCGGTCTTGAAAGTGCTACGTAAAGAGTGGGAAATGGCGACCAGCGATTTGCGCGCGGAAACCGGCATCGCCGACCGCAAGGCCATGACTGCCGCCATTGATGAATTGCAGGCCGCGCTGATCGTCGTGCCGGGCGAGGTCGTCTATCAACCGAAGTTCACTTACATCTGGACGCTGGCGGTGGCACGCTTTCCCGAACAGTTGGCCGAGAAGGTGGAACGTTCTGTTGCCGTGCGCGAGATGGCGCGCTGCTTTTTGCAAAGTGCCGGGATGACCTTGCCGGGCGAGATGGCGCGCGTCACGGGTTTGGCGCGGCCTGAAGCGGGTTTGGGCAATCGGGCGCTGGTGAAAGAAGGCTTTGCCGTTTCGCCCGCACAAGGCGTTTACGTGTTGGCGCAGTTGCAAAACCTGTACTGAGTGGTGGCCAAACCCATTTCGATCTTAACCAAATCCTCACACATCCCGGTGCGCCTCAAGCTAGAATCCCGGCCAACCATTCCACAATCGAAGGGTTCGCTAACACGATGCGTCATCTCGCTGCGGCACTCAAATTCGGCTGGACTTGGTGGTGGGGCTTCGGCTTGCTCATCGCGGCTCCGGCACTGGCGCTTGCGCTCTTGGGCTTGCGCGCCGTGCGGGCCGAGCGCATCGAGCGCGAACAGCAAGTGCGCGAACAGCAAACCCAAGTCGCCCGCCTGGCCGACGCGGCCCTGGCCAATGCGCTGTCAGAGCTTGAGCAATCGCTGCAACGCGCGGTTGAGCCTGCGCCACCACAGGCGAATGACTTTGTCTTTACGTTTGAGCCACAGGGTCTGTTGGTCTTTCAGCGTGACCACGTGTGGTTTGGCGAAACAGACGCAGCCAAATTGCGGGCGGTTGATTGGTCACCGGCTACACAACGGCTGATCGAACAGGCGCAGGCGGCTGAGGCGCAGGGGAATTTGCGCGCGGCGGCGAGCCTTTATCACCGCCTCAGTAACGTTGAACCAAAGCTGCGCGGCTGGGCTGAAATCTGTCTGGCGCGTTTGAGGCAGCAACGCGGCGCGGTAGGCACGTTGGCGTTGTTGGACAATCCGTTGTGGGGGCGCGCTGAAGAACTGACGCCAACCGGCTTGCCCGTGGCGCTGCTGATTTGCCCATACGTAGAGCAGTTGCCAGGCGAGCGGCGCAAACAGTTTGCGGCCTTGCTGCAACAAACGTTGGAAAGTTTGCGCGGCGGGCGCTGGTGGCTGAGTTACGATGAACGTCATTTCTACGACGCAGAGTTGCGCCGCTTGCTCGAGAGCCCCGAAAGTGTAGATGCGCAGCCGCGCGCGGCTGATGCGCGCCTCAGCGAATTGGCGGCGCTCGAGCAAATCATCCGCGAATTGCCACCCAGCCAAGCTGCGGCGACCACGCCCAGCTTTGAACGGCGCGGGCGCGGCGCATACTTGCTGCTCTGGTCTCCCGCAAAGCGCGCGTCAGAAGGCTTCAGCGGAGTTGCCCTCGCGCAATCGCGCGCCGCCGGATTGAGCGAAACCGCGCTCGCGCCGCTGCTGGCAGGCCAATCGTTCGCCGCCGCGTTGCGCGATACGCACGGCGAATTGCTTTGGAGCAAGTTGCCGAACGAGTCGCCGAACGCTTTCGCCATCCCGCTGCGTTCCGTGCGCGGGTTGGAGTTGGTCTTCAGCGGCGCGGCTGAGCGCGGCTGGCTGCAACGGCGCGAGTGGCTGTGGTACGGCTTCATTCTCTTGTTGGTGCTGATGCTGGCGGTCGGTTTGTCGCTGACGGCGCGCGTGGTGCGCCGCGAAGTCGAATTGGGCCGGTTGCAAAACGAATTCATCGCGGCGGTCAGCCACGAATTGAAAAGCCCCATCACCAGCATCCGGCTGCTAATGGAGCGCATCACGAGCGGGCGCTTGCACAGTGCCGCTGACTATCACGCCGCCATCAACCGCGAGACCGACCGGCTGGAACGGCTGGTCAACCGCTTGCTCGAAGCGCAACAAATACAGGCCGGACGCAGGCAATACAACTTCGTGCCGGCTTCGTTGCGCGCAATCATTGAAACAGCAATCGAAGAGTTGCACCCGCAGGCCGAGGCCAAAGGCGTCCGGTTGGAAACACAGATTGCGGATGGTATGCCAGAACTACCGCTCGACAAGCTGGCCTTGACCGACGCGCTGGAAAATCTGCTCGACAATGCGATCAAGTATTCACCCGCGGGCACACGCGTGATGGTGACCGTGCAGGCCGTGGATCACACCGTGCGCATTGAAGTGTGCGACGAAGGCACAGGCATTGAGCCGGGCGATCTGCCGCGCATCTTCGACAGGTTTTATCGCGCTCGGCACGGCGACCAGCACAGCGTCAAAGGCACGGGCCTCGGACTGGCGCTGGTCAAAGCCGCTGTCGAAGCGCACGGCGGCACGGTCGCGGTCGAAAGCCGACCGGGGCAGGGCAGCCGCTTCGCGCTGCAATTGCCGATCAAGCCCAGCAAGCCCATTAAGGAGGTTGCTCACGATGGCGCGCATTCTGGTAGTTGATGATGAACCGTCAATCGTCCTCGCAGTGAAGGATGAACTGATCTTCGAGGGCTATGAAGTGGATGCGGCGGCGGACGGCCACGAGGCGCTCAGCAAGGCGCGTGTGCTGCGGCCCGATGTGTTGCTGCTCGACCTGATGCTGCCGGGGCTGAACGGCTTCGAGGTTTGCCGGCAACTGCGCCCGGAGATGCCTGAGCTGTGGGTCATCATCTTCACCGTGCGCGGTCAGGAAGCGGATCGCATCACGGGCTTTGCGGCGGGCGCGGATGATTACGTCACCAAGCCCTTTTCGTTGCGCGAACTGGTGGCCCGCGTCAAAGTGGGCTTGCGCCGCCAACACAGTAACCGCGCGCAGCCGCTCGCTGCGTTCGGCGAGATCGAGCTTGACCGGCAGGCTTATCGCGTGACGAAGCGCGGCGCTGAGGTCGACCTGACGCGCAAGGAGTTTGAAATCCTCGAACTGCTGGCGCGGCATCCCGGCGCGGTCATCACGCGCGATGACTTTCTCGACCAGCTTTGGGGCGCGGAGGTTTACATCACGCACCGCGTCATTGACACGCACGTCGCCGCGCTGCGCAAGAAGATCGAAGACGATCCGAACAATCCAAAGTATGTTTTGAGCGTGCGCGGGATTGGCTACAAGCTGGGGCTGTTGTTTTAGAGGCTGTTTGGAAATTTAGTTTTTTGGTGAATCCCACCGACGGCAGTCGGTGGATGGTTAAAGTACCGCCTACCAAAAAGCGACAACCATGCTCGAATCCCGCCAACGGCAGTTGGGGGATGGTTAAGGTGCGACCTTTGCCGCGTGGGGTTGTCTCCCAGTGTTTGTAGGCTGGACTTTAACCATCCCCCAACTGCCGTTGGGGGGATTCTGACGAATTTCCAAACAGCCTCTTATCCAAGACTGAATCTGATCTTGACCGAAGCTTAACCCGCTTCACCTTGCGCCGCATTAGCATTCGCCTCGTCCAAGCAGGACAAAGATCAACACTTCAGGAGGCTAAACACTATGCAACGTTTTCAATTTCGCAGCGTCATCGCCATCGTCGTCGCCAGCATCGCGCTGGCCGTCTTCACTGCTTTTGCCCAACAGCAGAATCCGCGCCAACTGTTTGAACGTGCGCGCATGCTGGACGAAAGCAATCAGAATCTGACTGAGGCCATCAAGCTTTACGGCCAGGTCGTCAAGCAGGCGCAGGAGCAGCGGGCGCTGGCGGCCCGGGCGCAGTTACGCGTCGGGCTGCTGTATGAACGGCTGGGGCGCAAGGCGGAGGCACAGCGGGCGTATCAGGTGGTGGTCAATCAGTATGCCGATCAAGCGGAGGTTGCGCGGCAGGCACAGGCGAAGTTGCCGAAAGGCACGAATACCGCAGCTACTGCGAATAGTAAAGCTGCGACCGGTCTGACAGTCCGACAGGTACCCGTAGGGCCTGACCTGGGTTCAGTTGAAAGGGTTTCCCCTGACGGTCGTTATCTCATCGGCAAGGATCGGG
>JAYUCP010000346.1:0-27189 GCA_043740245.1 Acidobacteriota bacterium | reverse complement strand
TGTTCACACCCCAATCGCACTACCTGACAGCGGTATTTGGCAAGCCTTTTACCGCTGTCTTCAAATCCAATTAGTCTAAACTCGAATTTTTAATGGAGACAAGCATGCTGCGCATCATCGGCGGGCTGTTGTTGCTGGCGGCGGCGGGCCTGAGCGTGGCGGCGCAAACGCCAAAGCTCAAACCGCGCACCGTCCGGCTGCACATTGACGGCTTTAGTAAAAGCAAAAGCGGCGCGATCTGAATGGCCTGACCCGAACGGGTCAAACAGGCTCTGGCAGAGCTTGCCGCAGTAAAGAAAATCGAAATGCAGTTGGAGCGTGAGGATTTCCTCGTCACCTTCGACCCGTCGCGCGGCAGCGTGGCAACGCTGCTCGCTACGATCAAAGCGGCTGGCTACACCGCGCAGGCCGTTGGCGACAACAGCGCCGCGCCCACCGCGCCGCTGACCATGCTGCCAGCCGGCTTTGCGCTGCTGGATGAAGCCGTGGCCCGGGCGAAAGCTGAAAACAAACTGCTCGTGCTCGATTTCAGCGCCGCGTGGTGCGCGCCGTGCCAGCAGATGGAAAAGACGACGTTTCGCGCTGAACAGGTCGCGGCCCTTTTGCAGCGTTGCGTACTGCTCAAGGTTGACACCGACGCGCAGCCTGAATTGACGCGGGCTTTCGGCGTCGTGGGCTTGCCCGATTTACGGCTGGTGACGCCGGAGGGCAAGATCGTGCGTCAATTGCGCGGCTTTCTCACGGCAGAGGCCTTGGCCGCTGAATTGACAACGGCTCTGCGCGCATTCGGCCAGAATTGAAAACGGTGGTTTATGAGGCTTGTGCTTATTTCTTCGCAAGCCCAGTAGCACTTGGCTGGGCGAAGCCTGGCGCTTGGTTTATTCCGCAAGCCGCAGATAATTGGCATATGGCAAAAGAAAAATACGACGTACTCATCGTTGGCTCCGGCGCTTCCGGCGGCATGGCGGCGCATACCCTCACGCAAAAGGGCGTGAAATGCCTGTTGCTCGAAGCCGGCCCGGAAGTGGATTTCAATCGGCAGCGCGTGCTGAAGCCCGTCTATGAATTGCCCTATCGGGGCTTAGGCAAACCGGGCAAGCTGCCGCTGATTTATCAGGCCACGGAATTCAATGCGCAGCAGTGGGTGGACGAAGAGAAAATCCCGTACACCTTCGATCCGAAGAAGCCGTATAGCTGGGGGCGCATTCGCATGGTGGGCGGCAAATCGCGCTTCTGGGGGCGCATGTCGTATCGCCTGAGCGATTACGAATTCAAAGCCAAAGACCACGACGGCTATGGCGACAACTGGCCGATCAGTTACGCCGATTTGGCGCCGTACTATGAGCGCGTCGAACCCATCTTGCGCGTGGCGGGCCGCAAAGAAGGCTTGCCGCAACTGCCCGATGGCATTTTCGTCCTCGACGAATCGCCCGATGGCGCAGTGCTGCAACGCATTGCCAAAGTAGCGAATAAGTACGGCACCACCGTCACCAAGATTCGCCGCGCACTGGGCGATGGACAGTTCGCCAGTTCGCATAATCTATTGCTGCCCGCCGCGCTGGCGACCGGCAACCTCACCATTGTTCCCAATGCCGTCGTGCGCGCGGTGACGACCGATAAGCAGACCGGCCAAGCGAACGGCGTGAGTTTCTTTGACCGCCAATCGGGCCGCGAATTACACGCGACGGCGCGCGTTGTTGTGCTGGGCGCTTCGTGTTTGGAAAGCACGCGCATTCTGCTCAATTCAAGCATCGC
The DNA here is from genome assembly GCA_043740245.1 of Acidobacteriota bacterium. GTDB lineage: Bacteria > Acidobacteriota > Blastocatellia > RBC074 > RBC074 > JACPYM01. The sequence continues at coordinate 25,434 of JAYUCP010000346.1, read as the reverse complement.
CAATTCCAGCGGTGTGCTGGGGCATTACTGGCACGATCAGTTTTATATTCCGGGCGGCGTCGTCGGTGTGATTCCCGAAGCCCGCAATGGCAAGGCTCCGCGCGGCTTGCTGGGCGGCGGCGGCGTCATCCCGCGCTTTCGGAATTTGAAAACGCGGGAGAAGAATTTTTTGCGCGGCTATTCGTGTGATGTAAGTCCGGGGCAGACGCCGGATACGAAATACTTTCCGGCCTTTGGCGCGGAGCTGGAAAAGCTGCTCGAAAGCCATCGCGGCGCGGCGATCGGGACGACGATTATGGGCGAAACGCTGCCGCGCTTTGAGAATCACGTCAAACTCGATCCCAAAGTGACCGACGCCTGGGGCATTCCCGTGGTGAACTTTAATTGCCAGTACGGCGACAACGAACACAACATGGCGAAAGACGCCGTCAATACGATCAGCGAAATGTTTGTTGAGGCTGGCTGCGAAATCTTGCACCGCAACGAGGTGATGAATCGTTGCGGACGCAGCATGCACGAGCTTGGCACCTGCCGCATGGGCGACAATCCGAAAACTTCAGTGTTGAACAAATGGAATCAAAGCCACGACATTAAGAATCTGTTCGTTATGGATGGCAGCAGTTTTGTGACGGGCGGAGCACAGAACCCTACGCTGACGATCATGGCGCTGGCCATGCGGGCGTCGGAATACTTGGCCGAGCAATTGCGCAAAGGGGAGCTTTGAGGCCAGCGAACAAAACGAACCAGCTCAATCTTCCATTCCTGCTTCGATCAAATCACGGCTTTGCTGTGGCGGCTTGCCCAGAATCAACCAGGCCGCGGGCACAATCACCAAAAGCATGCCAAGCCATGAAACCAAGTTGATCGCGCGCTGCCAGAAAAGCAAATCGAAGGCCAGGCCAAACAGGATTTGCGTCAAGGCCACCACCGCGACGCGCGAGGCCTGACCTTTGGCAAAGGCCATCGTCATCCCGATTTGCCCCGCTACGCCCGCCAAACCCACCAACACCAACAACCCCAAGACGGACTTGTCACTCAGTTGTGCCGCATAATCTTGCCGCTTGGTCAGCGCCAGAAACGTCAAGGTAGCCAGGCTCGCCACGCCGGAGAAATGCACGACGATGGCGCGCGGGTCAACGTGCTGCAAACGATTCAGTCCCAGCATGGCAATCGAAGTAAAGAAGGCGCCGCACAGCGCCATCAAGCAGGCAAACTTGCCGCTTTGAAAGTGCGGCTGTTGAATCAACGCGATGCCCGCCACGCTGGCGAGTACAGCGGCGAGGATGCTGGCGCTGGGTTTTTGCTTGAAGACCAGCCACAGCAACAGCGTCACCCAAATCGGCGACGTATTCATCAACGTCAACGTATCGGACACCGGCAAATGCGCCAGCGCATAAAAATTGCAGAGCATACTGGCGCTGCCCGCCAGGCTGCGCACCCATAAAACTTTTGAACTGCGAAACACGAGTTTGACACCGGCGGCCCAGGCAATCAGCAACGCAAAGAAAAACGCCACCGAGGCGCGCGCCACCACCACCAAATGCCAGTCGCAAAACTCGCCCGCGCGATGGCTGAGCGCCGCCATTACGGCAAACCCGAGCGAGGCCCAGAGCATATGAAAATAGGCGGTTCGATCAACTGCCGCCGCAGAATCAGATGAAGTCATTCAATTCCTTGCCGCCGGGTTATGCTGAGCCAGCGCCTCATCCAACGCCGCCAGCGGCATGGGCGCGCCGTGCTGAAACAGCAGCGCCTTCTTGCGCAGAAACCGCAAGAAACTCGCTGACCCCATACGCGAACCGCCCAGGCCCGAAAGCTTGAACGAATGCTTCTCAGCCTCATACATCATCCCCGTCAGCGCGCCGTCGTTGAGGCTGATCGCGCCCGCGTCCAAACGCCGGGCAATCGTTTCGGCTTCGGACAGATCACCCGCGATCACCGCCGCTGACAAACCGTATACGCTATCGTTGGCGAGCGCGACAGCTTCGTCCAGCGTGCGATACGGCATCACCGGAATGACCGGGCCAAAAGTCTCTTCGGTCAGCAGTCGCATACTGTGGTTGACGTTGACCACGACCGTCGGGCGCAGCCATTGGCCGCCGCCGTGCGTTTCGATTTCGCCACCACAGAGGATTTGCGCGCCGTGTGCAACCGCCTCGGCAAGTTGTTCGGCAATGATGCCGGCCTGGCGCTCAAAGATCAGCGGGCCGATTTGGCCTTGATGAATGTCGGGGTAATTCAACGTGGCCTGTTGCGCCTGGGCGACCAGCAGTTTGACGAATTCGTCATAAACAGCGGCATCCACATAGACACGTTCAAGTGATTGGCAGGCCTGGCCGGTCGCAACAACTGAGGCGCGCAACACCGTCGCGGCAGCCTGATCCAACTTGGCCGAAGCGGTCACGATCACCGGGTCTTTGCCGCCCAATTCCAAAAACGCGGGAATGAAGCGGCGCGCACAGGCCTCGGCGACCAGGCGACCCGTCTTCACGCTGCCGGTGAAACAGACCGCGTCTACTTGTTCGATCAAGGCCGCGCCAGTTGCGCCCGCGCCGGGCACAATGGCCAGCACGGCGGCGAGTTCGGGCACGGCGGCGACGGAGTGGCGCAACGGTTCGGCAAAACGCGGCGTGACATCGCTGGGTTTGATGATGACGCTGCAACCGGCCAGCAGCGCAGGAATCGCGTCAATCAAGGAAAGTGTCATGGGAAAGTTCCAGGGGCTGATGACGCCGACCAGCGCATAGGGCACATACTGCGTGCGAAAACTGATCGAAGGCATGGCGGCGGATTGCTGTTCCTGCTCTTGCAACAACGTAGGCGCAAGCTTGCACCAACGCTCAAGCGCGCGGATGACGCCGTCCACCTCGATGGTCGAGAGCAGGTAGCGGCCCGTGTCCGCGGTTAAGGCAGCCAGGATTGAGGCACGCTGTTCGGTCAGCGCCGCCTGCCAACGTTGCAGCACTTCGCAGCGCGCGGCCACGGACAACGCGGCCCAAGCTGGTTGGTGTTGCCGCAGTCGCTGTGCCACGTCTTGCAATTCAGCTTGTGTTGGCGGCGTGAATTCGTAATCGTATTGCCCAGTGCGAGGGTTGCGAACTTTGATGCTCATTCCACTGCTCACTTGCTGCCGCAGCTTAGCCGCTGCTGTTTGAATTTTATGTCACTCATGCTGAGCGCTCCGCCAGCACCGCGTCTTTGCGGCGCAGGAATCGCCATAACCGTAGCAGCCCTGGCGGGTGCCCGTCACGTTTTGCGTGAGGGCGCTTCAGGAACAACGGACGGCGCGGCAAGGGTAGCGCAAACTGTCCAGTTTGCGTGGCTTCAGCAGTCGAGCCAAGGGGTAGCAGTCACGCCAGGGTTGGAACGCCTGAAGCCACGCAAACTGGACAGTTTGCGCTACCCTTGCCGCGCCGTCCGTTGCATTGCACGTGTAATAAGGCAATGCCGTTATCAGCTTCAAGAATGTGTTTGGCGCAGCAATTCTGCCAGTTCACACACCTCCAAGTGTGCAATGCCATCCGCCAATGCCTCAGCCAGCGCCACGCTCAAACGCCTGCCAGCATTGGCTAAAAACTTTATCTTCAATTCGTCGAAGCTGAGAGGATTGCCCGGGCCGCCACGATTCGCCAGCACTTTCTCGACCAACACTTCCCCGCTCTTTAACCGGATGGTCAGCACGGCGGGAAACTGATTCGGAAAGATCGCGTCGCACTCCGCATTCGCCACGCAACGTACTTTGGCGGTCAATGCCAAATAACGCGCATCCAGCACGCGCGCATCGGTGAAATCGCCGAGCCACAAGCCCAAACCGCCGCCGCCACCGATCAACGCAGCCGCCACGGTGAAGGGGCCGCTGAATTGCGCGTGATAACCCGATTGCGGGCGCGCCTTCTGTTCGGGCGGTTGCGCGATGGTACGCAACGTTGGCGCAGCGACGCCGAGTTCGATCTCGGTGATGTCGTCGAGGTTGCCGATGCGCGCGCGCAAGCGAATAGCCGCGTCAATGCCCGCGTGCGTAAAATGGTTCGCGGGATATGGCTTGTAGAAAATATCCGGGATGCACCAGTACTCGCCCAGCCGAGCCAGAAATTCGTCCGCGTCGAATTGCCCGCCACAGAATGCCTGATAAAACCCAAAGCGCCCTTCCAGGATCGAAGGCGGGCCGGTGAAGCCCGCGCGCGCCGATTGCGCGGCGATGATGCCCGCGTGCGCGGCCCAGCCGCAGTGCAGCCGTTTGACCGAACCGCCGGTGCGATTGGCTTCGATCACGCCCGAACCCATCGAGGCCGCGATGCCCACCGCGTGCATGATGCCGTCAGCGCCCAGGCCGTAGAGCTTCGCCGCCGCCGCCGCTACGCCCAACGTGCCGCAGATCGAAGTCGCGTGCCAGCCGCGTTCAAAGAACACCGAATTGCCCAGCTTGCGGTCATACGCGGCCATGCCCGAACGCACGCAAAGTTCATAGCCAATCGCCGCCGCTGCCAGCACATCTTTGCCAGCAGCAGCAATTGCTTCGCCGACAGCCAGCACACCGGGAATGATCGAGGCGCTGGGGTGCAACACCGACGGCAGATGCGTGTCGTCGTAATCCAGCGAATGCGCGAGCGTGCCGTTGACGAACCCGGCGCTGGGCGCGGGCACGCGCTGCGGCGCGCCGATGGTGGATGACTCTGGGTTCCCGCCCCAACTGACGGCCAGGTTCAGCGCCATTGCGCTGGTGTCGAGCGGCGTGGCGGCCAGGCACAGGCCAATGGTATCGAGCGTGCGTTCTTTGAGACTGGTGATGACGGCGGGCGGGAGCGAATCGTATGTGACCTCAGCGGCGAAGCGGCTGAAGCGTTGCAGCAAAGTTTCCATCGTGATCTTCTCAACAAGGCCGGCCAACCAGTGCCCGCAAACGTCCGTCTGGTGCGCTGTCACGAAGTCCCGCGCTGCTCAGCGCAACAAAAAAGTCAGCGTCGCCCATTTCGATTCATAGTTCACGGCGGCTTCGTTGACGCGGGTCATGTGAATGAACTTGATGTACCACACGCCCGCCGCCTCCAACCTGATCTGCGCCAGACCCTGCGCGTTCGTGCGCATCTGGCGTTGCGTAGCCGGGCCGGAACGCGCTTGCCAGCCGTAGAGCAGCGCCTGATTCGCCAGCGGCTGGCCGTCTTTGACACAACGCACGGTCAGCGTGGCGCCGATTTTCAAACTGTACGGATTTTGTTGCGGGATGATTTCGACGGGATAGCCGAGCGCCTTTTGATAGGTGTCAGTGCGTGTCTCGCCGACCTGAAAGAGCGCCTTGACGTGTTTGCTGTAGCGTTCGTTCGAGTCCTGGTTGAACTGTCCGTTTTTTTGGCGTTCGGCGAAAGTGTCGAGCACGCCTTCGGTTTGCAGGTAGCGGTTGAAATCCACCGCTTTCATTTTCAATTCGTTTGGCTTGATCGAAGTGCCGATGACATAGGTGCCTGGTTCTTTGGTGGCAAAGCGCAGCACGGTTTCAGTGCCTGCCTCGCGCCAGTTTTCGAGCGGCGGATGCGTCAGGCCAGCGGGCGAGACCAGGCTGACATCGCGCATGCGGTCGCGCGCGATGGAATTCGTGCTGTGGTGAAACTCGCCGTTGAGCAAGCGCACTTCAACATTGGCGTTGGGCGCAAGATAGTAGGAATTGAATTTGAGAAAGAGGTCATGCGCGGACGCCGAAAGCAGCAGGCCGTAAAGACAAAGCAGACTCAGCAGATATTTCATAACAAAACCAGCGGAAGAAGCTGTCAGACGACCACGGCCACTGGCCGCACCGGCACGCCCGTCGCGCCCACGATTTTGAGCGGCGTCAGCACAAACAAAAACTCCGCCACCTGTGCGCGCGCCAATTCGGTCAGGTTGAGCACTTCGATAATATGGATGCCGCTTTCGACCAGCAGCATCCGGTGCACCGGCAACAACGCGTGGCCGCGATCGGGATAGATGCATTCATACGCAATCGTCTCAGCGCCGGTCAGCCGGATGTGCCGTTCGATCAACCACGCCGCCGCGCTCTCATCCGGGCCGGGCACGCCGTGTTCCTGCCCGACGAAGGTGTGCGTGTCGCCCCAATGCACAGGCCAGCCGGAACGAATCAGCACGGCATCGCCCGCGCGGACTTCGACATTTTGGCGCTGACAGGCGGCGTTCAAATCCGCCGCCGTGATCGGCGTGCCGGGCGCGAGCACTTCGACGCCTTTCAACGTGGGGATGTCCAGCCACACGCCCCGGCAAAACATCAGCGGAATCGAAGCCACGTCGTGAATCTTAAACCGCCCGCCCTGTTGCGCGGCGTAAGCGTCGTGCCCGCCGTGCAATTGGCCGTTGTGCGAGACGTGGCAGAGCGCGTCTATGTGCGTGCCCGTATGCCCGCCGATCATAATCATCTCGTTCGCAGCCGAACCGCCGTCGGCGCGCACCATGTCGCCGTGCCGCCTTTGCAGCGCAATTTTGAAGCCGGGATGATTGGGCGAGACGGGCATCGCGGCTTCAATCGGGTGCGCCAGGTCGTAGATTTTGGCGTTGGTGAAGAGATTGAAAAGTTGTTGCTGGTTCGTTGACATAGTTTTTACTTCAGTCAGCGGTGCATCCAGGTTTACCAAAACCGCACGGCAGCGGGCCAGTGCTTACGTTTCTACCAATGCTCTAAACGTGACGGAGCTAAACCGCATCGTTGGGGCTGGCTTCCACAAACGCCTCGGCCAGCGACAACACCGCGCGCGCGCGTTCGACAATCGGCGCATCCACAAATTGCCCATTCGCCAGCGTCGCCACACCCGCGCCGGCGGCTTGCGCGCGCTCGAACGCTTCGACAATAGCGCGCGCCTCATGCACCGCGTCCGCCTGCGGCGTAAAGACTTCGTGAATGATCGGAAGCTGCGCCGGATGAATGCACGAGCGCCCGAAAAAGCCCAGGCGGCGTTGCGCTTCGGTGTTGGCGCGCAAGCCGTCCGCGTCCTTCAACCGCGTGTAGACCGACGCAATCGGCGGCGGCAATCCCGCCGCGCGCGCGATCACGACCAGTTGCGAGCGCGCAAACAGTGTCTGCGTCTCCTGTTCATCAACGTCGGCGTTGATGTCTTTGGCAAAATCCGCCGCGCCGAAGGAAAACGTTTCGACGCGCGGATGCCGTGCCATCTCAGCGGCGTTCAGCAAACCCGCCGCGCTCTCAATCGTCGGTACGACGCGCAAGCCGCCCACCGGCAAATCCACGCTCGCCTCGGCCCGTTTCAACACTTCATCCAACGCATCGAGTTCGGCCCGCGATTCCGCCTTGCCCAGCCGCAAGCCATGCACACGCGGGTGCGCCACGACAGATATGTCAGCCTGCCAAAACGGCGTCGAGACGGCGTTGATGCGAAGGTAAATCGCGGGCGCATTAGCGGGCGCGGTTTGCAGCGCCGTCAGCACCAGTTCGCGGGCGCGCGCTTTGTGGGCGGGCGCGACGGCGTCTTCCAGATCGAGCACCACCGCGTCGGCTCCGGCGCTGAAGACTTTGCCGAGCAGCTTTTCGTTATCGCCGGGCGCGAAAAGATATGAGCGAGCCAGCATCTACAGCACTCCTTTCTCCGCCAATTCGCGCAGGCGTTCGGCATTGAGGCCAAGCAATTCGCCATACACCGCCGCGTTGTCGGCCCCGCGCTGCTTGCCCGTCCAGTGAATCGCGCCGGGCGTATCGCTCAAGCGGAACATCACGTTTTGCATTTTGATGGGGCCGAGTTCTGGATCGGCGACCATGGTGATGGATTCGAGTGCCTGATACTGCGGGTCGTCCATGATTTGGCGGATGTCATAAATCGGCGCGACGGCAGCCTGCGCCGCTTCAAACGCCGCGACGACTTCGGTGAAAGGCCGCTGCGCGATCCAGCCGCCGACCATTTCGTCCAGCAAATCCGCGTGCTTGGCGCGTTCGGCGCCGGACGCGAACCAGGGTTCAGCGATGACTTCAGGATGACCGACCAACTGCATCACGCGCTCGGCGATGCTTTGCGCCGAAGTCGAGATCGCCACCCAGCGGTCATCCGCCGTGCGATAAACATTGCGCGGTGCGCTGTTCGACGAACGATTGCCGCGCCGTTCCTGAATGACGCCCAGTTGATCGAACCAAGTCGGTTGCGGCCCCAGCACGCTCAGGATCGGTTCGATGAGCGCGATGTCAATCACCTGGCCCCGGCCCGTGCGCGCACGCGCGTGCAGCGCGAACATAATCGCCGAACTCAAGGCCAAGCCGGTGATGCCGTCAGCCAGTCCGAACGGCGGCAAGGTCGGCGGCCCATCCGGTTCGCCAGTCATCGCCGCGAAGCCGCTCATCGCCTCGGCCAGCGTGCCGAAGCCGGGCCGGTTTTTATACGGGCCGATTTGGCCGAAGCCGGTGACGCGCGCCAGCACCAGCCCGGGGTTGATTTCATGCAAAACCGTCGGCCCCAGGTTCCAGCGTTCGAGCGTGCCGGGGCGGAAGTTTTCGATCAGCACGTCGGATTGTTTGACGAGTTGCCGCAACAATTCTTGTCCGTCGGGCGAACTGAGATTGAGCGTGACGGCGCGTTTGTTGCGCGCGATCATCTTCCACCAGAGGTTGACGCCGTCCTTGGCGTGGCCGTGCGTGCGCACGGGGTCACCCTGCGGATGTTCTATTTTTATGACCTCCGCGCCGAAATCGCCGAGCAGCGTCGCGGCCAGCGGCCCGGCGAACAGCGTGGCCGCGTCCAGCACGCGCAAACCCGCCAAAGCGCCTGTCGTTGTTGAGTCTTGCTTCATAAGCGGTTGAAGTGTACGGTTGGTTCACCGTAAAAGTGCGGCGATGGTACACGCCCATTTGACCTAAGTCTAGTACAACTTCCGGCGGCGGCAATGTGTCAGTAGCCCGACCGTGAGGGAGGGCTGGCGTCAAGTCAGACCGCTTGGGTTAAACGCCAAGCCTGCCCTCCCTCACAGTCGGGCTACTGACACCGTCGCGCTGAATTTAACAACCGATGAGCGATCCATTGATTGACGAATTGGCCCAGCGCATCTGGGATTACATGCAGTTGCAGCACCCGCTCGTCCACAGCGATTTGATCCTCGCGCTGGGCAGCAACGACCTGCGCGTAGCGGAGCACGCCGCCGATTTGTATTTGCAAGGCTGGGCGCCGCGTCTGCTCTGCTCCGGCCATGTCGGAGCGCTGACGCGTGAGTTGTTTGACCAGCCGGAGGCAGAGCAATTCGCCGCCATCGCGCGGCAACGCGGCGTGCCGCCGTCGGCCATCCTGCTGGAAAGCGAATCCACCAACACGGGCGAGAACATTCGCTTCAGCCGCCGCTTGCTGGCCGAGCACGGCATCGAAGTCCGCCGCCTCATCCTCGTGCAAAAGCCGTATATGGAACGCCGCGCTTATGCGACGTTTCTGAATTTCTGGCCGGGCATCGAAGTATGCGTTAGTTCGCCGCCGATTCCTTTTGCGGCCTATCCCACAGCGGCGTTGAGCAAAGAGTTGGTCATCAACGTCATGGCCGGCGACCTGCAACGCATCCGCGACTATCCGGCCCAAGGCTTTCAGATTCCGCAACCGATTCCCGCTGAGGTCTGGCAGGCGTTTGAGCAGTTGGTGGCGCTCGGCTTCGACAAACATTTGATCCGCTGACTTGTCAGCCTCGTTGGCGCCACGCATACTCACGGCCACTCAAGCAGTATCCCGATCACATCCAACAAGGAGATTCGCATGGCAGCAACCAAAGAATTTCAAGGCAAGCTGTTGATCAGCGCAACCGACGGCAAGAAGCTGGGCGAGGTCAAGGACGTATATCTGGACAAGGCCGCGACCAAAGTCATCGCCATCTATCTGGGCAAAGAGGGCATCATCAACCGGCGCTCGCTCTTGCTGGACATCGGCAAGGTGCAGCTTTTCGGCTTGGACGCCTGGCTCATCAACGGCTCTGACACCGTGCAAGGCAAAGACGATGTCGCGGGCAGCGCCGATTACCTGCTGGCCGACGATGTGCGCGGGCGCGAGATTCAAACCGACGGCGGGACGAAGATCGCCACCGTGGGTGACGTCCTGGTGGACGGCAGTTTGAAAGTGCTCGGCTTCGCGCTCAGCAAGGTGCAGGCGGAAGGGCCACTGTCGGAAAGCAAAGCCATCGCGCGCGACGCGATCTTTGAATTGGGCGGCGCGGAACGCCCGATGATCACCGTGCTGGAACAGGCCGAGAGTTTGAAAGTGGGTTGAGCGATGGCAACGCGCAGTAGCAAAAAATTGGCGGACATTATCACGCGGCTGCGTCGTCATTACGGCGCGCCGGAGCCGCCACCATCTGATGATCCCTTTGAGTTGATCCTCTGGGAACAGGTCGCGTATCTGGCCGACGACCGCCAGCGTGTCGCGGCGTTTGAATTGCTGGCGTTGCGCGTGGGGCTGACGCCGGAAAAGATTTTGGCGGCGGATGAAGCGACGCTGCAATCCGTCACACGCCACGGTGGCTCGATTGCCTATGTTGAACGCGCCGCGCGGTTGCGCGCCTCGGCTCAGTTGGTGATTGAAAAGTGGAATGGCGATTTGCGCAATGCTTTGCGCGAGCCGCTGGCGAAAGCGCGCAAGGCGCTGCAGCGTTTCGCCTCAATCGGCGCGCCGGGCGCGGACAAGATTCTGCTATTCACGCGCACCGCGCCACTGCTGGCGCTTGAATCGAACGGGCTGCGTGTGCTGGTGCGGCTGGGCTATGCGGCTGAACAGAAAAGTTACGACGCGACGTACAAGGCCGTGCTGGCGGCGGCGGAACCGGAAGTGCAGCGCGATTTCGACTGGCTGATCGCGGCGCACCAATTGCTGCGGCAGCACGGCCAGGAGATGTGCAAGCGCACGCAGCCGCAATGCAGTGATTGCCCTTTGCGCAACCAGTGTGCTTTCCATCGTCAAGCTAACGCGGTTACAGAACGGGGAGCGTGAGCGACCTGCGTTTCAACCAGTCATGCACTGGCCAAGATGCAGTTCGCTCACGCTCCCCGTTCCGTATTACATCTGCGTCATTTCACGCTAACACGCACGACGTTGGCCGCTACGCCATCCACGTTCAACACCAAGTCAAGCTCGCCGCGCCCCGCCAGCGTACGCGGCAGCCGCGCGTTGATTTGATCCAGGCCCGCCAAGTCGCCCTGCGCGCCCGCGAACGAAACCGGCAGGTCAACGCCGCCCAGCTTGACTGTAACGCCGCTCAATGAACTGCGCGCCCGCCAGCCCGTGCCATACAACAGCAGAAAAACCTGCTCGCTCTCCGCGCCCAAATCGAGCGGCACGGCGACGAAGCGATTTAGCGCCGCGTCAAACCGCGCGATTGGCTCGAAGCTTGGCGTGCCATCCGCGCGCACACGCAAGGCGACCGCTGCCGCCACGCCCTGTCCGTTGGCATTGGCCGCAAACAAACCCGGCGCAACCGGCGCAATCCGCACCTTACCGATTGAGACCGCCCCATCGCCGCTCGTCACCGTCACCTCGGCTTCGCCTGCCGCCGTACCCAGCGGCACGAGGTAATTGACTTGTCCCGGCGCAACGAAAAAGAGCGGGGCCAGCCGTTCGACACCCGCGCCATCGCGCACCCGCACCGTCGTGCCCGCTAGCGTCGTGGGCAAGGGCAAACTGTTCGCCGCTTGCATGTTGGTCGCCAGTCCGACGCCGAAGGCCGCCACCATCGTTTCGCTGGCGACGGCGCTGGCGCTGAAACTGGCCGCCGAAACGCTCGCCACGCTGCGCGCCACCGTCACCACGCCCGCCACCCAATTGGCCGTCAAGCCGCGCGCTGTGGCATCCACGACTTCGCGTCCGATGGGCGCATCGCCTAGCGTCAACGTCACCGCGCCCGCCGCATTCGCCGCCGCCACCAACGTCACCACCAACAATTGCCGCGTCCCCGCCGCGAAACTTTGTCCGGCGGGCAAGGCGACGGCCAAGCCTACGCGCCCGTTGGCTGCCTGGTTCGCGTTCACGTTGAGTTGCGCGCCGTTGGCCTCGTTGGCGACCGTCGCCGTGACGAAGCGCAACTTGGCCGGATCGAAATTCAAGCTGAAGCCCAACGCATTCTCATTGCCCAGCGCGTCGAATTCGATGGCGAGCGCGCCTGTTTGCCCTGGCGTGAGACTGGCGTTGCGCAGCCGGATGGTGCGCGCCGCTTGTTGTTCGGCGGTTTGTGGTGCGTTGTTCGGCCCTTCCTTCTCCGCCAACAATCCGCTCACGGGCGCAGTCGGGCCGCCCGCCGAAACGACAGCATCCAAGCCCGCCGCGTAACGTCCGGCCTGCACCCAATCGGCGATGGAGAGTTTGCCATCACCCTTGGTTTCTTTGGGCGCGCAATCGGCGCGTTGGAATTCATTGCCAGCGGCGGCGGTGTCTACGCCAGCGGCGAAGCGCCCCGCCTGCACCCAATCGGCAATCGTCACCGTGCCGTTGTTGTTGCCGTTGGGACGCGGCGTGACATCGGCTTCGTAGCCGGGCGAAACCGTCACGCTGCCGGGCGTGTAGCTGGTTGGCAGAATGACGGCGGCTGCATCGGCGACCTCACGCGAAATCGGCTGGTCGGCAAAACCCACCGGCGTCGTCACAGCGGGGGCGTTGGCAGCGATCGTAAAAGTGACATTGACGAGCTGCCGTGTACCGGCGGCAAAGCGTTGCGTCGCGGGCAGGGCAACAGCGAGGCCTACGCGGCCTTGCGCCGTCTGGCTGAGGTTGAGATTGAGCGTTGCGCCCACTGCGTCTGTGCCCAGCGCCGCTTGGGGATTGCTCAGGATGTTGGTGTCGAAGGTGAGGCTGAAACCGAGCGCGTTTTCGTCACCGAGCGAGACCAGTTCGACGGGCAGCACGACATTGCTGCCTGGCGCGGCGCTGTTGCTGAGAACGCGCACGAGTCTTGGGCTGAACGCTTCATTCGCGGCCAGTGGTATGCCCTGCCCGCGCCCGGTAGCTCCGCCAACCACGTAAAGCGTGTCGTTGATCACTTCCGCCGCCGCCCCCCAACGGGCAGTTGGCAGCGGGTCTTCGGCGCGCCAGATATTGGTTGCCGGATCGTAAGACTCATTGATTACTGTTTCAGAAGCGCCAGACTGCGTAGGTACGCCGCCGACTGCATACAACCTGCCACCGATGACGCCAGACACGAGCGAAGTTCGCGGTGTCGGCATGGGCGTTTTTGTTGCCCAGGTGTTGGTTGCCGGATCGTAGACCTCAAGAGTTCCATAAATGACGTTGTTATTGTCTCCTCCAATAACATAAAGCTTGCCATCAATCGCCTCGGCGGTCGGATAGGCCCGTGCTGTAGGCATCGGCACTTTGGTCGCCCAGGTATCAGTTATTGGGTCGTACACTTCCAGCACGTTCGTGCGCAAGAAAGTGTTGTTCACGATATTCACACCGCCGACGACATAGAGCTTTCCACCAATTGCAGCAAAGCCCGGAACACAACGAGATGTCGGTAGTGACGCTTTCATTGTCCAGGTGTTGGTTGCTGGGTCATAAACTTCCAAGACATTCAGTGATTGAGCGCCTGCTGCATTGCATCCGCCAGCCACGTAAAGCTTCCCATTGATTACCGCCGAGGCGCCGCCGTGGCGCGCCGTAGGCAGCAGCGCTCTGGCGCTCCAGGAATTAGTCGTCGGGTCATAAACTTCATGCGTGTTTAATTCGGCGAGCGTTGTTCCATTGAACCCTCCGACCACATAAAGAAGGTCATTGATGACGCCGGACATAACGTGTTCGCGAACTGCTGGCAACGGAGCCTTGGTCGTCCACGTGCCCGTGCTGGGCAGCAGCAGACTCTTTGCCGCTGCCGGTTGAATGAGCTTCACTGCTCCGCACAATGCAATCAAAACGAATAGTCCCGCAGCAGCGAAAACTCGCGTTGCTGCCAAAGACGCTTTGCTGGTCATAGCTTGCCTCCTGATGTTGTTGGAATTTGTGTGGGGGAAGATTGCGACGGTTGATGGCAGGTGCTAAATTGCAGACCTCATCAAAGACCGACAATTCAGCAAAGCCATCAACCGTTCGCCGCTATAGGCGGAAACGCGAGCGGAGAATTTAGTCGTGTGCAAAAAATAGTTGGCCGTCAGGCTGGCGGCACGCGCGGAACCCAACCACACCTTGAGGGTTTGGATGAACACTCCTGAATCACAAGATTTCACCGGCTTGCTGTTGGCTTGGCGCGACGGCGAAGCGGCGGCGCTGGAAGAGTTGCTGCCCATCGTTTACGCCGAACTGCACGAACTGGCGCGGCAACAGATGCGCGGCGAGCGCGGCGGCCACACGCTGCAACCGACGGCGCTGGTCAACGAAGCCTACCTGCGGCTGTTGGACACGCGCCGCGTGCAGTGGCAAAACCGCGCGCATTTCCTGGCCGTGGCGGCGCAAATGATGCGGCGCGTGTTGGTGGATCACGCGCGCGAACGGCAAGCGCAAAAGCACGGCGGTGCGTTGGTGCGCGTTTCGTTCGCCGAGGCGCTGGCGGTGGCCGAAGATCGTTTGCCGGAAATTCTGGCCGTGGACGAAGCGCTGGAAAAACTATCGCGCGCGCATCCGCAGGTCGCGCGCGTGGTCGAGATGAAATTCTTCGCTGGTCTCGAAGGCAAAGAAATCGCGGAAGTGCTGGGCGTGACTCCGGGGCGCGTCTCGCAGCTTTGGAAGTTTGCGCAAGCGTGGTTGCGGCGGGAATTGGAGCCGTGACCAAAGACAGGATGCCCCGGCCTTGTGCCGGGGAGGTTCACGCTGTTTGCTACCAGCCGCGCGCGATCTTCTGGATGCCCCGGCCTTGCGCCGGGGAGGTTCACGTTGGTTGCTATAGTGTTTCAAGTTGGTACTTGCGGCTGGTGTTACGCGGCCAACGGATTAGCAGGCAACGTGAACTTCCCCGGCGCAAGGCCGGGGCATCCCGGAACCGCGGTGCGCGCGTTGTAGCAGGCAACGTGAACCTCCCCGGCGCAAGGCCGGGGCATCTACTAAGATTCAAGTGGTAAGGCGGCGAATGATTCCCGTCGTGTGATTTGCTTGGAGCTGATGCTATGAACAACGACCAAGTGCTTGAGCTTTATCTGGCCGCGCTGGAATTGCCGCTGGCCGAACGCGCGGCCTTTCTCGCGCAGGCTTGCGGCGCGGACGAGGCGTTGCGGCGCGAGGTGGAAGCGCTGCTGGCGCGCGCCAAAACGAATGACAGCTTTCTGGCCGCGCCCGCGCTGCCGGGTGTGGCCGCGCTGGCGGGCGCGGAAATTGGTCATTACCGCGTACAGGCCAGCCTGGGCGCGGGCGGGATGGGCGAGGTCTATCTGGCGCACGACGCGCATCTGAACCGGCTGGTCGCGCTCAAAATCCTGCCGCGCGACTTCAGCCTGCAACCGGAGCGTGTCCGGCGTTTCAAACAAGAGGCGCAGACCGTTTCGCAACTCAACCATCCGAACATCGTCACGATTCACGAGACGGGCGAACACGCGGGACAGCAGTTCATCGTCACCGAATACATCGCCGGGCAGACCTTGCGCGAACGGTTGCGCGCGGCGGCGTTGAGCGTGCCGCAAACCGTGGACATCGCCGTGCAGATCGCCGAGGCGCTCTGCGCCGCTCACGCCGCCGGCATCATTCACCGCGACATCAAACCGGAGAACGTGATGATCCGCGCCGGCGACGGTTTGGTGAAGGTGCTTGATTTCGGCATCGCCAAACTGAACAAGGATGAAGGCGGATGGATGAAGGATGAAGCGGGGCAAGCTCCTGTTCATCCTTCATCCTTCATCCCTCATCCTTCGCTCACAACGGCCGGGATGATCGTCGGCACGGCCAGCTACATGGCGCCCGAACAGGCGCGCGGGCAGGACGTGGATGCGCGCGCCGATCTCTTTTCGTTCGGCGTCGTGCTTTACGAAATGCTGACGGGGCAGCGGCTGTTGGAAGGCCGGACGCGCGCCGCTGTGTTGCAGCCGCTGCTGGATGACGACGAATTGCCGAGCTTGGCTGGCAAGCTGAATGATGTGCCGAAGCCGTTGGCGGAAATCGTCCGGCGCGCGCTCAGAAAGCGGCGCGAGGAGCGGTATGACGTGGCGGAGGCGCTGCTCGCGGATTTGCGCCGCGTGCAGGAGCGGCTGAAGAGCCAACGGTTGCGCCGGTGGTTGCAAACAAGCGCGCTGGCAGCGGTGACGGCGTTTGTGCTGGTGGCGGCGGCGGTTTGGCTGGCGCGGGGCGAGGTATGGGAAGAGCGCATACTGCGCGATGGGCACACGGCGGCGGTGCGGCGCGCGGTCTTTTCGCCCGATGGCCGCTTGTTGGTTTCGGTCGGCGAAGACAATCGCGTGATCGTTTGGGATTTCGCGCGGCGCGAACGGTTGAAGACATTGACCGATCATACGGGCTGGGTGAGTTCGGTTGCTTTTTCGCCGGATGGGAAATGGTTTGCGACAGGGAGCTTTGACCAGACGGTGATTGTGTGGGATGCGGCGCGGTTAGAGAAAGCAGCCGTTTTGCGCGCGCATCGAGAGCCAGTTCACGCTGTTGGTTTCTCGCCGGATGGTCGTTGGCTGATAACCGCGTCGGCCAAACCGGATGAACGAACGATTGTCTGGCAGGTCGGGCGCTGGGAGAAAGCTCGTGAACTGCCTGTTGGGAGCGGCTACGGTAATTGGCCCTTTCATCCAAATGGGCGCTGGCTGCTGATGTTTAACGACTACGGGATGCAAATGCGGGATGTGCTGACGGGGCGGCAAGTAATAACGACTTATCGCCTGCCTGATTTTACATGGAATTCGGCGGCCATTTCACCAGCCACCTCAGTCATGGCAACCACCAGTCAAAATGGCGATGTGACTTTCTTCGATTTGAGCAAGCACAAACTGCTGGGACATCATCACGCGCATCACGATATTGGCCGCTCCGTTGCATACTCACCTGACGGCCACCTGCTCGCGTCAGCAGCGGATGACATATTGTTGTGGGACGCTGCGACGCAAACCAAGCTCTGCCGCTTCGAGTATTCAGCCATTGTGTGGAGCGTCGCCTTTTCGCCGGATGGCCGCTGGCTGGTTTCCACGCACGGTGATGGCGCGATTCTGTTGTGGGATGTCGCCGAGCGCCGCTGCGTCGCCAGCTTCAACGAGCATAGCCAGCCGGTGCGCGCCGTCGCCTTTTCGCCCGATGGCAAACGCATCGCCTCAGCCGGCGAAGACGCTGCGGTGTTGGTCTGGGACGTCGCGAGCGGGCAGCGGGCAGCCGTGCTGCTTGGACATCAGACGCGCGTGAATGGGGCCTCTTTTGCTCCGTTGGGAAACTGGCCTGACGGCAGCCAACTCGTTACTTACGATCAAGCGGGAACCATCAATTTCTGGAACATCACACAACGCCGGGTGAACCGGACTATTGATAAACGAGGAGACGGCTATGCATTGGCTGTGTCTCCTGACCAACACTGGTTGGTGACCACACGGGATATCTATGACACCGTAAACGGGCAGTTGTGCGATCTCCAGGGCCAGGTTTCGAGAAATCAGTGTTACGGGCTGGCCTTTACCCGCGATGGCGCGCAATTGGCGGGCGTGACGGTTCCAGGACAAGTTTTGTTGTGGGACACCCGAAGCTGGCGCTTGCTCGCGCAGCAAGAACGCAAAGACAAAGCCTTCATCAGCGTCAGCTTTGCGCCTGACGGCAAGCAATTGGTGATTGGTGACGACGATGGCGTTGTACAGCTCTGGTCAGTCGAGCCGCTGCGCGAAGTCACCGTGCTGGGCCATCACGCGGCCCGCATCAAATCCGTCGCCTTCGCACCCGACGGCCAGACGGTCGCCTCGGCGGGCGATGACAAGAAGATCAAGCTGTGGGACGTGAGTTGGCGGCGTCACTTGCCTCGCTTCTTCCGCCACCACGCCGAAATCGGTACGCACACCGCGCCCGTGCTGGCGCTCGCTTTTGCGCCCGATGGCAATCAGCTTGTTTCCGGCGAACACGACAAATCGGTGCGGCTTTACACGCGGCGGCGCACGCTGTTTGGCTGGCGATTGGATTGATTGGGTTATGGCGCAGGTGCAGCGGCTTCGACCAATTCGATCAATTCTCCCGCCGCGCCATTCAGCATTGCCGCGCGTCTGCCGTGATACGGCGCTTCCGGTAAAACTGACGCGGCCATTCCTGCCAACGAATCCACCGCGAACGAGACTGTTGCCAGCCCCGGCGGCAGTTCGCCCGCACGCTGCGGTCTGGCGCGGGCCTGCGGCGGATACTGATCCAATTCGATCAAGCCGGTCTCGCGCAATTCGACCACGGCCAGCTTGTGCAATTCTTCGGGGTCTAGGCCGTGCGCTTTCGACAGCACCGAGGCGCGCACGCCGCTGGGCGGCGTCACTTCCAGTTGGAACTTCGCCGCATAAAACTGCCGCGCCGTTTCCAAATCCGGCTGCCCGGCCACGACGATGAAGACGTGATCCACGGGGCTTGCGGCACTGCCCAGCTTGAAGGTCGTGCCGCCCGGTACGACGCGTGTCAGATACAACAACTCATTCGCGGGGCCGATGACCTGCATCGCGCGAATTTTGTCGTTGGAAGAAAGATTGCGCGGCGGGCCGACGATCTTGAAAGGTGAGCCGGCCAGCCGTTCGGCCAAGGCATCGGGGTCTTGCACCAGCAATTCGGTCGCGTTCCAACCGAAGCTTTTCAATGGCGCATAATCTGTGACATTTGCCTGTTGCACAAAGCGCAGATAAACCGGCGCGCCGCTTTCCGGTTGCAACAACAGCCACACGCGGCCTGTCATTGCGGGGGCATTCCAATGCGCGGCCAGCGTGGCGGAAACCGTGCCGCGTTCAACGACGCGATAGTTCAGATAGTTCGTGTAAGCCGCTTCGACCGCCGGTAAATCTTCGGCGCAGATGGTCACGGCCAGTATGGATTGAAGCATTCACCACGTCCTTATCATTTGGGTTTGTAGTGGCAGCTAGTCTATCATCGCGCCCGTTGGATTCACGCTTCTGTCTTCATCAAAACCATCACCACTTTACCGGAGAAACGCATGTCCGCATCACAACCCGACATCAATTCCCTGCTCAAAGAAGACCGCGTCTTTGCGCCGTCGGCCAGGTTCCGCGCCACCGCGCACATCGAGAGCCGCGAACAGTACGACCATATCTATAAATGGTCGGTGGAAGACCCGGAAGATTTCTGGAGCGATTACGCCAAGGAAATCCCGTGGTTCAAAACCTGGGACAAGGTGCTCGAATGGAACGAGCCATACGCCAAGTGGTTTGTCGGCGCCCAACTCAACATGTCGTCCTGCTGCCTTGACCGCCACCTGGACAGTGACCGCCGAAACAAAGCCGCCATCATTTGGGAAGGCGAGCCGGGCGACACGCGCACGCTGACCTATCAGCAACTGCACCGCGAGGTTTGCAAGTTCGCCAATGTGCTCAAAAAGCTGGGCATCGAGAAAGGCGACCGCGTGGCGATTTACATGCCGATGGTGCCCGAATTGCCGGTGGCGATGCTGGCCTGCGCGCGGCTGGGCGCGACGCATTCGGTCATCTTCGGCGGCTTTTCCGCCGAGGCCCTGAAAGACCGCATCAACGACGCACAATGCAAAGCGGTGATCACCGCCGATGGCGGCTTCCGGCGCGGCAGTGTGACGGCGTTGAAACCGGCGGTGGATGAGGCGTTGAAGGGCTGCCCGTCGGTGACGACGACCGTCGTGTTGCGGCGCACCGCAAACGAAATCACGATGGATGCCGGGCGCGATCATTGGTACCACGAAATCATGCAAACTGTTTCAGACGTGTGTCCGGCGGAGCCGTTGGACAGTGAGCATCCACTTTACATCCTCTACACTTCCGGCACGACCGGCAAACCGAAGGGCATCGTGCACACGACGGGCGGCTATGCGGTGCACACCTACCTGACAACGAGGTGGGTCTTCGATCTGCGCGATAGGGACGTTTATTGGTGCACGGCGGACATCGGCTGGGTGACCGGGCACAGCTATATCGTTTATGGGCCGCTGCAGAACGCCGCGACGGTGGTGATGTACGAGGGCGCGCCGAATACGCCGGACTTTGGCCGCTTCTGGCAGATCATCGAAAAACACAAGGTCAACATCCTTTACACCGCGCCGACCGCGATTCGCACCTTTATCAAATGGGGCGAGCAATGGCCGCTGAAATACGATCTGTCGTCGCTGCGCCTGCTGGGCACGGTCGGCGAGCCGATCAATCCCGAAGCCTGGATGTGGTATCACCGCGTCATCGGCAAGGAACGTTGCCCGATTGTTGACACGTGGTGGCAGACCGAAACGGGCGGCATCATGATCGCGCCCATCCCCGGCGCGGTGCCGACCAAGCCCGGCTCGGCCACGCTGCCTTTCTTCGGCATTGTGCCTGACATTCAAACGCGCGATGGCGTGTCGGTGGGGCCGAATCAAGGCGGTTTCCTGGTCATCACCAAACCGTGGCCGGGCATGTTGCGCGGGATTTACGGCGACGACGAACGCTTCAAGCAACAATACTGGAGCGACATCAAAGGCTGCTATTTCACGGGCGACGGCGCGCGGCGCGATGAAGACGGCTACTTCTGGCTGATGGGCCGCGTGGACGACGTCATCAACGTCAGCGGCCACCGGCTGGGCACGATGGAAGTCGAGAGCGCGCTGGTCTCGCATCCGTCCGTCGCCGAAGCCGCGTGTGTGGGGCGGCCCGACGAGATCAAGGGGCAAGCTGTGTCGGCCTTCGTTACGCTGGAATCGGGGCAGATGCCGTCGAACGAATTGAAGGAACAGTTGCGCGCCCATGTCGCCAAAGAGATCGGGCCGATGGCGAAGCCGGATGACATTCGCTTTACCGATGCGTTGCCGAAGACGCGCTCGGGCAAGATCATGCGCCGCTTGTTGCGCGACATCGCGGCGGGCAATCAGACGGTGGGCGATACGACGACGCTGGAGGATTTGTCGGTGTTGGCGAAGTTGCGCGAGGATGAAGAGTAAAGCAGCGTGGTAAGCTGTGCTTGTCACCTTGCGGAAAGGAGTTTTTCTTATGTCACAACTGACGTTTGCCCAAGTGCTGGAAGCCGTGCATACGTTTTCACCGGCGGAATTGGCGAAGCTGCGCCAACTCGTCAACCAGCCGAATGGAAAGCCGCAAGCTGAGGCGCCAACCCCGGCCACAGTTCAGGCGCGCGCTGCCGACAATGAAATAGACGAAGCGGAAGTCGCCAGGCGAATCGCCGCCGACCAGCAATGGCTCGCGGAGAATAGTGATGCCTATGCGGGCCAATGGGTGGCGCTCCGCCACGGCCAACTCATCAATCAGGGCACGAATGCCAAAGAGGTCTTAGCGGCGGCGCGCGCCAAAGGCTACGACGACGCGGTGCCTGTCTTCGTCACGCCGCACCGCACGCAGCCAGTTTTCGTTGAAATGCGGGATTTCAGCGCCGACAACCAGTGGCTGAGTGACAACCGCAGCGAATATGCGGGGCAGTGGGTGGCGCTTTGGGAAGGGCGCCTGCTCCACCATAGCGTCAACGCGAAAGAAGTCTTCGCCGCTGCTGATGCCGCCGGGCATCCCGATGCTTTGGTCGTATTTGTCGAGCCACTGCGCGATCATCCGTTTATCAATATCGGTTAGCCTTATGGCCTATCAATTGGAATTCAAGCTGCGGCATGAGTACGACTCACGTGTAGAGGGGATCACCATCAAGGCTGAATTAAGGCTGGCTGAGCGTCTCGTTGTCGCGGAGGCCAAGGTAGACCCAGGCGCGCAACTTTGTCTCTTCCAACGCGAGCTTGCTGAACAGTTGGAAATTGATGTCGAAAGCGGCTATCGAATCCGCCTCAGCACCTTGACCGGCGGGCTGACCGCCTACGGCCATACCGTCAAGCTTGCCACGCTGGGCCTCGAGTTCGATTCGCTAGTCTACTTCGCCGCAGATTACGGCTTGCCGCGTAATCTGCTCGGACGTGAAGGCTGGCTGCAAAAAGTGCGGCTAGCTGTGATTGATTATGATTCGACGCTTTACCTCAGCCCATACGACAACGGAGTAGAAACGTAGATGGGGCAAGTCACTTCTCTCAAAGCAATCGTCACCAGCGCGGCTATCCGTTCATCAACATCGGGTAGCCGCGACATTTACACTCTGCAAAGGAGCGAGACAAATGAGACGAATTGATCGCAACAGAATTTGGCTGGCATTGGCCTTTGGAATCGCCGCTGTCAGCGCGGCCAGCGCCCAACAACAAACGGACGCGCAAATCCCCACGACCCCGCTGAAGTTCGGCGCCTTTGTCGCGCGCTTCGAGACCGGCGGCGTGTTCAAGCTGCAAGGAGAGGGCTGGCCCACGCTGAACGGCACATGGAAGCGCAACGCCGATGAGCTTGAGTTGCTGACCTCTGGCCCCAAGGGTTGCGAAGGGCCGGGGCGCTACCGGGTGCGGCTTGAAGGCGCGCACGTCAGCCTCGAACTGATTGCAGACGAATGCCAGCCGCGCCGCATGATTCTGGGCAGCAGCACTTGGGCGCCCGCCACCGAAACCAAAACCATCGCGCCGCGCCGCATCACGACCAGCGCCAGCGCGCGCCCACCCGCACGGCCTGAGTCGGGTACGCCAAATGGAAACTGGCCTTCCTTCCGTGGCGCGCAAGCGGCGGGCGTCGCCGAGCGGCAAAATCTGCCCGACCGCTGGGATGGCAAGACCGGTGAGAACATTCTTTGGCGCACGGCCATTCCCGGCTTGGCGCATTCCAGCCCGATTGTCTGGGGGCAAAAAATCTTCGTCACCAGCGCGGTCAGCACCGATCCCAAGGCGACGTTCCGGCCCGGGCTGTATGGAGACGGCGATGCCTCGCAGGATCGTTCGCCGCAACGCTGGATGCTTTACGCGCTCGACAAACGCAGCGGCAAAATCCTGTGGGAGCGCGTGGCCCAGCAGGGCGCGCCGATTGAAAAGCGCCACATCAAATCCACCTACGCCAACGCTACGCCCGCGACTGACGGGCGCATCGTCGTGGCGTGGTTCGGCTCGCAGGGCGTGCATGCCTACGATGTGAACGGGCGCGCGCTGTGGAAGGTTGAGCTGGGGCGGCTCGATTTGGGCGCGTATGACATCCCGAGTTACGAATGGGGGCCGGCCAGTTCGCCCATCCTCTGGAACGGCCTCGTCATCCTGCAATGCGATACGCAAGACGATTCCTTCCTGCTGGCGCTGGACGCTGACACCGGCAAGGTGAAGTGGAAGACCGAGCGCCAGGAGTTGCCTTCGTGGGGCACACCGACTGTGGCGCAGACGACGGCGGGGCCGGAGTTGGTGACGAACGCGGCGAATTACGTGCGCGGTTACGACCCGCGCAACGGGCAAGAGTTGTGGCGGCTGGGGCGCAGTTCGAAGATCACCGCGCCGACGCCGCTGTTTGCCGACGGTCTGTTTGTCATCGCCAGCGGCCGCGCGCCCGAACGCCCGATCTTTGCGGTGCGGGCCGGCGCGCGCGGCGACCTGACTTTGCCCGAAGGAAAGTCACAGAGCGACGCCATCGCGTGGAGCCGCACTGGGCGCGGGTCTTACATGCCTACGCCGCTGATTTATCAGGGCCTGCTTTACGTGCTGGCAAACAACGGCTTGCTCGACGCTTACGATTTGAAAACGGGTGAGGAAGTTTATCGTCAGCGTCTGCCACTGGTGGGCAGCGGCTTCAGCGCCTCGCCGGTGGCCGCCGACGGCAAGCTTTATCTATCCAACGAAGATGGCGACATGGTGGTCATCGCGGCGGGGCAGAAATATGCGCACCTCGGCACCAATGCGCTGGGCGAATTGCTGATGGCGACGCCCGCGTTGTCGGATGGTGTAATGTACGTGCGTTCGTCGCAGAGTCTGTTTGCGATTGGCCGGAAGCCGTAAGACAAAAGAGTTTTAGTTGTGAGGGTACTGTTATGGTTGCTGCTCCCAGTCCTGATTTGTTCGCCTTCGTCGAGGGCTTCGTTGATACCGCGCCGCCCGGTTCCGCCATGCTGTTGCGCGACGTGAGTTGGGAAAATTACGAGCGTTATCTGCGCGCCGTAGATCGCCGGCTGCCCGTGCGCCTCAGTTATGACGAAGGGAGGTTGGAAATCATGTCTTTGTCACCCGAACACGAACGCATAGGCAAACTGATTCCGCATTTGATCTTTGTGCTGGCCCAGGAATGCGGGATGAAATATCTAAGCCTGGGCTCAACCACCATGCGCAAACGGAAAAAATCCAAAGGCCTGGAGCCGGATGATTGTTACTACTTCAACAACCTGGCGGCAGTCCGCCAGATCAAACGCATGGATATGACGGTCACACCGCCACCGGATTTGGCCTTGGAAATTGACATCACCAGCCCTTCGTTAAGCAAGGAGCCGATTTATGCGGCGCTGGGCGTTCCCGAATTGTGGCGGCACACAGGCAAACGCATGCAATTCTTCCGGCTTGAAGGTGACGCTTACGTTGAGATCAGTCACAGCGAGCGCTTCCCTTTCCTGACGCCGGACGTGTTGCACAATCACCTGCGGCAAGGCGAATTGTCTGACATCACCGAGATGGCCGAGAACTTTCGCATTTGGGTGCGCGCGCATAAACAATGAAACATTTGCAAGCCATCGTGACCGGCGCGGCAGGCGGTATCGGCCTGGCCACCGCGCGGCTGTTGCTGGAACGCGGCGCACAGGTGGCGCTGGTGGATGCGAATGCGGAAGCGGGCCATCAGGCGCTGGCTGCGCTGAACGATCACGCAAGCCGGGCGCGGTTCATCCACGCCAACCTGGCGGTCGAAGCCGAAGCGGAAGCCGCCGTCGCGCAAGCCGCCCAAGCCTTCGGCGGGTTGAACGCGGTCGTCAACAACGCTGGCATCCAACGCTATGGTAATGCCGAACAGACTTCGTTGGCGCTGTGGCAAGAAGTGTTGGACGTGAACCTGACCGCCGCCTTTCTGGTCGCGCGCGCGGCCATTCCGCATCTGCGCGCGGCGGGCGGCAGCGGCATCGTCAACGTCGGTTCGGTGCAATCGCACGTTGCGCAGCGGGGTGCGCTGGCATACGTTACCAGCAAGCACGCGCTGTTAGGATTGACGCGCGCGCTGGCCGTGGATTACGCGGCGGAAAAGATTCGCGTCAATTGCGTCTGCCCCGGCACCGTGGATACGCCGATGTTCCGCTGGACGATGGCGCAGGATGCGAATCCTGCCTCCGTCTTGAAAGCTTGCGAAGAGTTGCATCCCATCGGGCGCATCGCGCAACCGGCTGAGGTCGCCGAGGTCATCGCGTTCCTGCTCGGCGACGGCGCGTCGTTCGTCACGGGCGCGGCAATTGATGTGGATGGCGGCGTGCTGGCGCTGATTGGCGGCGCGCCCAAAACAGATTGATTCATAACTGCGTGTCAGTAGCCCGACCGTAAGGGAGGGCAGGCATCCAACCTAACCCATCGGCTTGATCTGCAAGCCTGCCC
>JAYUCP010000345.1:0-4436 GCA_043740245.1 Acidobacteriota bacterium | reverse complement strand
ATGTTCAGCTTCCCTTTCGACGTGAAAACCTGCCCGTTGCGGGCGTTGCGCGTCGGCAGCACGCAATCGAACATATCCACGCCGCGCGCCACCGATTCAATCAAATCTTCGGGCGTGCCCACACCCATCAGATAGCGCGGTTTATCCGCCGGCATCTGCGGCACGATGAATTCGGTCGTGTCGTACATCAGCGGCTTCTCTTCCCCGACGCTCAAGCCGCCGATGGCGTAGCCCTCGAAGCCAATCTCGACCAATTCGTCCAAGCTCTGCCGCCGCAAATCCTGAAAGACGCCGCCCTGCACGATGCCGAAGAGCGACATCGCTTGGCCGGTCGAAGCCGGCGTATTTTTCAACTGGTCAAACTCCGCCCGCGACCGCGCCGCCCAGCGCGAGGTCAATTCCAGCGATGCCCGCACTTGTTCACGTGTGGACGGATACGGCGTGCATTCATCGAAACACATCACGATGTCCGAACCCAGCGCGTGCTGCATCCGCATCGAAACTTCGGGCGAGAGGAACTGTTTCGAGCCGTCCAGATGCGAGCGGAACTCGACGCCTTCTTCTTTAAGCTTGCGGATGTCGCTCAGGCTGAAGACCTGAAAGCCCCCGCTGTCGGTCAGCAATGAACGCGGCCAGGCATTGAATTTGTGCAGCCCGCCCAAGGCCAACATCGTTTCCAAGCCGGGCCGCAAAAACAAATGGTAGGTGTTGCCCAAGATGATGCGCGCGTCGAGTTGTTCCAGCATCTCCTGCGTCAGCGCCTTGACCGTGCCCTGCGTGCCCACGGGCATGAAGACGGGCGTTTCGATGATGCTATGCGCGGTGACAAGGCGGCCCAACCTTGCATGAGATTGTTTGTCTTGCTGGATGACTTGAAAGGAAAGATGTTCCACTTACTCTTAATCCTATACGCTGACGAAGGCCGGTCAGGCGTTGCTCAAGGTAATGGCGCGTCTTGCTGCTGCGCGCGGAGGATGCGCAGGAAGTCCCCAGGCGCGACAATCTCAACGCCGCTGTAATGCTTGATCACCAGCAGATCTTTGTCATAGGAAACCAAGTAATCGGCTTGGGCCTTGAGGGCAGTGGCTAAAACAAAGTCGTCGTTGGGATCGCGCACGACATGAATGGCTGGTAGTTCAACTACGAAGCGCGCCGTGTTGTATAAAACATTGATGTACTGTTCAACCTCGCTATCTGAGTAATGATAGCGTTTACGCAACCTCGCACGGTTGAGCAACCGGCTGCGCGCCTCTTCGACGATCTCAAGGGAAAGGAACAAGCTGAAACCGAGTGGCGGCGTATTCAAAACTAACACGCCCCCACAGCCCTGTGGGGTGATAAAAGCGCTAATCAGCACAGTGGTATCCAGGACTGCGACGATCATAGTTGCGCACGTTCCTCAGCTCGCGCGGCCTTGATTTCACTCAAAATAAACGCATCTTCTTCTTCGGGCGACCAGACTTCCTCGCCCACACGAAGTTTGTTACGGCTGACAATCGCTTGCAGCTCACGCCAGGCAGCGGCCCGGGCCTCATCGTTGGCTGGAAACGTCAAGCTGGCATTGTGCGCATATTTCACTGTCAGCCCCACCTGTTGATTGAGCGTGAAAGTGTTAAGCAAAGCAAATAGCGATTGTAATTTTGAAGGGTCTTGAAGATTGAGTGTCAGTTCCATTTTGTACCTACCTCTCTTTCTAACAACGCGGGCAGGATAGCTTATTTCGTTGTGCTGTCAATGCTGGCAATCGGCCCCGTGGCAACCGCACCGATCATGAATCTGGCGAATTGCTATGGCTGAAATTTGACTGCGCTGCTAAGCTGCCACGCGCAACAACACAATCAATTCCTCCGGAAAACCTTATGGACGGCACGGCACTCATCTATTGCGAAGGAGCATTCGGCACCCCCAACGGCAAAACCGCCAACGGCTTGGTGCGTCACACCTCGCGCTATCTGGTGTTGGGCGTGATTGACAGCCGCCACGCAGGCTACGATGCGGGCGGCGTGCTGGAAAACAAGCTTAAACAAATCCCGCTTTACGCCAGCCTCGACGAAGCCCTGGCGAGAACGATGATGAAGCCGCGCTATCTGGTCATCGGCCTCGCTCCCGACGGCGGGCGTTTGCCTAAAGAAGCGCGCCGCACTGTCAAACGCGCCATCGAACAAGGCCTAAACATTGACAGCGGCCTGCACGAATTTCTTTCAGAAGACGCCGAATTCCAAGCCTTAGCCCGTCAACACAACGTGCAAATCCGCGACATCCGCCGCCCGCCGCCGCGCTCGCAACTGCATTTTTTCAGCGGCAAAATCGCCGAGGTCAAAGCCCTCAAACTCGCCGTGCTCGGCACCGATTCGGCCATCGGCAAGCGCACCACCGCCGTCCGGCTCAATCAAGCCTTGAACGAAGCAGGCATCAAAAGCGAACTGATCGGCACCGGGCAGACTTCATGGATGCAGGGCGTGAAATACGGCATTGTGCTCGATTCGCTGGTCAACGACTTCGTGACGGGTGAGATCGAACACGCGATCTATCAGGCATGGCTGAACGAACATCCGCAAGTGATCTTGCTGGAAGGCCAGGGCAGCATCGCGCATCCGGCTTATCCGGGCGGCTTCGAACTGATTGCGGCAGGCCGCGTGGACGGGATGATTCTGCAACACGCCCCGGCGCGCAAGGTGTATGACGGGTTTGAAAACTACGCGCTGAGCAGCCTCGACCGCGAAATCCAAATCCTGGAATTGCTGGCGCAAAAGCCTGTCATCGCCCTGACGATCAATCACGAAGCGATGAACGAAGCCGCCGTACAAAAGACCGTTGCCGAGTATGAAACGACTTATCAGCGGCCAGCCACCGATGTGCTGGCGAAAGGCGGCTGCGACAAGCTGGTCGCCGCGATTCGCGCTTTGCTCTGATGAATCAACCACCCACGCCAAGCCCTGCCGCCAAACCGCAGGACTTGAAACAACGCCTGTTTGACGCGGTCGTCAAGCTCAACCCGCTGGCGCTGAATGCCGCGCTGCCCGCGCTCACGGCCCTGCCGCACGATCCCGACGTTTTGCTGCTGAGCGCCACCGCCGCGCTGCTGGCCGAAAAGCCAGAACACGCCCTGCGTTACATGCAGCGGTTTACTAAAAACTGGGCGCCGCGCGGGAACGAAGACCAATTGATACAAATCGTCGCGTTGGCCCAGCAAGGCTTGCTGCCGCGCGCCGCGCAAATCGCCAGCCAGCATGGTTGGCGGAATATGTATTTGGCTTCGGCGCACTTGCCTAGCGGTTACGCGCTGCGCAACTATTTCCACGACTGGGTCAGCAAGATCGAGCGCCACGCCGACAGCCAGAAACGCTCGGTCGCCGCCAAAAAGGCCGCCGAGCGCAAGACCGACAAGAAACAGAAACCCGCCCTTGCCAAAGCCAAGCCCAAAACCAAAGAAGCCGCCTTGCCCGTGGAAGCCGCGCCAACCGTCGAAGCGACTTGCCCGCCGCTGCCGCGCTTCGACCTGCGCATCCCGCTCGCGTTCGAAATCCCTGAAGCGTTGACCAGCGCGCTGGCCGTGCGCCATTCCAGCGCTGAGCTTGATCGCACAGCCTTTTGTTTGCGCAACGAACTCGCGCAGTTGGGCCTGCTGCAAGGTTTCGATGAATTGCTCTGCCTGCCCTTGCTGCAAGGCGTCGAGACCTATTGGTATCAACTCGAAACCGTGCGCAAGGTCTTGAAACAATTTCGCGGGCGCGTGCTGCTAGCCGATGAGGTGGGCCTGGGCAAGACCATCGAGGCCGGCATGGTCTTGAAAGAATACCTGCTGCGCGGCATGGCCGAACACGTGCTGGTGCTGGTGCCCGCCACGCTGGTCGGCCAATGGCAGGAAGAACTGGCCGTCAAATTCAACGTGTCGTTTGCCACAACCTACGACAGTTTGCTCAAAAGCAACGCCGCCGCCTTCTGGGCGCAGCCGCGCGTGATCGCTTCGATTGCCACGGCGCGGCGGGCCGAGCAGCAGGAGTTGCTGGCCGCGCAGCACTACGATCTGGTGATCGTGGACGAGGCGCACCATCTGAAGAATCGCGCGACCGCCAATTGGAAGCTGGTCAACGCGCTCAACAAACGCTTCCTGCTGCTGCTCTCGGCGACGCCGGTGCAGAATTCGCTGGTCGAATTGTTCAACCTGCTGACGCTGCTCAAACCCGGCATCTTCAAAACCGAAAAGGAATTTCGCGCCAGCTACATGACCGCCGGCAAACCGCGCGTGCCCGCCAACAAAGAGCAAATGCGCGATCTGATGCGCGACGTGATGATCCGCAACACGCGCTCGCTGGTGGACGTGAAACTGCCCCCGCGCCACGCCACCACGTTGCGCTTGGAACCGACCGAAGAAGAGCGCGCCTGTTATCTGGAACTGACCGGCCTGGTTGCGCAGGCGCATCGCAAAGCGCCCA
>JAYUCP010000344.1:0-10758 GCA_043740245.1 Acidobacteriota bacterium | reverse complement strand
TTCTTTACCCGCACCACATGCGCACGGCAGGCGGGTGCGGGTAAAGAACCCGCACCACACTTACAGGCTTTTTGCGTAAGTCCTGTATTCCATTCAGGCGCGTACCCAGGTCGCCCACGAAATCGCACGGC
This sequence comes from Acidobacteriota bacterium, assembly GCA_043740245.1. Classification (GTDB taxonomy): domain Bacteria; phylum Acidobacteriota; class Blastocatellia; order RBC074; family RBC074; genus JACPYM01. Next base: position 10,627 of record JAYUCP010000344.1, on the reverse strand, counting down.
CTTACCCACGACATCTCCACGAAATTGCGTGGACGCCCACTTAAACCTCCCACGAAATCGCTTGCCAGCTAAACACGATTCACCAGGCAGGCCAGCCAAGCTTGGATGGGAGCCGCTCATTCAACGATTCAATAACTACCGTTTCAGCTACTTACAAATTTCCTCTCAATTCGTCTCGCGCCGTGGCATCGGCTTTGCAGTTACTCCGGGCGTGCAGGAGAAGGAGGGAGAAAGATGCTGCGAATCACTGAACTGAAAACAACAGATGATGATTTGGTGCTGCTGCTGGAAGGCCGTTTGACCGGGCCGTGGGTGGAATTGTTGCGCACGCAATGCGCCACGCACGCTGCAACGCCCGTGACCATGACCTTGGATTTACATGAACTGGTGTTTGCAGATGCCGCCGGGCTGAGCTTGCTCCGGCAGTTGCAAACCCAAAAGGTCAGCTTGCAAAACTGCTCCCCGTTTTTGGCGGAGCAACTCAGACTCGTGACAAACGCCAGGCTTGCCCGCTAAAGCGCACGACGGCAGGCCGCTTCCTGAAACAAAGAGAACATTTGGCAAAGCCTGCGGGCTTTGCGAGGAGCGAAGCTATGTTTACCCCAGAGTTCGAGCACGAAGATTTCGAGACCGTCGCCTTACCACACTTGAATGATCTGTTCCGCGCGGCGCGTCACACGCTCGGCAATCAAACAGCCGCCGAAGACGTGGTGCAAGAGACTTATTTGCAAGCCTGGAAATCGTTCCACCGCTTTGCCGCCGGGACGAATTGCCGGGCCTGGCTGTTCAAGATTCTCTTTCACGTCATTCAACACCACCGCCGCAAAAACTGGCGCTTGCAGACGCTGGGCGAGCGCGAAGAGTTTTTGCTGGAAACGCTGCCGTACGAAGCGCCCGTGTCACAGCAACTCAATGACGAAGACGTCTTGCAGGCGCTCAACCGTTTGCCCGAAAACTTTCGCGCCGTGATCCTGTTGGCCGATGTCGAAGAGTTTGCCTACAAAGAGATCGCGGGCATTTTGAATGTCCCCATCGGCACGGTCATGTCGCGGCTGAATCGCGGGCGCAAGCTGTTGCGCAATGAATTGGCTGGCTACGCCCAAGCCTGCGGCCTCTTTGCGGCGGGCGCAGCGAACGCAATGCAGATGGGTGCATTGGCGCAGGCAGCTTGAATCCACCTGCCACAGCCACAAGCTTCATACGACAGCTTGGTTTCTCCAATCAATTACGGTAACGTACCCGCGCATTCACGGCGGCAGCTAAAAGCATTGCAGCAATTGGCCGACGCTGGCACCCTTACTTCCCAAATCAACTGCTTGAAAGCGCGGCAATGAGACATCGAAAACTCTCTCTGTCAGTCGTCAGCCTGTTTCTGGCGCTGGCCAGCGGATTGTCGTTACAACCGTTACAATCCGCCGGTGCCCGTCACCAAAGCGCCAAAGTGGATTTTGCGCGCGACATTCAACCCATCCTGCAAACGCATTGCGCGGGTTGCCACGGCGCAACCAAACAGATGGCGCAATTGCGATTGGATAACAGGCAAAGCGCGCTGCGCGTCATAACACCCAGCGCGAGCGCGGCCTCGCGCCTGTTCAAGCGCATCACCGTCAATGACAGCCAACACGGTGAACCACGCATGCCCAAGGGCGGCGCAGCACTCAGCCCAGCACAGATCGCATTGATCAAACGCTGGATTGATGAAGGCGCGGTTTGGCCTGACGACAAAGAATCCGCAATCGGTAACCAGCAGGGGCCGCAATCCGCAATCCCCGTGCACTGGGCCTTTGTGCCGCCCGTGCGCCCGGCCTTGCCAACCGTCAAACACAAGCTGTGGACAAAGAATGCGCTTGACCGTTTTGTGCTGGCGCGGCTGGAAAAGGAAGGCCTCACGCCAGCGCCCGCCGCCGGCCGCGTGACCTTGCTGCGCCGCTTGAGTTTGGATTTGATCGGCTTACCACCGACGCCGGAAGAAGTAGATGCCTTTGTGCGCGACCTTGCGCCCAACGCCTATGAAAAGCAGGTCGAACGTTTGCTCAGCAGCCCGCATTACGGCGAACGCTGGGGTCGCTTGTGGCTGGATGCGGCGCGCTATTCCGATTCGGATGGCTACGAAAAAGACAAGCCGCGCTTCGTCTGGTTTTACCGCGACTGGGTGATCAATGCGCTGAACCGCGATTTGCCCTACGACCAATTCATCATCGAACAAATCGCGGGCGACTTGTTGCCCAAGCCTCAAGATGAAAAGTTGGCGCAAGATCAGCTCGTAGCGACGGGCTTCCTGCGCAATTCGATGATCAACGAAGAGGGCGGCGTCGAACCTGAGCAATTCAGGATGGAAGCGATGTTCGACCGCATGGACGCCATCGGCAAAGGCATGCTGGGCATCACGATTCAATGCGCGCAATGCCACAACCACAAATTCGATCCGCTGAAACAGGATGAGTATTACCGCCTCTTCGCGTTTTTGAATAACTCGCACGAGGCTGCCGCCGTTGTTTACACGCCGCCAGAACAAATGCAGCGCGCCAACATCCTTTCGCAAACCCGCGAGCTCGAAGCGCGCTTGCAAGAGACTCAGCCCGATTGGCTCACGGCAATGAACGCCTGGGAAGACCGCGTCAAAAACGATCAACCGAAATGGCAGATCGTGCAGCCCGCCGTGGATGACATTTCGACCGGCGGCGCGAAATACCTGCCGCAAAGTGACGGCTCGTTTTTGCAATTGGGTTACGCGCCCACCAAACACCGCGTCAAGCTGACCATCAAAACCGACGTGCAAAACATCGCGGCCTTCCGCTTGGAATTGCTCAACGATCCGAACCTGCCCGCGTATGGGCCGGGCCGCTCGATATACGGCACCGGCGCGTTGACCGAATTTGAGGTCGAAGCCGCGCCAGTGAGCGACCCCAAGCAAATCACCAAAATAAAATTTAGCCACGCGACTGCCGACATCAATCTGCCCGAACGCGAATTGCTGCCGATGTATTCCGACAAGAGCAATCGCCGCCGCGTCGAAGGGCCGATTGAATTCGCCATTGACGGCAAGGACGACACCGCCTGGGGCCACGATGCCGGGCCGGTCTTGCGCAACCTGCCGCGCAAGGCCGTCTTCGTCGCCGACAAACCGATTGCGAATGAAAGCGGGACGATCCTGTCGTTTTATCTAAAGCAGAATCACGGCGGCTGGAACAGCGATGACAACCAGAACAACAACCTCGGACGCTTCCGCCTCTCGCTGACGACCGCAGCGAATGCAGTGGCCGATCCGCTGCCCGCCAACGTGCGCGCAATCGTCACCAACGTGCCGCGCGAACAGCGGAGCAAAGCGCAGGTCGAGACCATTTTTAGTTACTGGCACACGACCGTGCCCGCCTGGCAACGCGAGAACGAAGCGATTACCAAGCTCTGGCAAACGCATCCGGCTGGCGCGACACAATTGGTGTTGAATGAGCGCGGCGAGTTGCGCCCCACCTTCACACTCAAACGCGGCGACTTCCTGCGGCCCGACAAAGAGATTCAACCCGGCGTGCCCGCGTTCTTGAATCCGCTGCCAGCAGGCGCGCCCGTCAATCGGCTGACCTTTGCCAAATGGCTGGTGGATCGCCAGGCGCCCACAACGGCGCGCTCCATCGTCAACCGCGTCTGGCAAGCCTATTTCGGCACCGGCATCGTGGCGAGTTCGGAAGACCTGGGGAAACAGAGCGATGCGCCCTCGCATCCCGAATTGCTGGACTGGCTGGCCGTCGAGTTGATGGAAAAGAAGTGGAGCCTGAAACAGTTGCACCGCTTGATTGTCAACTCGGCAACCTATCGCCAGTCGTCGAAGGTCACGCCGCAGTTGGCCGAGCGCGACCCGTACAACCGCCTGCTCGCGCGCGCGCCGCGTATTCGCGTAGACGGCGAGATCGTGCGCGACATCGCGCTGGCGGCGAGCGGCTTGCTCAATCCGAAGATCGGCGGGCCGAGCGTCTATCCGCCTTCGCCCGAATTCCTCTATCAACCCCCGGCGAGTTACGGGCCGAAGATTTGGAATGAAGAAAAGGGTGCTGAGCGCTACCGGCGCGGCTTGTACACCTTCCGCTATCGTTCGGTGCCCTATCCGGTCTTGCAGAATTTCGACGCGCCCAATGGCGACAGCGCCTGTGTGCGGCGCTCGCGTTCCAACACGCCGTTGCAGGCGCTGACGACGCTGAACGAAACACTGTTTCTGGAAGCGGCGCGCGCGCTGGCGTTGAAGACCTTGAAAGAAGGCGGCGCGACCGAAACGCAGCGGCTGACCTTTGCGTTCCGCCGCGTGCTCGCGCGCAAGCCCACGCTGGCCGAAGCGAATGAGTTGTTGAGCTTATGGCAACAACAGCGCGCACGCTTTTTGAAAGGCGAAGCAAACCCGTGGAATCTGGCGGCGAATGATCCCGACAAACCTTTCGCATTGCCCACCAACACGCGGATGGAAGATTTGGCGGCGTGGACGGCGGTGGCGCGGGTGTTGTTGAATTTGGATGAGGCGATTACGAAGGAGTGAGAACGAGGGGCAGATTCATGACAAGTATTCAGCGAACTCTTCCAATGGTTCGTCAAAATCTGGACTCATCCAGGCTGGGCCTTTGATCAAGCCGGCTTGGCGGCGTTTGCGCGGCTCGTTGTTTGTTGGTTGGGCTTGCCCCTGATCGTTGACAGATTCGACTTTGGTGATGGGTTGATCGGCAAAGTCTTCCAATGGTTCATCGAAGTCAGGGCTGATCCAAAGAATGTCGTCACTCAAACCAGCTTGACGGCCTTTGGGATTGTTGATCGTTTGCATGGTTACTTCCTTTCGCAGGTTGATGAGACGCGCGGATTATCGAATGGAGAGACAGAAAGTGCAAAATCGAAAGCTGAAGTTAAAAGTGTTGTGTTACCAGGCTCCGTGGTTGCTCGCGGGCTTGTGCGCGTTGTTGGCCTGCGCGGAGATGGCCGGGCAAACGGCTGCGTTACAGAAGCCAGCGAATAGCTTTCTGCTCAAGCCCGCGCGCGTCTTTGACGGCGTCGAAATGCACGAAGGCTGGGCCGTGTTGGTCAACGGCGACCGCATTGAAAAGGTTGGCCCGGCTGCTGAAATCACAACACCCGCCTCTGCCAAAACTATAGACCTGCCCAACACGACCATGCTGCCCGGTTTGATCGAAGCGCATTCGCACGTGCTCTTGCACCCTTACAACGAAACGCCCTGGAACGACCAAGTCGCGCGCGAACACCTGAGTTTGCGCGTCGCCCGCGCGACCAATCATTTGCGCAACACGCTGCTGGCCGGCTTCACCACCATCCGCGATCTGGGCACCGAGGGCGCTGAATACGCCGATGTCGGTTTGAAACAGGCCATTCAGCAAAACATCATCCCCGGCCCGCGCATGCAAGTCGCCACGCGCGCCATCGTCGCCACCGGCAGTTACGGCCCGAAAGGTTACGCCACCGAATGGCGCGTGCCGCAGGGTGCTGAAGAGGCCGACGGGGTGGACAGCCTGACGCGCGTCGTGCGCGACCAGATCGGCAAGGGCGCGGATTGGATCAAGGTCTACGCCGATTACCGCTGGGGCAAACAGGGCGCGGCGCCGACCTTCACACTCGCTGAGTTGAAGCTGATCGTCGAGGTCGCGGCCAGCGCGGGCATTCCTGTCGCGGCGCATTCATCAACAGCCGAAGGCATGCGGCGCGCGACGCTCTCGGGCGTCGAAACCATCGAACACGGCGACGACGGCACGCCCGAAGTCTTCCGCCTGATGAAAGAACACAACGTCGCGCTCTGCCCCACGCTCTCGGTCGGCAATCAGGCGCGCAAACCCGAAATGCTGAAAGCCGCGCTGGCCGCTGGCGTCACGATTGCGGCGGGCAGCGATGTCGGTGTCTTCCCGCACGGCGACAACGTGCGCGAGCTTGAAGCGATGGTGAAATGCGGGATGACGCCGTTGCAAACGCTGCAATCTGCGACTTCGGTCAACGCGCGCGTGCTGCACATGGAAAAACAAATCGGGCAGGTCAAAGCGGGCTTGCTGGCCGATTTGATTGCGGTCGAGGGCGATCCGGCTCGTGACGTTTCAACGTTGCGCAAGGTGCGGTTGGTGATGAAGGACGGTGTAATTCATAAGCAATTTTGAAATTCGATCAACTGAAGGGACATTCAAATGAAACTACAAATTCGCAGTCTATTTGCTGTCGCGGCGCTTTTGCTCGCGGCAATCTTCACTGTGAGCATTAGCGCGCAAGAGCGCGTCAAAACCGCCAACGGCACGCTCGAAGGCGTGGCCGAGAGTTCCGGCATACGCAGCTTCAAAGGCGTTCCCTTTGGCGCGCCGCCCGTCGGCGATTTGCGTTGGAAGCCGCCGCAACCTGTTGCGAACTGGTCAGACGTGCGCCAGGCCGACAAGTTCGGGCCGCGCTGCATGCAACGCGCCCTCTTCGGCGACATGAACTTTCGCTCGAACGGCATGAGCGAAGACTGCCTTTACCTGAACGTTTGGACGCCCGCCAAGACGGGCCGCGAAAAGCTGCCGGTGCTGGTTTACTTTTTCGGCGGCGGTTTTATGGCGGGCGATGGTTCAGAGCCGCGTTATGACGGCGAGAGCATGGCCCGCAAGGGCATCGTGGCCATCTCGGTCAATTACCGGCTCGGCGTGTTCGGCTTCTTTGCGCATCCCGAATTGACGAAGGAATCGCCGCATCACGCTTCGGGCAATTACGCGCTCTTCGATCAGCGCGCCGCGTTGCAATGGGTGCAGCAGAATATCGCGGCCTTTGGCGGCGACCAGCAGCGCGTCACGATTGCGGGCGAATCCGCCGGTTCCATCGCGGTCAGCGCGCAAATGGCCTCGCCGCTTTCAAAAGGTTTGATCGCGGGCGCAATAGGCGAGAGCGGTTCGATCATGGGCGCGCTGCCAGCCGCGCCGTTGGCCGAAGGCGAGCAGAACGGCGTCAAGTTTGCGGCAGCCATTGGCACGGATTCATTGGCGGCCTTGCGCACGCTGCCTGCCGATCAATTGCTCGAAGCCACTGCCAAACCGGGCCTGCCGCGCTTCTCGCCCACCGTTGACGGTTACTTCTTCCCGAAAGCGCCAGTGGAGATTTTCGCGGCGGGCGAACAGGCGCACGTGCCGTTGCTGGCGGGATCGAATACAGAAGAATCCGGCGCCGGCGGCGTGTTGGGCCGCGAGAAACCGACGGTCGAAAATTATCGCAAGGCGCTGCAGCGGCTCTATAACGACAAAGCCGACGACGTTTTCAAACACTATCCGGCCACAAACGAAACCGAAGTGCTGGACGCCGCGCAGGATTTGGCGAGCGACCGTTTCATCGCCTACAGCACGTGGAAGTGGATGGATTTGGCGACCAAGACGGGCGGCAAGCCGACTTACTATTACCTCTACGCGCGACCCCGTCCGGCGATGCGCGCGGAGATGGGCGACGCGCAGCCGGGCCTGGCCGGTGGTGTCGTGCGCGGGCAACAAGCCGCCGCCAATCCGCGCCCACCCGCGCGCGGCGCTGCGCATTCGGCTGAGATCGAATATGCGATGGGCAATCTCGACGGCAACAAGGTCTTCGCCTGGACGCCGGACGATCAAAAGGTTTCAAAAACCATGCAGGAGTACTTCGCCAACTTCATCAAGACCGGCAATCCGAACGGCGCGGGCTTGGCGAATTGGCCGAAGTTCAGCGCGGGTCAGCGCATGGTGATTGATGTCAACACACGCGCCGAACGTGAGCGGGTGCGGGCGCGCTATGAATTTCTAGATCAGTTTTACAGCAGGAAATAACGTGAGCAGACTGCCCAGGACTCTTTGTTTCACTGGGCGAGTGCTCGGTGGTTTGTGCGGAATGGGAGCGATCTACAAGTCATTTTGAGGTGGCAAGGGGTAGCAAGGATGCCGCGATACGACGCACATCACGAGGCGGTGAAACGCGCGCTGATCAAGGCTGGTTGGCGCGTAACGCGCGATCAGTTGGCTCTCGCTTATGATGGCTTGCGTGTCTTTGTCGATCTCGTGGCGGAGAAGCAGGTCAAAAGCGCGCGTGGTAACGAGAAGATTGCGATTGAAGTCAAGGTTTTCGGCAAACCGCCCTTCGTCAGCGAGTTTGAAAAAGCGATTGGCCAATACAGCCTCTATCGTTTCATGCTTGCCAAAACAGGCAACCAGCGTGAGTTGTATTTGGCTGTTACGGAAAAGGCTTATCAGGACTTCTTCCGCATCCCCGCCGTGCAAGAGTACACTGCGGAACAACAAATCTATTTGCTCATTTTTGATCCCCTAAAAGAGGAGGTGCTCGAATGGATCAAGTAGCGAAGCTCAATCATTACCGGCAGCTTTTGCAGCAAATCGTCGAGCGGCATGCTGCCATGCCGGCCGAGCCGGAAGATCTCGAATCGTTTCCGATTTGCGATACCACGCACGACCATTACCTGCTGATGGACGTGGGCGGCGGCGGCCGAGGGCGCACCGGTTACGTCGTGTTTCATCTGCGCTTGTGCGACGGCAAAGTACGGGTGGAGCGCGACGGCATCGAATACGGCATCGCGCAGGATTTAATCGAGGCAGGCATCCCGCCGGAAGACATCGTGATGTCCTACTATCACCAAACGTCGCAGCCGTTGGCTGAATTGATGGCCGCTTGATGAGAATTTGAGATGGCGCTGAAAATTTGGAGCAATGTGAATTACGACGACGCCACGCTGGCGTTGTTGCGCGCGGGCACAACCGAATATGAACTGGTGTGCGTGCGTGGCGGCGACACCGCCGAAGCGTTTCTGGCCGAGGCCGACATCCTGCTGGGCCAGCCGCCGGTGGAGTTATTCGCGCGCGCCGCCAGGTTGCGTTGGCTGCACGTGGACAGCGCGGGCTACGAACGCTACGACCACGCCGAAGTGCGCGCGGCGCTGCAACAGCGCGGCATCGCCTTCAGCAACAGTTCCAGCGTCTTTGATGAACCGTGCGCGCAGCACGTGTTGGCAATGATGCTGAGCCTGGCGCGGCGCATTCCGCATTCAGTGACCAATCAGGACGGCGGGCGGGCGTGGCCGATGGCGGAATTACGCGCGCAAGCGTATTTGCTGAACGGGCAGACGGCGCTGTTGTTGGGCTACGGCGCGATTGCGCGGCGGCTGGTCGAATTGCTGACGCCGCTGCACCTGAAACTCATCGCCGTGCGCCGCCAACCGACCGGCGACGAAGCCATCCCGGTCATCACCGCAGCGGCCTTGCCGCAATACCTGCCGCAAGCCGATCACCTGATCAACATCCTGCCCGCCAACGCGGCGACGCGCCAGTTCGTCAATGCCGAACGTTTGCAGGCGCTCAAACCCGGCGCGCTGTTTTACAACATCGGACGCGGCAGCACGGTGGATCAAGCTGCGCTGCTCGCGGCCTTGCAATCCAATCATCTGGCCGCTGCCTATCTGGACGTGACCGACCCCGAACCGTTGCCGCCCGATCATCCGTTGTGGAGCGCGCCGAATTGTTTCATCACCCCGCACACGGGCGGCGGGCATATTGGCGAACGCGCGCGGCAGGTGCGACATTTTCTGGAGAATTTGCGCCGCTTCAACGCAGGAGAATCGTTGCTCGATCACATCGTGTGAACTGACAGCAACGACGCCAGCAAACGCGGCACAAATGCATGGAGTTCAGGCTTCAGCCTGTGTTTGCTTCTTCCAACACAGGCTGAAGCCTGAACTCCATGCACTTCTGCGTATGTTCTGGCTGCCCGCTGTACAACCTGGGTCAGGTCGACAACATCAACCCGCCACACTCCAACCATTCCGCCAAAATCCCTTGCGCCTGCGGCGCTTTGACACCCGCCATACCGGCGCGTGCGAGCAGGCTGCGAATTTCGGTCGAGCGTTTGGCTTCGCCCAGCACAGCCCAGGTTGGTTTATCTATGTGCGTGAGCGTGATGCCCGTCGCGCCGGGGCTGAACAGCAAATACAACTTGCGTTTGGGTTCGACCTCGGGCAATTGCGGCAAACGCGGCGCATCGTCACACAGCGCCAGCGCAGGCATCAGGCTCAATTCAAACAAATACTGTTCGACGGCCTGAATCGCCGCGATCACGTTGGCCTGGAAGCTGGCGACGCCGTAACCGGGCGCGAGGCGAATGCAGGCGCGGTCGTTGATCGTTGTGGGCAATGCGGCGGGTTCGTACGCGCCCTCGCGCGCCAGCGTGCGGCGGCAGGCGGCGACGGCAGCTTCGAGGCGCACGATATCTGTGATTTGCGGCGCGCACCAAGCGCCGTTGCGGCAACCATCCAGTAAAAATTCAGCGAAGGATAGACCCAGCGAGCCACGCTGTTGCACGACTTGATGAAAGAAGGCGCTGGCAAAGAATTGTTCGAGCGCAGCCAGTGAGCGCGTTTCGGCGAGGATGATGGTGGTGGAAACCTTGAACTCTTCGGCCAGCGTGCGCAGCGTGCGTTTGCGCCGCAAGGCATCGTGCCGCCAGGCGCGGCGGTCTACGGCCAAGAGTTGCGCGCGTTCGGCATCGGTCAGTTCCAACCCCTTCAATGTTTGAGGCCGCTCAGAAATTTCGCCGCCCCAATTGAAGGGCCTTTCCGCAGTCCCCGGCAGCCCGTTCAAACAACTTTTGCCACAGCCGCCACGCGTTC
>JAYUCP010000343.1:0-4465 GCA_043740245.1 Acidobacteriota bacterium | reverse complement strand
CGCCATGTATCAATCGAACGCGACATCAAGGTGACAGCGTGGGCTGAGTTGCGAACGGTGGCCGAAGGCGAAGGCTGTCCGAATTGCGAAGCCAATCTGCGTTTAGGCAAGGCGCTCGAAGTCGGCCACATCTTCAAGCTGGGGTTGAAATACAGCAAAGCCCTGAACGCTACGGTGCTGAACGCTGACGGCAAGCCTACGCCACTGGTGATGGGCAGTTACGGCATCGGCGTCGAACGCATCCTGGCCGCCGCGATTGAATTGCATCACGATGAGGTCGGCATCCAATTCCCCATCACGATTGCGCCCTTTGAAATCGTCGTCACGCCGTTGAATGTGAAAGACGCCGAACTGAAAGCCGCGGGCGAACGCATTTATACCGAACTGAAAGCCGCGGGTGTGGATGCGATATACGACGACCGCGACGAACGGCCCGGCGTGAAGCTGAACGACGCCGACCTAGTCGGCTTCCCCTTCCAGATTCGCATCGGCGGGAAAAAGATGAAGGAAAGCAAGGTTGAGTTTTATGATCGCGCCACGCGGCAGTCGGAAGACGTGCCAGTGGACGCTGTAGTAGACTTGGCGCGGCAGCGCATTGCTGAGGCATTGCAGAAATTGAACAGCCGCTAGCCGCTTCAGGATGCGGGCCGCGCAATCATTTGCTGCGGAGGTAAACAATGAGTACAACCACTGCTTTGGCAGACACGCTAAGCATCCCGGCTTCCTTGCCTGACACAGCCGCACAATACACCAACGGTGTGCCGGGCAATGCCGCCGTCATTGGCTTGCTCGAAGCGGCGGCAGAAGCCGGGGACAATGCGGCTTTCGCCGGTGCGTTGAGTTGTCTGGACGAGGCCGCGCTGACCGCCGCTGAATTTGTGCAACTGATTCGCCTGGCGCTGGCAAGTGATCGCGGGTTGCTGGCGCGCCGGTTTGCCAATCAAGGCGCGGCGGCGCATCCACAGCACGACGAGTTGGCGAGATTTGCGGTTGCGTTGGCGCCGCCCAAGTACGTCAGCCCACAGCCTTACGTCAACCAGAATTGGCAAGCCAATCGCGTCTGGCTGAAACAACACGGCTCTCAGTATCGCGGCCAGTGGGTTGCCCTGCGCGATGGGCAATTCTTTGCTGCCGCGCCAACCCCCAAACAACTGGCTGAAGTGCTCGGCGACTTGCGTCAATTTTTCATCGCCCCGGTGAACTGATGTTGCTGACATTGGCTGACCAATCCCCTTTTGCCACAGGCGCAACGGGCTATAGTTACGACAGCGGCACGGGCGGCGGCGGCTCAATCAAGGTTGTCTTGGATGTGATTGTTGACGAGCTGCCAACGGCTGCGATACTGGATACTGGCGCGCCTTTCCTGGTTTGTTCTCCGTTGTTGGCACAGGCGCTCCAGCCAGAGGCAAGCACGGCGCTAGGCGCAACCGTTATGATGATTCGTGGCTATTTGGTTAGGGGTAACCTGCACCGCTTTACGCTTACCATGCTGGCTGAACTTGGCGACGATCTGACGTTGGAAGTAACAGCTTTCGTGCCTAATGCGGGGCAGTTAGCTGAAACCGTTCCCACTTTTCTCGGAATGCAAGGTTGTTTGGAACGAATGCGTTTTGCGCTTGATCCAATGAGCGACACTTTCTACTTCGGCCCGCTTGCCTAACCGCAGCTTGGTTTGCCAGCGCGCGGGCCGCCAATTGGCGGAAAGGCGCGGCCCTAATTTACTGCTCCTCGTCCTTATCCTTCCGCCAACGATCCAATCCGCCAACATGCCCCCAGCCGCTAGCCAGCTTCTTTGCCCACTCTGGCGGCGCGTTTAGCGCGGGCGCGGAAAAGGTCGGATCGAAGAGCATCCATACATAGAAAGAACCCTCGGCGGGCAGGATTGGTTCTTTGGACAACCACTCGTACTGGTCAGTGCCAATCGAAAAGACCAATTGCTTTTCATTGACGATGGCGCTGCGCTCGAACCCGCTGCCGGGCGGCGGAGTCGTCACGGTGAACCAGACGCGCCCGACTTCAGGAATATCCAGAAAGATAAAGCGGGCGCTGACGCCGCCGCCTTTGGGATAGACGATCGTGCCGTTGCGGCGCACCTGGTAACCGGTGACGCTCAAGCTGAGATCGTCCAGCGTCAAGGCGCGCGCTTCAGCCTTGAGCTTTTCAGGTTCCTCGCGCGTGATGGGCGGGCCGGTTGAGATTTGGAAAAAGTCAGTGATCTTGACATTGGTGCGCGGATCAATCAGCACATCCAGCGCAATGATGTCGCCATCGTTGATGAGCAACGGCTCTGTGTACTTGGCGAGAAACCCTTTCTCCATCCGCGCGGGATCAATCTTCAACCGTTCAATCAGGAATGAGGTGGATTCTTGTTCGTGTAACGTCACCTCAAAGCGTGCCCCATTCTCCAGCCGTTTGACTACCAATCCGTAGACGATTGAACGGCCATCCGCCAACTTGAGCGCCCGCGTGATCGGCATAGTTTCGCTTGTGGCAGCACCGCCACTTAGGCCTTGCGAATTGCTGTCCAAGGGCACCGCACCGTTCGGCGTGACGGCTATGCCATGACGAACTTGCGTTCCGCCAGGTACGCTGGATCCGAATCCACCTTGCCAAATGATCTGCTGGGCGGCGGCTGGGGCGCTGAGCAGCAGTCCAAGCGCCGTTGCGAAAGCAGCCTGTTTGAATAAACGACTCATTGATTTCCTCCTTTGATAATGCGAACGCCGGGGTCTTTGACCGGCTCGAAATGCTCCGCTGGCGCAGTGGTCGTAAAATCAAACCCCGCCTCCGAAACTGACGCTTGTGTTTCAAAGCGCGCGGCTGGCTGTCTGTTTTCCAGCACAGCCAATTGATGATGCGCCGTTGCCCGCGCAGGCCGCGCGCAACCGCCCGGCGCTTTGACATAAACGACGCGTGCAGCTTCGCCCTGCACAGCGGGTTTGACGGTTTGGTTGTAAACCAGCACGGGCGGCGGCTTGATTGGCAATTGTATGCCCATAATCTCGCCTATCTTGTAACTCGCCATGACCGCGCCAAATACGCCCAACACAGCCAATGCCAGCGCGGGTTTTGGAACAGACAGCGAACCGAAAAGCCACGCGCGCCAGCCGCGCGTTTGCACCGCGCCAGCTTTGGGCAGCGCGTGCTGTTGTCGAAAGGCCGCCAGCACACGCGCATCCAAACTGGCCGCAGGCAGCGGCGGCGCTGCGCTGTGCAACGCCTGTTTGAGCGCGCGTTGTTCGGCTAATTCAACGCGGCAAGCAGCGCAATGCGCCAAATGACTTTCGGCTTCGGCTCGTTGTGCCGCAGTCAGCGCGTCATCGAGCAATGCGCCGAGTTCAATCTGACAGCTTTGACAATTCATCGTTTCACTCCTTCAGCGACGCCCACGGCAACATAAGACGCCAGCCGTTTTGCCAGCGCCTGCCGCGCGCGGTAAAGCCGCGCTTTGACGACATTCACATCGGTCTCGCTGACCGTGGCGATCTCCGCGTAAGACAGTTCCTGATATTCGCGCAGCACTAGCACCTCGCGTTGCGCCAGCGGCAAAGCGGCCAGCGCGGCAGTGACGCGCTCGCTCATTTCGTGGGCCAGCAATTCGTCGAGCGGATCAACGTTCCACAATTCAGCCGTCTCGTCCGGCTCCGGCGCGCAACGGCCCTGGCGGCGCAGATGTTGTAGGATGTGATGGCGCGCGACCGCACACAGAAAGGTCAGCAACGACGCGCGCGCTGCCTGATAGCGTTGCGGGTGCTGAATCAAGACCAGAAACGCTTCGTGCGTCACATCCTCGGCCAAGGCTGGCGCGCCCAGCATGTGTTGCGCGAAGCCATACACGCGGTTGCGATAGCGCAGATAAAGTTGCCCAAAGGCCGCTTCGTCGCCCTGTGCGGCAGCCGCCAGCAACTCTTGATCTGTAGGTGCAAACGCCATAACAATGCAGGTGAAAGTTTGTGTGCGCCGATTATTGTCGCGCCGCACGAAAAAGTTACGGAAATTTTTTGACCGAGGGAGGCTACTGATGTCGCAAGCTCGCATTGACGCTTTCACCGCTATGACCCAAACCCAGCCCGATAACGAAATGATCTGGTACGGGCTGGCTAGCGAATACAGCAAACTCGCCCGCTGGCCCGAAGCCATCGAGGCGCTGCGCAATGTCATTCGCCTCAAGCCCGATTACACGGCGGCTTATCAAATGCTCGGCTCCGCGTTGTTGGAACAGGGGCAAACCGAAGCAGCGCGGCAAGTGTGGACGGAAGGCCTCGCTGTCGCCGATCGCACCGGCGCGTGGAAGGCACGGCAGCATATGGAAGGATTGCTGGCGGGCGTGGCGAGTGAACCTACGCCAACGTTTTGTGAATGAGCAGTGCCTTCCCGGCTGCGGCGGGTACCCGTCAAAGTTTTGCGTGCGGCGAAACGGACGCTTCGGCGCGAGTAGCGCAACCCGCCGAGGTTGCGCGGCTTC
>JAYUCP010000342.1:0-10817 GCA_043740245.1 Acidobacteriota bacterium | reverse complement strand
TCTTTGACTCCATAAAGGAGATAGCTCGCATTACCGGCTGTCAACCGATGTGCAAAAAACTAGGTAATGACAAGTCTCACGGTCGGGCTACTGACACGCCATTGCCTATTCAAACAAACTCTGCTGCGCCGTGGGCCGCCGGAAGGTCTGCGGATATTCGTGTTTCACATAGCGCTCTTCGTTAAAGCCCAGCCGCCGCGCGTGCACTTCAAACGATTTCTTGATCATCTCCCAATAAACGCCTTCGCCGCGCATGCGTTCGTGAAAGGCGGTTTTGTTGAGCACGCCGCCTTTGACTTCGCGCAAGCGGTTGAGAATCTTTTGCGCCTTGAGCGGCAAGCGTTCGTGCAGCGTTTCGATGAAGTACGGCTCGACGCTGCCGGGCAAGCGCAGCAGATTGATAAACGCCCGCCGCGCGCCGCATTCACGCGCGCGTTCGAGCAGCGCCGGGATTTCGTGTTCGTTGCAGCCCGGCACGATGGGCGCGATGCTCAGACCGACTTCGATGCCAGCGTCGGCCAAATCTTTCATCGCGGCAAAACGCGCGTCGGGCAAGGGTGCGCCAGGTTCCAGCGCACGGCAGACTTCGCGATCTAAAAACGGAATCGTGAAAAACACATCGGCGTGCGCCTGAATTGCCAGTTCAGCAATCAGTTCTTTGTCGCGGCGAATCAGCGCCGACTTGGTGATGATGCTGACCGGGTTGCGAAACTCCAGACAGACTTCCAGACACTTGCGCGTGAGCTGATAGTTGGCTTCGAGCGGGATGTAGGGGTCGGAGGTGAACGAAAAGACCAGCACTTCGCCCTTCCAGCTTTTCTTCATCAGTTCTGCGCGCAGCAATTCAGGCGCGTGAACTTTGGCGACAATCTTGCGCTCGAAATCGGTGCCCGCGCCCCAGCCCAGAAATTCGTGGCGCGTGCGCGAGAAGCAGTAATTACAGGCGTGCGTGCAGCCGCGATAACAATTGATCGAATAGTTGAAAGGAATGTCCGGACTGTTGTTGCTGGTGATGATGGTGCGCGTGGCGGTCTCTTCAAAGACTTCCAGCTTGGCTTCGGGCGGCTCGCCGTCCCATTCGTTGTAGGTGTTCAGAAAAGGATTGGGTGGGTTGTTGACGTATCGCATACTCGCCTCCGCAATGATGACGGTTGATGTTTCTGCTACCCAATCCAGCGCGTGCGTGAGTGTAGCGGCTCGCCCGGCATTGCGCCAGCCTGGGCGCTTGAGATTGAGAAAGCCGCGCGTCCCCGTTAAACTGCGGCCTGCTAGTTGGTATTCGCCTTAAGCAGAGGAGAAGTTTTATGCCCAGAACTGCAACACGAACCAAAGACGCACCCCGCGAAGTCGCCGAAGTGGCAGGCGCGGGAGAAAACGCGCGCATCCAGCTTGATGTCAGCCACCTCATCACGGAGGACGATACGCCTGTGGACAACATGTTTTCGGAAAAGCAACAACGCCTGTTGACCGAGCCGCTTTACAGTTCGTGGCATCCCGTCTTGAAACGCAAGCCACGGAAATTCCTGGCCGCCGCGAATGTCGGCCTGTTTCCTTCGATCAACAAACAGGCCATCGTGCCGGATGCCTTTCTCAGCCTGGACGTCAGCGTGCCTGAGAATTGGTATGCGAAGGAAGGCCGCTCGTATTTTTTCTGGGAGTACGGCAAAGCGCCCGAACTGGTCATCGAAGTCGTCTCGAACCGCAAAGGCGGCGAGATAACGCGCAAGCTGGAAAAGTACGCGCGTTGCGGCATTGCCTATTACGCGGTTTACGACCCGACGCATCAATTGGGCAAGCAAACTTTGCGGCTTTATGAATTGCGTGGCCGCACCTACGTGCAACGCACGCAACGCTGGTTCGCCGATCTGGGCCTCGGCTTGACACTCTGGGAAGGCGTTTATGAAGACAAAGCCGAGACCTGGCTACGCTGGTGCGATGAGCAGGGCCAAGTGATCCCAACCGGTGCGGAACGTGCTGACCAAGCCAGTGCGCGCGCCGAACACGAAGCGCAACGCGCCGATCAAGCTGTCCAACGCGCCACCGAAACCGTCGCCCGCAATCACGCGTTGGCCGCCAAGCTACGCGAGCTGGGCATTGATCCCGATCAACTCTGAAACTGCGATGAACCTCCCGGCGTTCCACCGCCTTATCATCAGTGCGGCGCTGGCCTTGTGGCTGGCGCAACCACTGGCCGCGCAACCCAACAACCAATATCGCGGCTTTTGGGTAGACACCTTCAACTCTGCCCTCAACAACCACAACGACGTACTGGCGATCATCGCCGACACCAAACGCGCCAATTGCAATGCGCTGTTTGTGCAAGTGCGCCGCCGGGGCGATTCCTGGTATCGCAATTCGCTGGAGCCGCCGGCTGACCGCACGCCGATTGCGGCGGGCTTTGATCCGCTCGGCGATCTGCTGGCCGAAGCGCACGCCAATAGCATCGAGGTGCACGCCTTCGTCATCATCGGCGCGTTGTGGAACGGCAACCCTACCGCGAATCCGCCGCGTCCGCCCGAAAGCCCGCAGCATGCCTTCAACCTGCACGGCTTCAGTCAAGCGGCGGGCAAGCTTTATGAAGGCCGCGACAATTGGCTGACGCGCACCTTGCTGGCGGACGACGGGACGAACGTTTCATTCAATGGCCACCGCATCGGCAACGATTTCTGGATTGACTTGGGGCATCCCGATGCCGCGCAATACACCTTCGACGTGCTCATGCATCTGGTGCGCAATTACGATTTGGATGGCTTGCATTTGGATCGTATCCGCTACCCGGAAGTGACCGCCACGCTCAGCGGCGGCGCGAGCATCGGCTACAACGAAACGAACGTCGCGCGCTTTCAACAACGCTACGGCATAGCGCCGGGCAGCGCGCCGCCCGCGCTAACCGACGCGCGCTGGCAACAATGGCGGCGCGATCAAGTGACGAATTTTGTGCGGCGCGTTTACCTCAACGCCAGCGCGCTCACACCGCAATTGAAACTTTCAGGCGCGCTGATCGCCTTTGGCGGCGGGCCTACGACTGAAGCGGGCTGGCAATCCGCTGAAGCGTATTGGCGCGTGTTTCAGGATTGGCGTGCGTGGACTGAGGAAGGCATTCTCGATCTGGCGATCCCGATGAATTACAAACGCGAGCACACGGCGTCGAACGTGCCGCTGCTCGACACCTGGGCCGAATGGACGAAGAATCACGCCTACGACCGAATAATGCTGCACGGTCTGGGCGTTTATCTCAATTCGATTGAAGGCACGCTGCGCCAGGCGCGCAAAGCCGCCGCGCCCTCCGCGCAAGCCAAACGCAGTGACGGCGTAGTCTTCTTTTCGTTCGCCAACACCAACGACGCCGTCACGGCCAATCCGTTTTCGCTGCCGCCGAATCAGGACACACCGCGCCGCGCGTTCGCCGAATTCGCCGCTGGACTCACGACCGGCAAATCTGTGGACGGTACGCGCGCTTACGAAGATCAAACTGCCAATCCAACGCCGCTCTTTGCCCAAGCCGCGCTGCCGCCGGTCTTGCCGTGGAAGGCTGCGCCGCAAACCGGTCACGTGATGGGTCTGGCCAGAAACAACAAAGGCGCAGTGCTCGACACCGCCGAAGTCTTGCTCGCGCGCAGCACTGACGACGCGCCGCCCAAAGGCCGCGCCAACATTCGCACCGCCACCGACGGCAACGGCTTTTATGGCGGCGTAGACCTTGCGCCGGGCCGTTATCGCATCACCGTCACGCCCGTTGGCGAACCGCCTTACACGCCCGACGCCACAGTGCACGTGGTGGCGGGCAAGGTGACGAATTTCGACGTGTTGCTGGATCGCGGCGGCACAGTGCCGTATGGCGCGGCTACGGTTTCCGCCGCCAGTTTCAGCGGCCCCACGCTCGCACCTGAAACCATCGTCGCGGCTTTTGGCAACGGACTGGCGACGGCGACAGCGTCCGTCAAAACGCTGCCGCTGCCCACGACGCTGGCGATGACAACGGTAAAAATCAAAGACAGCGTGGGCGTCGAACGCGCGGCCCCGCTGTTTTTTGTTTCGCCCCAACAAGTCAACTATTTGATCCCAGCGGAAACGGCGACGGGCATTGCATCTGTTTCGATTGAAGTGCGCCGCGATGGTTTCCTGTTTTCCGTCTTGGGCAATCCGCTCAACATCGTGCGCGTCGCGCCGGGCTTGTTCACCGCCAATGCCAATGGCGGCGGGGCTCCGGCGGCCGTCGTGTTGCGCTTCAAAGCCGATGGCACGCAAAGCACCGAATCTCTCGCTGAGTTTGACGCGGCGCAAAACCGCTTCGTGCCGCGCCCCATAGAAGCCGGCGCGGAAAGCGACCGCGTCTTTCTGATCCTGTTCGGCACAGGCGTGCGCGGCGCGGGGCCTGTTGGGTCAATGGTTGAAACCGTGACCGCGCAACTGGGCGGCTTGCCCGTTGAAGTGCTTTTTACTGGCGCGCTCGGCGGCTTTGCGGGGTTGGATCAAATCAACCTGCGACTCTCGCGCACTGTGTTGCTGGCGCTGGCTGGGCGCGGTGAAGCAGAGTTGTTACTCTTCGCCGATAACCGGTTGGCGAATGAGGTACAGGTGGTGGTGAAGTAAAACGGTAGGACGGACTTTAGTCTGTCCTGCCTTAGCCGGAATTTCTTATGCTTAAAAACTCGATTTGCCTCTGTCTGCTCATCTGCTTGTTCGGCGCATTACGTACAAGCGCGCAAGACATCGCGCCCACCGTGCGGCAGCAAGAAATCAAACTTGATTTCGACCGCGCGCAACCGAACGTCACGACCAGCGGTAAAGAGCGGCTGATCACGCTCGCCGTCCCGATCGAACAAGCTGAGCCGTTCCTCGCCGTCGGCCTGGTCTGGCCGCAAGCCGCCGGGCGCACGCGATTCAGATTGCGCAGTTCGGTTGATGGCATAACTTGGAGCGAATGGCTGAAGCTGGCGCACGATGCCGATGTGACCGGCGAAAACGGCGCACAGGCCAGCAGCCTGTTATTTTTGCCCGCGCAAACGCGCTTCATTCAATGCCACAGCGCGAGCAGCGATGATGCGCCGGTTGGCAGCCTGCGGGTCATCTTCATCAGCCCCGGCGCGACGCCGCGCGGGTGGCAGGAACAGCTTCAAAGCAAAACCGAAATACACGCCATGAGCCAGCAACAAGCTTCGACCAAATATCCGAAACCGCCCGTCGCCACGCGCACCGAATGGGGCTGCCCCGATGGCCAGATCACGACGCACGGCACGCTGAGTTACACCACGGTCACGCACCTGATCGTCCATCACACGGCGACGGGCAACAGCGTGGCGAATAATGATTGGGCCGCCGTCGTGCGCAGCATCTGGAACTTCCACATCTTCTCGAATGGCTGGGCGGATGTCGGCTACAA
The DNA here is from genome assembly GCA_043740245.1 of Acidobacteriota bacterium. Lineage (GTDB taxonomy): Bacteria > Acidobacteriota > Blastocatellia > RBC074 > RBC074 > JACPYM01. Next base: position 5,434 of record JAYUCP010000342.1, on the reverse strand, counting down.
CTATTTGATTGATCCGAACGGCGTGATTTACGAAGGGCGCGCGGGCGGCGACAACGTGCTGGGCGCGCATTTCAGCGGCGTCAATGGCGGGACGCTGGGCGTTTCGATGATCGGCACTTATACCGATGTCACGCCCAGCGAAAAGGCGCTCAACAGCTTGCGCCGCATACTGGCCTGGAAAGCCGATCAACGCGGCATTGACCCCACCAGCAAGGCGCGCCACGCGGCTTCAGGTCTGGAGTTGAACAACATCTCCGGCCACCGCGATGGGCCGGGAGCGACTGAATGTCCGGGCGATGCGTTTTATCCGCTGCTGCCCAGCTTGCGCGAAAGCGTGAAGGCATTGCTTGCGAGCAGTGCCGCCGCGACCGTTTCCGCCGCCAGTTTCAGCGCCGACGCGCTGGCCAGCGAAGCCATCGTCGCCAGCTTCGGCAGCGAATTGGCGACTGCTACACAGGCTGCGACGAACACGCCGTTGCCGCTGAACTTGGCGGGCACCTCGGCCGTCGTGCGTGACAGCGCCAACGTCGAACGCCCAGCGCCGCTCTTTTTCGTCTCGCCCGGTCAGGTCAATTTTCAAATCCCGGCGGGCGCCAAAACCGGCCCGGCTGCGGTGTTGATCAGCAATCCCGCCGGACGCATTGCCAGCGGCACGATCAATATTGAAACGGTCGCCCCCGCGCTCTTTGCCGCCAACAGCAACGGGCGCGATGTCGCCGCCGCACTGGTGTTGCGGATCAACGCCGCTGGCGCGCAAAGCTATGAACCGGTCGCGGTGTTTGATCAGGCGCAAAACAAATTCGTGGTCGCGCCGATTGAGTTGAGCAATGCCAGCGAACAGGTCTTCCTGGTCGCCTTCGGCAGCGGCTGGCGCAATCGCAGCGCGTTGGAAGCGGTCGCGGCCAAAGTCGGCGGCGAGACTGCGCCAGTGCTCTTTGCCGGAGCGGTCGAGGGGTTGGTCGGATTGGATCAGGTGAACGTGCGCTTGCCCGGCACTCTGGCCGGGCGTGGCGAGGTCGAGTTCCTGTTGCAGGTGGACGGAAAGGCGGCGAATGCCTTGCGCATTCGCATTAAGTGAGGGTGCCGCATGGGCTGGCTCAGCGGCGCGCTTCGAGCAAGTCAAAAGGCGAAGTCAGTCCGAGCAGTTCCTGAAATTGCCGGTTCTCACGCAAGCCGGAAAAATCGTTATCGTCAAAGGCTTGCGAACGGAAGCGCGGCTGAAGCTGGATCGAACGGCGCAGGTAATCGAGCGCCTGTTCGTGCGGGCCGGTTTGGGCATAGGTCGCCGCCAGCGAATAGAGAAAATGCGGTTCGTTGGGATCGAGCCGCAAGGCTTTTTCGAAGAAGTTGCGCGCCTGCGCAAAATCTCCGACGTTCAACGCCAAGACGCCGCGATCATACCATTCATCCGCCGACACATTCCGCACCTGAGGCACGGGCGCCACGATCAATTTCTGCCGGCAGACCTGTAAGTACATTTGCGAACGGCTCAGCAATTCAACCTCAAGCGGAAACTTCTGATGCAACTGCTCAAACAGCCCTTTTGCTTCCTCGAATTGCCGCCGGTTGAAGACTTTGACCGCGTGCTCAAAGGCGCGTAAAGCGGCCGCCGAGGCCGGTTTGCGCACTTCGGGTTTTGGCGCGGGCGGGGGCGGCGGGGGCGGCAAAATCTGCCGCAGCGTGGGTCTGGGCTTGGTGATGACAACCTGTGGTTTAACCGGCTGCGAATTGGCAACCGGTTGCTCGACCGGCTTGGCCACCGGCGCTTTTGCTTTCAAATCTTTTTTGCTCTGAGGCTTGACCGGTTGTTTGCGAGCGACCGCCGGGCTCACTGGCTGGCGACTGGGTTTGCCGGGTTTGACCGGCTTTGCCTTTGCGGCTGTCGGTTTGGTGACAGGCGCGGATTTCCCCTTTTTACTCAAAGCGACTTTTTTCGCGGCTGGTTTGGCAGGCTTGGGCAACGGCTGTTTCACGGCTTTTTTAGCAGGCTTGGGCGCAGGTTTTTTCACGGCTGGTTTGGCAGGCCTGGGCACAGGTTTTTTCGCGGCTGGTTTGGCAGGCTTGGGCACAGGCTTTTTCGCGGCTGGTTTAGCAGGCTTGGGCACAGGCTTTTTCGCGGCTGGTTTGGCAGGCTTGGGCACAGGCTTTTTCGCAGCCGTTTTGGGGGCCGCGCTACGGGCCTTCGCTTTCGCAGGCAAACTCTTGCCAGGCTTTGCCTTAGCCGGTTTCGCCAAGCTCGCCTTGACCGACTTCGGAGCCGCTTTCAGAGCTTTCGCCTTGGGTTTGCTTTTGACTTTGGGTTTGGCCTTTTTCTTTGTGCTTGCTGCCATATTCAGTTCTTTCCGTTAACCGAATGGAAACCCTTAACAGCTTTGGGGTAATTCGCGTGAAGACTGCCTGATTCACGCCTCAATCTAATGCCGAATGCATTGTAAGTGGCAGATTTATAACAGATTAGCGTTCCAAGTGTCAATTCACGGTTTTTGGCAGGCCGACGGCAGGCGTCGCACGGCGAACTGGCGAGGCTGGCTTTCCCCAATTCAATCTGTTGATTTTCAATGGCTTAAACTGAGAAGGGCGAGACGCGCCGTGGCTGTCCTGGCAGCAGTTTTCGCACGATATAGTGCAGAGTTCCACTTTGCAGGAAGTCCGGGCACGCCTTCCCCGGGCGTCTTGCCATCACACACTGAGCGGCTTGATCATCTGGTAGCCATCATCGCCGTTTGAATAGTACCGGTTCATCCGCCGCACCACGACATACCCCAGATGTTCATAAAGTTGCTGCGCGGGCAAATTGTCCACGCGGACTTCCAGCCGGACGGTCACGATGCCACGCGCAAGGAAAGTGCGCTCGACCTCGTGCAAGAGCAGCCGGGCCAAACCGCGGCGGCGATGTTCGGGCGCAACGCCGATCGTGGTCAGATGGCCGCTGCCGTCCTCATCCACTACCGCCAACGCAAACGCGCCCATCTCTCCCCCATCCGAACGAATCTGCCGCGCGATCGTGTGCGGGTTGGACAGCAGGAACCGGAAGGTATCCCGCTCATAGGCCTCCCCATGCAAAAAACAGCGCAGGTCGAGTTGCCAAACCTCATTCAGGTCGGTCAGCGTCATCGGGCGCAATGCGCCTTTGAACGGCTGTCTGTAAATGGGGTGGTATTGAAAAACCTGCATGACTCGGTAGTCAGTCAGTAGTCGGTAGTCGGCTGCCGTTTAACCGGCCACTGACTACCGACTACTGACTACTGTTCAAAGGATCAACATACAATCGCCGTAACTATAAAACCGGTAGCGTTGCGCGACCGCATGCCGGTAGGCCTGCAAGACCAGTTCGCGGCCGCCCAATGCTGAAACGAGCAAGAGCAGCGAAGATTGCGGCAGGTGAAAATTTGTCAGCAGTGCGTCAACAATTTTGAAGTCGTAACCGGGATAGATAAACAGTTCGGTCGCCCGTTGTTCGGCGCGCACCGTGCCATCGGCGTTGGCGGCGCTTTCGAGCGCGCGCGTGGCGGTCGTGCCGATGGCGAGCACGCGCTGGCCGCGCGACTTTGCGGCGTTGATCGTGTGTACGGCCTCGGCGCTGATTGTGTAGCTTTCGGCTTCGATGCGATGCGCTTCGACCTGTTCGACGCGGATGGGTTGAAAGGTCGCGTAACCGACGTGATGCGTGATCTCAACAACCCGGACGCCGCGCGCCTGCAATTCATCGAGCACGCGCGGCGTGAAATGTAACCCCGCCGTCGGCGCGGCAATCGCCCCACGCTGTTTGGCAAAGACCGTCTGATAGCGCGGTTCGTCCAGCCGTTCGGCCGCGTCGCGTTTGATGTAAGGCGGCAGCGGCGTATTGCCGACCTCATCCACCACCTGATTGAAATCACCGTCGCAGGTAAAACGAATTCGGCGCTTGCCGTCTTCGAGCAAGGCCATGACTTCGCCGCGCAACCGTCCGCCGCCGAATTCGAGTTGCGCTCCGACTTTTAACGCCCGGCCCGGCCGCGCGATGACTTCCCATTCGTTCGTGGTCGCATCAATCAGCCGCGCCAGCAAGGCTTCAACCTGCGCGCCGGGCTGGCCGCTCACGAGACGCTGGCCGCGCAAGCGCGCCGGAAAAACGCGCGTATTGTTGAGCACCACGACATCGCCCGCGTTGAGCAATGCCGGCAATTCGGCAAACGCGCTGTCGCGGAAGCTTTGCGTGGCGCGGTCAACGATCAGCATGCGCGAGCGGTCGCGTTGCTCAAGCGGCTCCTGCGCGATCAATTCATCGGGCAGGTCGAAGTTGAATTCGCTGATAAGCATTACTGAAACAGCCCTTGCTGGTCGCGCTCACTCTTCGGCGTCCTCTCAGAATGGCCGATACCCAAATGCTGATAGGCCGCCGGCGTCGCCATCCGCCCGCGCGGCGTGCGATTAAGAAAGCCGATTTGAATCAGGTACGGCTCGTAAATCTCTTCAATCGCCTCTTTCTCTTCGTTGATCGCCGCCGAGATGGTACCGACGCCGACCGGGCCGCCGCCGAACTTTTCGATGATCGTCAGCAGCAGCTTGCGATCTACTTCGTCCAGACCGTAGCGATCCACTTCCATGCGGTTCAGCGCATCCGTGGCGATTTCCGCCGTGATGCGCCCGTCACCCTCGACCTCGGCAAAATCGCGCACGCGGCGCAACAGGCGGTTGGCGATACGCGGCGTCCCGCGCGAACGTTGCGCCAGGGCCTTGGCGCCAGGCTCTTCAAGCTGCGCGTTTAGAATCGCGGCGGAACGCTCGACGATGATCTGCAAGTCTTCGACCGGATAAAAATCGAGATGGAAGTTGATGCCGAAGCGCCCGCGCAACGGCGCCGAAATCATGCCGGGCCGCGTCGTCGCACCCACCAGCGTGAAGCGCGGCAAATCCAGCTTGACCGAACGCGCCGACGGCCCCTGCCCGATGATGATGTCCAACTCGAAATCTTCCATCGCCGGATAAAGAATCTCTTCGATGGCCGGATGCAGGCGGTGAATCTCGTCAATAAACAGCACGTCGCCTTCGCCGATATTCATCAGCAGCGCGGCCAGGTCGCCGGCCTTTTCGATCACCGGGCCGGCGGTGACTCTTATCTGCGCGCCCATCTCGCGCGCGCAAATCGCCGCCAGCGTCGTTTTGCCCAAGCCCGGCGGGCCGTTGAGCAACACGTGATCGAGCGCCTCGCCACGCGCGCGCGCGGCTTTGATGAAGATGTTGAGGTTGTCTTTGACCTTCTTCTGGCCAATGTATTCGCGCAGAAGTTGGGGACGCAGCGAGAGTTCGATTTGCTGCTCGTCGTCCAGCGCGCCGCTGCCGACCAATCTGGCTTCGTTGTTTTCAGCCACGGCTGTTTGTTTCTTGTTTGCCATAGAAAATCCGTTTGCGGTGCGGTACAGGGAGCGGTAGCGACCTGGCGCTTCTGAGTGTG
>JAYUCP010000341.1:0-27439 GCA_043740245.1 Acidobacteriota bacterium | reverse complement strand
TAACGCTACGTTGGCGAAGCCCTTCAAGTGGACTTACAAAGGACGACCGCTTCAGGTCTAAACCAGAGGTAGAATTTCAGGAAAGCTCCACTAGGTCGGCCAGGCCATTTACCAATCGGGTAGTCTCTGAAGATAAAAGGCTCAAACGCTCGCCGTGATCAACTGCAACGAGTGCATGCGCCAATAGAGCCAAAGCCTGCTCATCAGTGTTTTGTTGAGCAAATGCCCTGTTTATTATTCGAACAGCCGCCTCAGCGCATACTTTTTGCTCCTCACCAGTTTGCCGTTCGCGCGTGACCAATTGTACCAATCGGTGCAGTGTCACGCTGTCATTCTCGCGCACGAGCAGCGAATAACGCCGCAATGCCGCGATAGCGTCATCAAATGCCAACTCATCCGCGACGGCGGAGGCGAGTTCGTCGGGTAGCTGTTCGACGCCGTTGCGAAACACTGACAACGGAAAGGCTTCGGGCGCGCAAAAGGCGAGCAGGTTCAGCAACGCGGCGGCAGCGGGGCATTCGCGTTGTGCGGCCTCAAACGAAATCTCCCACGTAGTCGCTACAGTCGCGGGGTAATCGGCAGGTTGGCCGCGCTGCAACAGCTCTTGCCCGCGTTGGCGAAAGAGCCGCAAGTAATCGGCCAGCGGTTTTTTCGTCGCTTCGCAATAAGCCCCAGCCTGTTCCAGCGCGAGCGGCAAGCCGCCCAATTCCTCTGCCAATTCGCGCGCCGCCGCCGCATCGTCTTGCCCCGTACGCTCCACCAGGAATTTCGCTCCGTCTTCGGCGTCGAGCAGGGTGACTTCCAACGCTTGCGCTAGTCCGAGCCAGTTCGGATTGCGCGAGGTCACGAGGACGTGTCCGCTGTGTGCGTGTGGCAAATATCCTTGCAATGACTTCGCATCGGTCGCGTTGTCATAAATCAACAGCCAGTCTGTGTTGCCGTTCAACCAATGCAAGACGGTGGCGACGATGAGGCAGATTTCGCGCGTGTCTTTTTCAGGCAAGTCGAGCGCACGCGCCAGCGCCGCCAGATCATTCGCCAACGTAGCCTCAGCCTCGGCATTGAGCCACCACACGGCCTTATATTCGCCGCGTTTGGCGTGAGCGTATTCCGCCGCTAATTGCGTTTTGCCTACGCCACCCGTGCCGTACAAGGCGATCAGCGCGGCGGCGTGTTGTTGCAACAAGGTCTGTCGTAATTCGACGAGCAAAGCGTCGCGTCCGACGAAATGGGGATTGGGCTGACGCGGTACGTGAAAGACGGCGGATGCGCGGTTGATAGATTGGCTCACCTCGGTTGCGCGAGCGATAGCGGGTGAGCCTAACGAGGGTTTGCTGATAACTCCGCCAAGGCGCGGCGAATGCCTCGTGCGACGTTGGTGAAGGCTTCGTCCTGATTCGCCCAACTGGTCACGGGCTTGGCGCCTGTGGGCAAAGCTTGCAGCTTGCTGAAAGGCTCGTCCTGCCAATCTACGGCTTTGAGAATGATGGGGATGACGCGCGCTTCGCCAGCGTAGTGGCGTTCGAGCGCGCGTTTCAATTCGATGTCGAAACAATAATCCGAAGCGAGAAAGTTGGAACTGATAAGTAACAGGATGACGTGCGCCGATTCAAGGTGCGCATCAATCGCGCCTTTCCATTCCGTGCCTGCGGCAATCATACGGTCGTGCCAATTGCGGATGACGCCAGTGTGTTTGAGGGTGCTGAGATGTTTGACCAGTTCGCCTTTCAGGTCTTCGTCTTCGTGCGCATAAGAAAAGAAAACTTCGATGGTGTTGTTGGTTGACATAAGGGTACTCTCAAATAATTCAACTCTACGTGCTTGTCTGCGAACTGCACGATACGCGGCGCAGCACCTGCTTTCAACGGCTCAGTAACAATGCCCAGGCTGCGGGGATCACCGACCAGGAACTGATCACCATCTACTGGTTCGGTCATCGGCACGGGCTATTTGAGATGATGCGTTGGTACGCCGTATGCCGCACCATCTTCGAGACCGAAGACAGGTATTGCGTCTCCGCGCGCCACTGTGCGCGAAACGCGGTTTCGTCCACCCCAATCGCACACTGCGTTTTTTGCGGTAGGATTTCGATTGCTTCCACAGGCATACGCTCTTGCTTCCTTTCGCTGGTCTCAAGCGGCTTGCAATATGGGCGCGGCTGCCAGGCTGCGGCTGAGGGCGGTGGCGAGGGCCGCTTGCTCTTCCAGGCTCAGCCCTAAATCCTCAATACCGCCACGCGCCTCAACAATCTGTTTGACAGCGAGCAGCAGCCCTGCCGGGTCTTCTGCTGCTTCCGCGAGCGACAGGCGCAGATAAGCCGCGGCTTCTTCGACGTTCGCGGCCAGTGAGTTTCGTAAATAATCCGTCCAACGCATCATGGCTTGACCCTCATTTCGTAATCCTGCCAGTACTTTTTCGCTTGCTTGATGTCGGCGGTTTGTGTGCTCTTGGCCCCGCCACACAAAAGCAAAATGATCTGCTGCCCGGCGAAAGCAAAATAAAGCCGGTAGCCCGGGCCGTAGTCAATGCGCAATTCGTAGACGCCCTCACCCACCGTTTTGTAATCGCCGGGATTGCCTTGCATCAGCCGGTTCACACGCTGGTTGATGCGCGCCAACGCTTGCGCGTCGCGCAGAGCCTCGCGCCATTCGTGAAACGGCTGCACACTGTCCGCTGTCTCGTAGATGATCACTTCTTTCGGCTGTCCATCGAACATTCCGCAGCATTCACATCCTTTCGCTGATTTCAGGCGCGCGCATTATAGGCCAAGGCACGGCGCAATGAAAAAAAGGGCACTGACGTCACAACGCCAGCGCCCTTTTCAATTCAATTCAGGAGGCCGTGTTTAGAAGCCGTCCATACCACCGCCCCCAGGCATCGCCGGCATCGCCTTTGCGGCTTCCGGGATTTCCGAGATCAGGGCCTCGGTCGTGAGCATCAGGCCCGCGATGGACGAAGCGTTCTGCAACGCCGTGCGCGCGACCTTCGCCGGATCAATGACGCCCGCTTTGACCAGGTCTTCAAAGACTTCGGTCGCCGCATTGAAGCCGATGTTGTCTTTCTCGTTCTTGACGCGTTCGACGATCACGGCGCCTTCTTTGCCGGCGTTCTCGGCAATCTTGCGCAGCGGCTCTTCGAGCGCGCGACGCACGATGTTGACGCCGATCTGTTCGTCTTCGTCGTCGAGCTTGAAGCCTTCCAACGCCTTGGCCGCACGCACCAGAATGACGCCGCCACCTGGGACGATGCCTTCTTCGACGGCCGCGCGCGTGGCGTGCATGGCGTCTTCGACACGAGCTTTCTTCTCTTTCAACTCGGTCTCGGTCGCCGCGCCGACTTTGATCACTGCCACGCCGCCGACCAACTTGGCCAAGCGCTCTTGCAGCTTCTCACGGTCGTAATCGCTGGTCGTCTCTTCAACCTGACGGCGGATGGTGGCGACGCGGCCCTGGATGTCCGCGTGCTTGCCGGAGCCTTCGACGATCGTGGTGTTGTCTTTGTCCACCGTGATCTTCTTGGCTTTGCCGAGGTCTTCGAGCTTGATGTTCTCGAGCTTGATGCCGAGGTCTTCGCTGATCATGCGACCGCCGGTCAGGGTGGCGATGTCTTCGAGCATGGCTTTGCGGCGGTCGCCGAAGCCAGGCGCTTTGACGGCGCAAACCTGCAAGGTGCCACGCAGCTTGTTGACGACCAAGGTCGCCAAGGCTTCGCCTTCAACATCTTCGGCGATGATCAGCAGTTGTTTGCCGGCGCGCGCGACTTGCTCCAACAGCGGGAGCAGGTCTTTCATCGAACTGATCTTCTTTTCGTTGAGCAGGATGAAGGCGTTTTCCAGATTGCATTCCATGCGCTCGGCATCGGTCACGAAGTAGGGTGACAGATAGCCGCGGTCGAATTGCATGCCTTCGACCACTTCCAACGAGGTTTCGAGCGATTTGGATTCTTCGACGGTGATGACGCCGTCTTTGCCGACCTTCTTCATCGCTTCGGCAATGATGCCGCCGATGGTGTCGTCGCCGTTGGCCGAAATCGTGCCGACCTGCGCGATGGCATCGCCTTTGACCGGCTTGGCCGAAGATTTGATGACTTCGACAGCGCGTTCGACGGCCTTGTCAATGCCGCGCTTGAGCGCCATCGGGTTGGCGCCGGCGGCCACGGTTTTGACGCCTTCTTTGAAGATCGCACGCGCCAACACGGTCGCCGTTGTAGTGCCGTCGCCGGCCACATCGCTGGTCTTGCTGGCGACTTCGCGCACCATCTGTGCGCCCATGTTTTCGAGCGGGTCTTTCAGTTCGATCTCTTTGGCCACCGTCACGCCGTCTTTGGTGATGGTGGGCGAGCCGAATTTCTTGTCAATGACCACGTTGCGGCCTTTGGGGCCGAGCGTGATCGCTACTGCGTCGGCGAGTTGATTGACGCCGCGCAAAATCGCCTGGCGTGAATCTTCGCCATGAATAACTTGCTTTGCCATAGTTATGAATTCCTCCGGGAAATGCTGAATGGTAGGACGGACTTTAGTCTGTCCTACATCTGTCTCACTGCCTGGGACAGACTAAAGTCTGTCCTACTTCTTGGCGCTCTTGGCCGCGGCTTCGATCACGCCGAGCACGTCGTCTTCGCGCAGAATCAGATACTCCTCGCCATCGAGTTTGACCTCGGTGCCAGAGTATTTGCCGAAGAGGATGCGGTCGCCGACCTTGATGTCCATAGCGACGCGCTCGCCACTGTTCAGGATTTTGCCGTTGCCGACGGCAATCACATTGCCTTCCTGCGGCTTCTCCTTGGCGGTGTCAGGGATATAAAGCCCCCCGCGCATTTGCTCTTCATCTTCCACACGGCGTGCGATGATGCGGTCGTTCAGCGGACGTATTGTTGCCATTGAATTGACTCCTTTCGAGTTTGGTTAGGTTGTTGGATGTTCGTTTTGCTGACTACTCAAACCGGGAGAAATAAACTTGAGTGCCAACCACTCAAGTAAGATTGATAGGTCACTATCAAGATATTCAGTATTAGCACTCCCTGTTTGAGAGTGCCGAGTATATGGACGAGGCTCAGACCTGTCAACGGGGATTTCAGCAATTGTTGACCGTCTTCGTGAGATATAAGGAAGCGCTGGCGCTATCTCGCCGCAACTTGGACACGCGCCCTGTGGCGTGGCGCGATTTGGCGGCGTTTGCCATTAGCATTCTTTTTCGCGCCTTTCCCTTGTTCGTAGGCTTGCAAGCGCTTGGTTAAGGTATTGCGATGGATGCGCAGTTCCTCGGCGGCTTTGGATAGATTATTGCCGTGGTGGCTGACCACACGGAGGATGAACTGTTTTTCAAACTCTTTGACGGCTTCTTCAAACAGTATCCCACCAGCGATCATCTTTTCGACGAGGGCTTCGAGTTCCGATTTCATTTGGGCGACCTCACAACGATATTAGTATGGGCGGTCACTCCAGCTTCGGGCCAAACTCAGGGGCAACGAGGTAGGCAGCGTCAGCTAAAAGTGTTAAGTCCAGTGTCCCGGGAAAATCAAATTGTTGAAATGGCGTTTTCTCTCTGGCTAGCTACAATCCTGGCAAGTCGCTACCAGTCAATAAACGGTAGGCTTCCAAGTATTTTTTGCTGGTAGCTTGAATCACTTCACTCGGCAACGCGGGAGCAGGCGGGCGCTTATCCCAAGCCAGCGCTTCGAGGTAATCACGAACGTATTGCTTATCGAAGGACGGCTGCGTTTTGCCAGCCGCATATTGATCCAGCGGCCAAAAGCGCGACGAATCGGGGGTCAGCACTTCGTCCACCAGTACAATCACTCCATCTCGTAAACCGAATTCAAACTTTGTATCGCAAATGATGATGCCGCGCGTTTCGGCATAGGCAGCGGCCGCGCGATAAAGCTGCAAACTGATCTGCTCGAGTTGGGCCGTTAAGTCGGCGCCAACTGCCGCAGCCATCACCGCCACCGATACATTGATGTCGTGCCCGGATTCGGCCTTGGTCGCGGGCGTAAAGAGCGCTGTGGGCAATTGCGCCGCTTCGGTCAAACCCGGCGGCAACGGATGGCCACAGACTGCGCCCGTTTGTTGATACTCTTTCCAACCCGAACCTGCCAAATAGCCGCGCACCACGCATTCAAACGGCACCACCTCGGCCTTGCGCACCAGCATCGCGCGGTTGTCCAAATACGTTTTGCTCGCAGTGGACAAATGTGTTTGCAAGTCTGGCGGGAAGTCTTCGACGCGGGCGGCGACCAAGTGATTCGCCACGAACTCGGCAAAGCGCGCAAACCAAAACCGCGAAAGCTGCGTCAGCACTGTGCCTTTGTGCGGAATCGCATTCGGCAACACACAATCAAAAGCGGAAATCCGATCCGAAGCGACAAGCAGCAAATGGTCGTCATCTACCTCGTACAAGTCGCGCACCTTGCCAGAACGCAGGAATTTTAACTCGGCAATGGGCACGGCGGATTCAGGTGCGGACACGCAAACTCCCCTGCTGAAACAAGGCCAGCGCCTGCTGAATCGGTGTTTCAACTTTGTCGCTTCGGAACTTTTGGGTTGAACTGTCTGCCCGTAAGAAGGCGGGGATTATTCGGCTTCACCGGCAGGTTGTCAAGCCGCCTTCGAGGCGCTTTCGCGGCCTGCAAAATACCTATGTAACGTGCGCATTGTGAGGGGAACGATTCGCGTGAAGCTGCGGCGCGCAGCCATACATTTCACTCTTTGACGAAGCGGCCTAAGCCGCGCACGATGGATTGGAATAGGTAATCTTTAGCCTGCTGGTCTTCCGGCAGTTCTTCAAACGGTACGATGGACGGATGCTCTTTGCTGGCTGGATTTTTGACCGGCCCATATTTCCACCCGGTGGCCTCTTTTTCACGCAACCATTCTTCGTGCGAACGACTAGCCGATGCATCCGGGTTGGCCAGATGGAAACTAACGCCACTGAGGGCGCTCTCTCTTTGCCAATCAGGTGCTTCGCTCCACGGCGGTTGCGAGTTGTCGCCAGTGGCGGCGCAAAGTGCGCGATTGGCTTCGTGACAGATTTCAGCGATTTGTTCGATGGTCATTGGTCGAAAACTCCTTTAGCTCTTGCCTGAAAGGTGCCTACACTTTTGTGTTTGGGCAGGAACTACGCAAATGTTAATCAGGGATGAAGTCACAGACAAACAGGTCGCATAAATATAATTGCTTCACTACAGCTTGCAATGTGGGCTAGGCCTTCGGATGCGCCTTGTCGTAAACCTCCATCAGCTTGTCCATCGCCACGTGCGTGTATTGTTGCGTCGTCGAAAGCCGCACGTGGCCGAGCATCTCTTGAATCACACGCAAGTCCGCGCCTGCGTCGAGCAGGTGCGTGGCGAACGAGTGCCGCAAACTGTGCGGGCTGATGTGGTGCACGTCGGCGCACAGCTTGACGTACTTATCCACCATCCGCCCGACCGAACGCGTGGTGATGCGCGTGCCTTGGTAGTTCAAAAACACCGCCAACGGATCGGCGGGTTCCGGCCCGGCTTCGATCAGCAATTCGCCGCGCGCGGCCAGATATTCCTGCAAGGCTTTTTTGGCGTGCTCGCCGAACGGCACGATGCGTTCCTTGCGGCCTTTGCCTTTGACGCGCACTGACTGGTTGGTGAAATCAACGTCCTGCATGTTCAGGCCCGTCAGTTCCGAAACGCGCAGCCCGCTGGCGTAAAGCAATTCCAGCAGCGCGCGGTCGCGTTTGCCCAGCACGGTGTCGGTCTCGGGAGTTTCGATAAAGCGGATCATCTGTTCGAGGTTCAGGTGATTCGGCAACGTGCGGTCAACGCGCGGGCTGGCGACCAGCTTGGCCGGATTGGTTTCGACGACGCCTTCCCGGTTGAGGTATTTGAAGAAGGTGCGCAACGTGGCGACCTTGCGATGGATCGAGCTTTTCTTTTTCTTCTGCTCGTACAGCGTCGCCATGAAATCGCGGATCGCCAGGTTATCAATCGCGTGAATCGGCACGGCGCGCCGGTTGCCCTCTTTGTCGGGCGGCGCGAGGTGATCGTAAAACTGCACCAGATCAATCTCGTAATTGCGCAAGGTGTGCGGTGAGGCATTGCGTTCGTACTTCAGGTGTTTTAGAAAATCGTCAATGTATTTTTGCATGGGAAGAGCTCTCTGCCAAAGCGACTGGCGGTTATTTTATAGCGTTCACGCGGCGAAAATGAAACTACGCGGGAAAGACGCCCGCCGGTTGTGCCGCGCTAGCGTGGCGGTAACATTAAAAATCACGCCCGCCAAATTGCCTGTGCTAGCATACGCCGCGTTTTCCCCCACAAAACTCAGTCCCAAATAGGAACCGCCGCTCGTCTCCGTTCTTTGAGTCTCGCCGCCTTCAATCTCTTTCCCTTCGGTGCAACCAGTCGTCCGGGCATTTCTTTTGCCGCTTGTCGCTGAACCGGGCTGCTGTGTAGTTGGTGCCTCACACTCGCTCTTGAAAATAAACGATTGCCCGGCCTGCCGCTACGGCGTGCAGGCGTAGTAATGACAACGACTGATCCCGCCGGCTTGGCGCGGTTGGAGCTTTGCCTCGACTGGCTGAGTGTGTGCGGAAGGAGTTCACTAAAATGAAACGATTGCCCAATGCGTTCCTCATGATCATGTGCGCCGTGCTGTTGTGCAGCGCGGTGGCCGTGGCCCAAGACCCAAATGACATCAAGACCGGCAGCGTGTTGTTTTTCAACCGCTACACCAGCGACAGTTCCGATCCGAGCGTGGAAAACACGCAGCTCAACATCACCAACACGCACGCCACGCAATCAGTGACGCTGCACCTCTTCGCCGTCGAAGGTAATTCGTGCACCGTGGCCGATAGCTTTATCAGTTTGACGCCCAACCAGACGGCGCAATTCTTTGCCGCCGATTTTGATCCGGGCGTGCAAGGTTATCTGGTCGCCGTGGCCTTTTCGGGTTTCACCCCGCGGCAATTCAACTACCTGACCGGCACGGCCTATATCTGGCAGGCCGATGGCAAGCAGGCCGATTTGCCGGCGGTGGCAGTGCAGAAGCTGAACAGCGCCGTCAATGACAATGGCGACGGCACGGTCAACCTGGATTTCAACGGCGGCAATTACGGGCGTTTGCCGGGCACGGTGGCGCTGTCCAATTTCAACAGCCAGGCGACCGATCAAACCAGTCTTTACATGTATTCGCCGCGCAATTTGCTTTTCGGCGACGGCGCGAGCATCAGCGTCTTCACGCTGATATATAACGAAGTGGAGACGCCGGGTTCGACCAGTTTCACTATTCGCTGTTATACCGAAGTCAAGCTGCGCAACCTGCGTGTCATCGGCACCATCAACGGCTTCATCCCCGCCGGTTCGGTGGGTTGGATGAAGATGAGCGCCAGCCGCCCGCTGTTGGGCGCGAGCCTGAGCACCAACGGGCAATTTGCCGGCGGGCGCAACCTCACGTGCTTGTCATTATTTTCAAGCTGGACGGTGGTTGTGCCGGGCGGTGTGTAAGCTGCCGTGAGATCGGTTTGCAATGCGCTGCTGGCGCGGCACGCGGCGTTTTCCAGTAACACAATTGCAAACCGGCCCAACGCAGCTCAAGCGTCACGCCACGGCATAAAAATTGTCCGTTGCGGCCTATTGACGCTCGCTGCTTGCGGGCTTAGTATGCCCGCCGTCGCAGGGCGACTGCGAAGTTGGTATGTGTAGGAAATTCAATTTAACCTATTTCGCTATCAGGGAAGCCGATGCAATTACCTGCCTGGCTAGCATCCTCGTCATAGCACGAGCTAGAGCTAAAGCCACAGGGCTTAGGTTTCCCACCTGTTAAGACAGGTTATAGTGAACCCTACATTACGGCCAAGTGGTTGCCCTCGTCATTTCCTCCTGCCAAGTTCAGCGTTCAGCAATTTACTCAACTTGACCAATCGCGCGCGATACATTCCACTAGCCCGCGCTGTAAAAAGCTAGAAAGGAAATTTCATGTTCAGAGTCCTCATGACCGGCGACCTGGTTGGGCGCGCCGGACGCCGCGTGTTGGAAGAGCGCCTCTACGACCTGCGCCGGCAACGCGAGATTGATTTCGTCGTCAGCAACGTAGAGAACGCCGCCGCCGGTTTTTCGATCACCCCGCGCATCGCGCAAGACCTGTTCGCCGCCGGCGTAGACGTAATGACCTCCGGCAATCACATCTTCGACAAACGCGAAGTGCTTGAATTTATCGAAACAGAACCGCGCCTGTTGCGCCCGGCCAATTACGCGCCCGGCGTCCCCGGCAAAGGCCGCTGGGTCGGCAAGGTCAAAGGCCTGCCCGTCGCTGTGCTCAACTTTCAAGGCCGCGCATACATGCCACCCTCCGACGATCCCTTTCGCTCAGCCGACGCGCAACTGGCCGCGCTGGAACCCGCCGTCAAAATCATCCTCGTGGACATGCACGGCGAAGCGACCGCCGAAAAGCTGGGGATGGGCCGTTACCTGGATGGGCGCGTGACCGCCGTCGTCGGCACGCACACCCACGTGCAAACCGCCGATGAACAGATTCTGCCGGGCGGCACGGGCTACCTGACCGACCTCGGCATGACCGGCCCGCACGACGGCATCATCGGCATGCAAACCAACATCGTGCTGGAACGCTTTCTAAAAGGCATCTCGGCGAAATTCGAGCCGTGCGAAGGCGACATTCGATTGAATGGGTTGTTGGTAGATGTGGATGAGGAGAGCGGGAAGGCGATTCATGTTGAACGCATCAGCTTGAAACACGGATAACGGGTATGCGGAGGAGCCGCAATGTTTGTAGATGATTTCATCTGGTTGCCCGCCATCGTTGATAAACTGGCGGTCAAGCATCACGTTGCGCCGGACGAAGTTGAAGAAGTCTTCTTCAATCGTCCAAAATATCGTTTCGTTGAGAAGGGCGAACGCCCCGGCGAGGACCTTTATGCCGCAACTGGACGGACCGATGCGGGCCGTTATCTGGTTGTCTTTTACATCTTCAAACTCCATCGTACCGCGCTGATCTTGAGCGCGCGCGATATGGATAAGAAAGAACGGAAACGCTATGAACGGAAATAACGAACCACAACTGACGAGCATCTCGAAAGCGCGCACGCTGGAAGAGATCGCTGATTTTTGGGATACCCATAGCTTAGCCGATTATTGGGATCAAACCCACGAAGTCGAATTCGAGGTGCGCGCCCAACGCCGTCATAGGGTCACGCTCGATCCGAACGTCTATTCGCAAGTCGAAGAACAGGCGCGCCTGCGTGGCTTGCAGGCGGAGACACTGGTGAATCTTTGGCTGAGTGAACATCTAAGCGAACTCAAAACTGCCTAACTGCACTCCCATCCTGATGCGTCCTGAAAACACCGCCAACATCGTCGTCATCGGCGGCGGCGTCATCGGCCTCGCCATCCTGGCCGAACTCGCCCAACACTACGATGACGTCTTTCTGCTCGAAGCCGCGCCGCGTGTCGGTCTCGGTTCATCCACGCGCAACAGCGGCGTGATTCACGCAGGCATTTACTATCAGCCCGGTTCGCTCAAAGCCTTTCACTGTGTGCGCGGCGCGGCGCGGCTGTATGAGTTCTGCGCGCGGCATCACGTTCCGCACCAACGCATCGGCAAGCTGGTCGTCGCCAACAGCTTCGACCAAGCGGCGCAGCTTGAACAGCTTCAGGCACGCGGCACGACCAACGGCGTCGCGGGCTTGCAGATTGTTGACCAAGCCTTTATTCGTCAACGTGAACCCAACTTGGTTTCGCCCGTCGCGCTCTGGTCGCCCAACACCGGCATTGTCGAAGCTGAAGAGTACGTCAAGACGCTCGCGCGCCTCGCCAAGGAACGCGGCGCGCACATCCTGACCGACACGCTGCTGCTCGGCGCGGAGGTCAAAGCTGAGCTTGCGTTGCTCAGCACACAGCGCGAAGAGTTCGGCGCGCGCCTCGTCATCAACTGCGCCGGGCTTTATGCCGACGAAGTGGCGCGGCTGTTCGGCTACGACAAGCACACGATCTATCCGTGCCGGGGCGAATACGCCGAAGTCGTGCCGAGCCGCTGGGGGCTGGTCAATGGGCTGGTCTATCCGCTGCCGCTGCCGAGCGGCCACGGCCTGGGCGTGCATTTCACCAAGACCACCGTGGGCCGCTTGCAGTTGGGGCCGAATGCGAATTATGTGGCGAGCAAAGAGGATTACGAAAACGGCCGCACGCCCATCGAGGCGTTTTATGAATCCGCCGTGCAGATGGCGCCAAGCTTGCGGCTGGAAGATTTGCGTCCCGGCTACACCGGCATACGTGCGCGGCTGTTGGCCGAACACGACCATCGCTTCGCCGATTTCGTGATCGAACGCGACCCGCAATGGGCGAACGTGATTCACTTGATCGGGATGGAATCGCCGGGCTTGACAGCGGCGCTGTCAATTGCGGAAAGTGTGAGAGAGACGGTGAAAATAGCGGCTGGCTTTTCACTCAAATCTAAAACCTAAAGATGTGATGATTAGATTTCTGTTGAGCCAACAAAGAGAGACTGGTTAAATCTAATGGGTAAATCGCAGTAACTTGCTTGTGATAAATAGTGATTTACATATGAACTACGAGATAATAAAACTGGCGATCCCCGCACTGGTTGCTGCAATGGCTGCCATCCTCGCCCCTCGATTTGCTGAATGGTATAGACAACAATTCGAGAGCTACAAAAGCATAAAACGAAAGAAGGAACTGCTAAATATTATTCGGTCTGAATTTGATAATTTTGGGAGACATTCAGGCACGAATCTCAGGCGATTACTAGAATTAGTTCAGCAGGAGTTGCCAGCAAAATCACACTCAGTTCTAACAATCCAGAAATTCAGCCTAATCAATCCATATTTAGAGAGCCGATCTCTTTTTTATATTAACCAAATTGATGATCTTGTTCTTCTTCCTCAGGCATTTTCACGTGACATCATGAGAATGCACTTGTTTGCGCGTAATATCGAATATGAAATTAAGACTATTCTTGAATTGATTGCCGAATCTGGCGGTATCAATCATCAAGAGGTTCATTTTCGGTTAGTAAACCTGGGTGATATGTTTCTACGAGCAACCTTTGATAGCGCAAAAATAGTGACTAAGACGCAATCTCTGATTGAAGACGAAAAAAGTTTTCGTGATGAGCCCATTCACTGGGGTGATACTCATAGTGAAGGTGTTATAGAAGATTGGAAAATATATCAGTTGACTGCCAAGTTTACATCGGTTGAAAAAGATAAAGGGCTGGAGCCACAAAAAGTCCTTAGCGAATGACACTTATGAGCATCTGTTGAGAGTCTGATAGACAAGTCGCCATAGTTCTTCTTCTTGCGTGCAATGAAATTCAAGTTGAGCGGCATAAATTGGTAAAGTTGCTGCGTAGGTCATTGTTGGTGCAAGATTCATTGCATCCTTCTCTGTCGTAATAATTGCAATAGCATGGGCCTTCACTGCTGCTTTGTTGATGTTTCCTAAGTCCGCTAACGTGTATCTGTAATGATCAGGAAAATTGCTGTGCCATACAATCCTTAGTTTTAATCTGCCCAAGTCACGGATGAATTGCTCTGGGCGTGCGATACCGGAAAAGGCTGCAATGTCTTGGCCTGCCATATCCCCTACTTTGCATATCTCGTCAGTGCCCAAACGGCGGAGCCTAGTCAGTGTATGTTGTGCATAAAGGATTGGCACACGCACGCGTGTATAACGGCGAATCGTTGCTTCGAGTGCGTTCCGGTCAAATGGCTGGTCGGCGTGCGTCACGATCACCGCATCGGCGCGGCGCAACGCGGGCAATGGCTCACGTAAACGCCCGAATGGAGCCATCCGCGCATACGCCAACTCATCGGTTGCATCTATCAAAACCAAATTCAAATCCCGCCGCAATCGTAGATGTTGAAAACCGTCATCCAGCAGAAAAACCGACACTGGGACACGCTCGACCAGCCAGCGTCCGGCTCCGTGCCGATCCTGATCTACGATAACGCGCACACCGGGACAGCTTTGCGCCAACAGGTAGGGTTCATCGCCCGCCGTCGCCGCATCACACAAAAGCCTCGTACCGTCGGAGACTTCGACACGCCCGCTACTGGTGCGTTTGTATCCACGGCTCAAAATGGCTGTTGCATAGCCTTGTGCCTCTAACCAATTCGCCAGCCAAGCTACGCAGGGTGTTTTACCCGTGCCGCCCACAGTCAGATTGCCTACACTAATCACCGGGGCAGGCAGCCGTTTTTGCTTCAACCAGCCGCGTTCGTAAAGCCAAGCGCGTACACGCACCCCGCCAGCATAAAGCTTGGCA
The DNA here is from genome assembly GCA_043740245.1 of Acidobacteriota bacterium. GTDB lineage: Bacteria > Acidobacteriota > Blastocatellia > RBC074 > RBC074 > JACPYM01. The sequence continues at coordinate 13,170 of JAYUCP010000341.1, read as the reverse complement.
GGTAGGTAAAACACCGGGCGCGTGATAGGTGGGAGGAACATAGATTGTGTGCGTTCTCAAGATAGCAGCTTAGCGACGGCAGCGACCGTGCGTTCGGTGGCACCGCGATTGGCCTCAATAGTTTTGCGTGCATTGGCACCGAGCCGTTGCGTGTAAGCTTGATCGCTTAACAAGCGTTCAAAAGCTACGCTTAGTTGCATGGCCAATGCCTGACGGTCACCAGTATTTAATTGTAACAGGGCCTCACGCTTTAAAAATTCTTGCGTGATAGCGCGAAAGTTTTCCATGTGCGGTCCGACGACGATGGGTTTGCCATACAAGGCCGGTTCCAGAATGTTGTGGCCACCTTTCGGTACCAAGCTACCGCCGACAAAAACGATTTGCGCGAATTGATAAAGGGTGCCCAATTCGCCTATTGAATCCAACAAGATAACTTCAGCCTCAGGCATTGCTTGCTTGGTCGAACGTCGCGCTACCTGAAACTCCGTTTCGGCTAACCATGCGGCAATCGCGGCAAAACGTTCGGGATGACGAGGGGCTATCAGTAGCCGTGCATGCTCGCCTACTGCGGTTTTCCGCAAGGCGCGCAAGGCCTCCAGCAATATCTGCTCTTCTTCTTCGCCTGCATTTTCCGCCGTGCTGCCTGCGATAATGAGCGATGCACCTGGAGTGGTTAGAGAATAAGCTTTATTCAAATCCTGCGAGATGGTTAGTTGTTTAGCCGATAGACCTGCAGCGCCAATGTCGTATTTCAGATTACCACTGACTTTGACATTGGCAGGGTTGGCACCTAACGCCAGGACACGTTCAGCATCAGTAGCGGTCTGCATCAAAAAGCACGATACTTGGCAGTAAAGTGGTTTGAGCAACCTACGCATACGATATGCGCGCCGAAACGACCGATCGGAGACACGGCCATTTGCTACCAAAACCGGAATCCCTTGGGTGCGGCATTCAGTCAGAAAGTTTGGCCACAATTCCGATTCCATCAAAATTACAGCCTGCGGGCGTATGACCGCTAGCGCTCGTCGCACCGCGAAGCGCCAATCGTAAGGGAAATAGCATATGCCGTCGGCTTCTACGGCGCGTTCCCGTGCAACCTGTTGTCCAGAGGCCGTAGTGGTCGAGATGATCAAGCGGTGATTGGGGAACTGCGCGCGCAAGGCTTTCAATAAGGGCAACGAGGCTAGCGTTTCACCGACCGACACCGCATGCAACCAAAGCGTGGGGCGAGCGTCGTTGTGCCAATCCGGGTGGAAACGACCTAGCCGTTCAGCGATGTTGTTCACATATTTTCGAGGAACGACAGCTTGCCAAGCGAAGTACGGCAGGAGCATTAGAAAGGCCAAGGTCAACAGCAAGCTATAGAGGAAATACATAAGCGGTAGTCAGTAATCAGTAGTCAGTAGTCAGTTGGTCATTGCGCCAGATTCCCGACTACCGCCTACCGGCTACTTGGCGCGTTCAATGTAACGGCCTTCGGTCGTATCCACGCGAATCTTTTCGCCTTCTTTGATAAAGGCAGGCACCTGGATGGTGATGCCGGTTTCGAGCTTGGCGGGTTTGCCGACGTTGCTGACGGTCGCGCCTTTGATTTCGGGTTCGGTCTCGACGACTTTCAATTCGACGACGCCGGGGATTGTGACGCTGATGGGCTGGCCCTCAAAGAATTCAACCTTCACGTTGGTTTCGGGCAACAGGTAGCCGACATCATCGCCAAGCTCTTCTTCGTGCAGTCCGATCTGTTCGTAGGTGTCGTTGTTCATGAAGTAGTAGGTTTCGGCTTCGCTGTATAGGTAGCTCATCTCCTGCTCTTCAAAATGGGCGCGTTCCACCGATTCGGTCGAGCTGAAGCGGTGTTCCATCGTGTTGCCGGTTTTCAGGTTGCGCATGCGCGTTTGCACCATCGCGCGCAAATTGCCCGGCGTGTGATGGTGGAATTCGATCACGCGGTGCGGCACGCCGTTGTGCAACAACACCATGCCCTTCCGAATCTGGTTCGCCTTGATTGAGGCCATGACAAAAAATCTCCTCGAATGCGGTCGTGATTACCCTAGTGCGATAACTGCGGGTTTGGAAAAGGGGGATAAGATAACGAACGCACCCAGACCGGTCAAGCAACGGCGTTTGGGGGCTTGGTGGAATACGGGTTTGTGTTACGATGCGCCGCCACAGCAGTAAGCGTGAAAATCAAAAATACGAGGGAGTGCATTCGACTTGGATAAACAGGCAGCTTTTGTCATCGAACTGGAAAAGGCCGAACGGCTGTTAGCGCGGCGCGATCCGATCTTGCGTCCGGTCATCAAACAATACGCGCCGTGCCGCTTGCGTCCGCATACGCGTTACTTTGAAACGATGGTCGGTTCGATTGTCTCGCAACAGCTTTCGACCAAGGCGGCGGACACGATCTTCAAACGGTTCAAGGCTCTTTATGCCCCGGCGCGGTTCCCCAAGCCGGAACAGATCGCCGGGACGCCGAACGATGACCTGCGTGGCGTCGGCCTGTCGCAACAAAAGGCGAATTACATCAAAGACCTTGCCGCCAAAACCCACGACGGCACGATCCGTTTCAACCAAGTGTCGAAATTGAAAGACGAGGCGGTCATCGAGATGCTGACACAAGTCAAAGGCATCGGCGTCTGGACGGTGCACATGTTTCTGATCTTCTCGCTGGGCCGCTTGAATGTGCTGCCGGTCGGCGATCTGGGCATACGCAATGCGATCCAGCGCGCCTATGGCTTCGATCATTCACCGCTGGCGGCTGAGATCGAGGCCCTGGCGGACGCGCGCGGCTGGCGGCCTTATTGTTCGGTGGCGTCGTGGTATCTGTGGCGCAGCCTGCAGAACAAGCCTGAACTGGATTAATGGCCCTTGCCGCCCAATCCCAACCAATCTCAACCAATCTCAACTGGCCGCCCGATATTACGGAACTGTTACAGTAAAAGACTCGCATCCGAAGTCGCCAGAGTGAAAAACGGGCTGTATTTTCAAGGGTTGCAGCCGCTTTTCACTCACTCTGACGACGCTTGAAAGAAGCTCGCTGAAACACAGTGAACGTTTCAGTGGCATTTCAGGAAAGCTTTGACGGGGCGGTTTTCCGCTCCGTCAGAGCTGAGCGGCTTGGGCGTTGTTATCAGCAACGCGGCAAGCCTGACACATCAACTGCGAAACTAGGCCAGCAGTGATGTGGCTGATGCGATTGTAAAACACGTCACCCCATCCAGCTATATCTTTCCTGCCTTTTTCGCTTTTCCCCAAAAGACCTACGGGGCGTTAGTAGTGATACCGAGCCTGCAAAAAAGTGATGCGGTCGGCGGCGACTGTGTAAACCACACGATGTTCCTGATTGAGACGGCGCGACCAGGTGTTGGCTGGCATATGTTTCAACGGTTCGGGTTTGCCCAACCCTTGAGACGGATCGCGCAAGATGGCTTCGACCAATTCAAGCAGTTTCAACGCCAGGCGGCGTTCGTGCTGGACGAAAAAGGTCAGGTCTTCCAGGAAGTGCGAACTGAAGACGGCTACGCGCTGAGTGGCGTTTTCATTGGCTTTCTGCAAGGCCGAACTCCTCGCGTAATTGCGCAGGCGTTAGGATGCGCCCGCCGCCCGCTGCTGTTTCGGCAATGGCTTCCCGCAAACGGCGCGCGTTGTTTGGTGATTGCAATAGGTAGAGAGTTTCTTGCAGGCTTTGTAATTCAGCCGCCGAGATCAATGCCACGTCTTGAGCTCCATCGCGTTCGATCACCACGATGTCACCGTTATGTGCCACCTGTTCAAGCACAGCAGCCAGGTTGTTTTGGGCTTGTGCGAAGGCCACAGCAGTTTTGCTCATCTGGATTCGCCCTCCGTGAACTGTTTAACGCAACGCACTATAACACGGCGTGCGGCGGCGCGAATAGCCAGACTGAAAGCCTGCTCCCTCACATCAACCAACTGTCAGAGAAAGGACAAGACCGATGAAAGACTTCGACAAGTATTTGCAACGTTCGCAAAAGATCGCCAGCGCGGCGCGCGCGTCGGGCAACGGGCTGGGCTTCAGCATCGCCTGGCTGATGATCGTTGTGGGTGTGCTGGTCACAGCCATTCAAACGCACAGCCTCAGTTACAACGGCATGCGCGGCAGTGACCTGTATGAAGACTGGCTGGCCGTCGCCGCCTGGCTGCCCGTGGTGCTGTTGGAAGGCACGGCGGTAGGCTTGACGCTGGGGCGGCTCTATTTCTTCAAGGGCACCGAACAGCGGCGCATAGGCCATGTGGCGTCGTTCGTTGTGTGGGGCGTGCTGGCGTTCAACACGATTGCGCGCTTCGCCGTGGGCAACGGCGCGGAGTTGCCTGCCCCGCTGTTGTTCTACGTGCGCTATGTGCTGCCGCTCAGCATCGTGGCGGTTCCCTACCTGTGGAAGTGGCTGCTTGATCTGCACCCGGAATCGCAGGAACGCATCGTCGCGTTGGAGGTCGAGGCCGAATACGACCAGCAATGGCGCGCCATCCAGCGCGAACAGAACGAACAGTTGATCGCGGCCTACCGCAACGCGATGGACAGGCCGGAGGTCAAACGGGCCGTAGACGCGCTGGTCGAGAAAGCGGCACTCAAACGCGCCACGCAGATCGTCGGCGTGATTGACGAATCGGCAACAGAATTGCGTCACGACTACCAACGCGCGAGCAGCGGCGCGGCGGCGGGCGGCTACGTCAACGGCCTGGCGCAGGATCGTCCCGCCCCAAAAGAGACGCGCCACTGAACGAGCCTGAACCAGTGGCGCAGGAACTCAAAGCAACGGGCACAACGGGCACGGTGCTGCCCTTCTGGCCGAACGCCGCACGTTCTGTCACGACCAGCACGGCAAGTTCTGTCACGGCGAACGCGGAATGTTCTGCTACCAAGGCGCAAGGCCAACGGCGTCAATCCGTGGCAGAACATCAGCCCGACCTGGTCGTCTTCGTTGACGATGCGGAGTTGGCGGAGTTGCTGCAAGCCGGGCGCGTCGCAGTCCACCGGCACGGCAGCAAGCGCAACTACGCCGATTATCGTGGCGAGTACTTGCTGCTGCGGCAGAAAGGCGGGCGGGGAGAGAAACGGCGCGTGTTGGCGTCCGGGCGACCGGAAAAGCTGCGCGCGCATTTGGCCGGGCTGGGCGTGGCGCTGTGCGTCGCGCATCGAGCGTTGAACGTTTGCCCTCAATGCGGGCGGCAAGGCGGCAACACGAAACACGATCAAAAAGGAGAATCAGTATGAGTACCGAAACGACGATGAACGACACCGGCAATCGGGAGGCGGTTGCTGGCAACTTTTTGTGCGATGTCACCCTCCGCTTTACCAGACCTCGGAACGTTCTGACGGAAAAGCGAGCCGAGGTGCTGTTAGACAACTTGCTCTGCTTCGATGATGACGAAAAGGTGCGGCAGATGATCGAATTATTGGAAGGATTCAAAGGACTGATACAAAGTAATTCGCCGCGTGATTTGGGAGCGCTGTACAACATCTGCGACAACGCCGTGCGCCGTGCTTTTGTGTACACGACATACTTTCAGATCGTTGGTGATTGATGGCGTCAAGCCGTGACGCCATTTGAGGTCAAAATATGAGTACGCAACATCCTCAGATCTGGGGCTTGGGTTTCACCAGTGTGCCGTTGCCGCCGGGCAACGTGCGCCCGCGTGGGCCTGAGCCAAGCTTCTACTCCGATGGCGTTTATGCCAACGGTTGTTATTACTGGAACGATGGCACGGTGGAATGCGACGACAACCGGCAGCTAGCGCCAGCGCCTGTCAATCCCCGCCCGCGCCTTCCGGCACCTTCGCCCAAGCCGATATGCCCAGGCTGCGCAGGCGATGAGCATGATCACCATCTGCTGCCACGGCCTGAAGACAAATCACTAGCCGCCGCGCTGGGGTTGACTCCAACTCAATTTATTGTAGTGGGCGTCGTCGGCTTTGTGGCGCTGTTGATGCTCATCAAGCCGAAGAAAGGAAGTTACTGACGATGGCAGCAAAAAAAGCCGTGACCTCACCGTCAACACCGCCCAAACGCCGTGCACGCAACCGTGCGAACGTCGCAACGGACACCGTGTCCGACGCGGGTGTTACTCGCGCTGAGAACCAAGCACCAGCCGAAAGACCGCCTTCCGCGTCACAGATCATTGGAGTGTTGAGCAACCCTGCGTTACGCCGTGGCCGTGCCATGAATCTGGCCGATGGCGAACAGGCGGATGCTTACGTGGTGGACTTCCTGCCCAACTTCGCCGTTGACCATCGGGCGGATTCGACGGCGGCACGCATTCCTTGCGGCGATGTCACCGGGATCGGCGGCATCAAGGAAGAGATCGAAGCGCGCTTCCTGCCAAAGACGGGGCCGGGCTACTTCCGCATCACGCCGCGCCTTGGCGGCAAATTCACCAAAGGGCAGTGGGTGGAGTTCGTTGACGTGCCGCCTATCATCGCGCCTGCTGCCGTTGATGATGACGATGATGATGATGATGATGAAGGCGACGAATGGGATGATGAATTGGAAGCGCCAACGGCTGTCCCGCTGATGACGGCTGAACAATTCAAGCTGCAACTCGAAAACGTGCGACTGAAAGAACGTCTGTCGGCGCTCGAACGCCACTTGCAGCAGCCGCAGCCGCAACCAACACCACAGCCCCAGCCAAAGAGCCTGCTTGAACAGTTGCGCGAATTGAAAGAGGTCAAAGCGTTGCTCGCCGAAGATGAGAAGCCGCAGGCCGCGCCCGCTTTGACGCCTGAGCTTTTCATCCTGTCGAAGGCCCTTGAACAGCCCGACAAATTCGGCGCATTCACCGAACGGCTGATGGCGAAGGTGCTGGGCAATGATGAAGAGGAAGGCGCGGACAGTTGGGCGAAGACACTGGCACCGTTGGTCTCACAGGTAACGGAAAATTTGCCGAGCTTTTTGCAGATGATTGCCGCGACCACACAAGCAGCAACGCAAGCGCCCGTCGCAACTAACGGACAGCCGACGCTACCGCACCCGGCCTCGCCACCGGCACACGCGCAGCATACGACAACACAGCCGCCCGCAACGGCAACGACAGCGGCGCTGAACGGCGATCCGATGGCCGCGTATCACGCGCTACTCACCCGGCTGTTGATGGGACTGGAGCAGCAAATGCCGACAGCCGGCGCGGAGCTGATCGAACGCACGCCCCGGGCGAGCGCGAGTTATGCGGGCCTGGTCTTCCCTTATCTTTGGCCGGGCGAGGAGCGGGCGCGCGCGGTTCGGTTGCGCCGCGACCAGCCCGACCTGGCGCGCCAGGCAGACGGCAGCACGAAAGAGAAGGGCCAATACCTCACACCGCCAGGCCGGGACAGCCTGCTTTACTTTCCACCGGACTGCGTCGCCGAAATGTTGCGCACCGCGCATATCCCAGCCGTCATCGCCATGGGCGAAATGAAGGCGCTCGCCTTGTCGCGTTTCTTCGCTGAGCGTGGCGAAGCGCGGTTGGTGATCGGCTTGGCGGGCGCGTGGAAATGGCGCGAGGTCGTCGGCAAAGAGACAAACGGCAACGGCGAGTCGCAGCCCGTGCAAGGCGTCATTCCCGACATCGAGCGCATCGAGTGGCGCAAGCGCGAGGTCGAGCTTGTCTTTGATGCAGAGGTCAAAACGAATGACAGCGTTACGGCCGCGCGGCGTGAACTGGCGAAAGAACTGAGCGCGCGCGGCGCAACCGTGCGGATGGTCAACTTGCCCGACGGCGTGGACAGCGTGAACGGCGTGGATGAACTGCTTTGCGTGCAAGGCGCAGAGCAGACGGCGAAATGGTTCGAGCAAGAACGCGCGAGGTTAGCCAAACGCCAGGTCAAGACGCTGGCTGGCAACATCACCTTTACGGTTGATGAGAAGGGCGTTTATGCGGTGAATGTCGAGAGCGGCGACGCTCCCACTTGGGTTTGTTCGCCGCTCTACATCGAAGCTGACACACGTGACGAAGAAAACAACAACTGGGGGCGCTTGTTGCGTTTTAACGACCGCGACGGGTACGAACACAAATGGGCCATGCCGATGTCAATGCTGGGCGGCGAGCGGGCGGCTTTCTTGCAGGCCCTTTATGCAATGGGCTTGAACATCTCGCCCTTTGACAAGGCGCGCCAATACCTGACGCTCTATCTGAATACGCAGCCCGACCGCAAGGCCAAGTGCGTGGCGAAAGTCGGCTGGCATCACGGCGCCTACATTTTCCCGGATGAAGCCATCGGCGCGCCGCAAGGCGAAGAGATTTACCTACAGGCCAGCACGCCGAACCCGTTGTTACAGACGGCTGAAACGTTGGAAGAATGGCAAGACACCATCGGCAAATTTTGCCGCGGCAATTCGCGCCTGGTCTTCTCCGTCTCGCTGGCTTTCGCCGCACCGCTGTTGCACGGCACCGAATACGAGAGCGGCGGCTTTCACTTCAAAGGCGAAAGCACGGAAGGCAAATCTACGGCCTTGTATGTGGCTGGCTCAGTGTGGGGCGGCTGCTCCGACAACTCCGACAGCGGCTTTCTGGTCAACTGGAATACGACGATCAACAGCTTGGAGGGGATCGCCGAGCAGCACAACGACGGCTTGCTCTGCCTGGATGAGATCGGCCAGGCCAAAGCTGATGACGTGGGCAAGACGGCCTACCTTTTGGCCAACGGGCAAGGCAAGGTGCGGATGCAGCGGACAATCAATCTGAATCCGGTCAAACGCTGGCGCTTGCTCTTTCTCTCCTCGGGCGAAAAGACCTTGGCCGATATGATCGAAGACGCTGGCCAGAAGCTGAAGGCTGGGCAGGAAGTCCGCTTCATCACACTCCGGTCAAAAGCCAGTGATGCCTACGGCCTGTTTGAAGAGTTGCACGGCTTCAACAGTCCGAAGGCGTTTGCCGAACATCTGACCAGCCGGGCGAAGCATTGTTACGGCACGCCGATCCGCGCGTTCATCAGCAGACTCATCGGGCAGGAAAGCCAGTTGCGAAGTGCGGCCAGAAAGTTCGTGGATGGTTTCATCAACATGCACGTGCCGACGGGCGCACACGCGCAAGTGGGATGCATTGCCACGCGCTTCGCCCTGGTGGCCTACGCGGGCGAACGCGCGACGGAATTCGGCATCACGGGCTGGCAAGCCGGCGAAGCCACGCGGGCCGCCGTCAAACTGTTCAATGAATGGCTGGCCGGGCGCGGCGCACAGGGCAGCGGCGAAGAAGAGGCAAGCTTGTTACGTGAACAAAGAGCCGCGCTTTGAACGGCAGCAGCTTGAAGCGTGGACGCGGCGGAAGTAATTGCAGAAATGACAGCGCCGGAAGCGCGCGCGTTATGATAGAGTCGGGCCGCTTCAAAATGCGGCTGCAACCCTGAAAGAAAGAGCATTGAGGAGCAACCATGCCAGTTTACAAACGCGACCCGAAGTCCGGGCGTCACGTCGCCGATAACCAGCCGGGTTATTACTACATCAAGTTTCAACGCGATAACCAACCGCCTTACATCGAATCGTTGCGCGGCATCACCAGCCGCCGCAAGGCCGAAAAGATCGAAGAGCAACGCCTGATGGAGTTCAAGCTTGGCATTGATCGAAGGAAGCGCGACAACACGTTGCTTGAAGACTTCGTAAAGAATACCTATCTGCCGCACGCGAAAAACCATCTGCGTTCGTATGCGTTGGTGGTGCATTACAGCAAGGTGATGTGTGCGTACTTCAAAGGGAAACGCCTGGGCGAGATCACGCCCGAAGCCATTGAAGCCTTTCAACGGCACCGCAAAGAAGGCATCACGCGGCGCGGTGAAGCGCGCAGTCCCTTGACTGTCAACCGCGAAATCGGCCAACTCTCAAGCGTCTTTCAATTCGCCGTCAGGCTCAAGAAAATCAAAGAGAATCCCTGCCGCACGGTCGCCAACTTTCGCAGCGACGACGGGCGCACGCGCATCGTTACCAGCGAAGAAGAAGGTCAGATTCTGGCGGCGATGACTGGCAAAATGGAAAAGTTTCGGCCCTTTGTAGTTTTGGCTTTGTACACAGGAATGCGGCGCGGCGAAATGCTGAAGTTGGAATGGAAACACATCAACTTTGAAACTGGCACGATCACCCTGACCGGCGACATCACCAAGAACCGTAGGCCGCGCGTTCTGCCGATGGTTGAATCAGTACGGTCGGTGTTGCTTGAACTGCGCCCCAAAGAAGACGCGAGCGGTGGCATTTTTGAAAGCATTCTGCCCGGCAAAGTTTCACAGGCCATCACCAAAGTTACGCGCGGACTTGGACTATCAGACGTTTGCCTACATTCGTTGCGACATACTTTCGCTTCGCGCCTACAAGAAAAAGGTGTTGGTGAGTACGTGAGCCAACGGCTAATGGGCCATTCTTCAGCGGCGCATTACACCCATGTCAAACTTGAGCAGTTGCAAGATGCTGTGCAACGGCTCGAAAGGGGTCATGCTGAAGGGGTGGCCGCTCAGTAACGTTTCAGCCGGGGCAGGCGAGCTTAGGCGACAGTCCCGCAACTGTATTAAGCAAACTAATTTACCGAATTTCAACTTTTCGCTTGATATTACGGAACTGTTACAATTCTCCGCCCGCTTCTGTGGCACTATCCTTTTGCATCCGCTCACACCACGAGAGAAGGTTTTTTAACATCCCATCTGAACCGCATCCCGCTTTTGTACATCCGGTTTCAGGCAATTGGCTTCGGTAAGTCGGCGGTCTGAGCTTTTTTGCAATGGTGTTTGCCACCGGGCCACCAGAAAGGATACGTATGTCCAAACAAAAATCGAATGCCCCACAACAAATCTCTGCCTGGCGCGAACTGGTCGCGCCCTATCAAACGCCCGAGCTGTGGCGCAGCGTCTGGCAAATCGTCAACACGCTCGTGCCCTTCTTCGTGATGTGGTACCTGATGTATCGCAGCCTGACCGTCTCGTACTGGCTGACGCTGGCGTTGGTGCCGCTGACCACCGGGTTTATGACGCGGGTCTTCATCATCCTGCACGATTGCGGGCACGGTTCGTTTTTCAAGTCGCCGCGCGCCAATCACATTGTCGGCACGGTCTGCGGCATCCTGACCAATACCCCTTATCACCAGTGGACGCGCGAACACGCGATTCACCACGCGACTTCGGGCGATCTGAACCGGCGCGGCGTCGGCGATGTCAACACGCTGACGGTCAATGAATACCTGGCGCTCTCGAAATTCGACCGGCTGCTTTACCGGCTCTATCGCAATCCGCTGGTCACCTTCGGCATTGGGCCGCATTACATCTTTCTCTGGTGGCATCGCTTCACCGGCAAGCATTCGGGCACGCGCGAACGCAACAACCTCTGGCTGACCAATGTGGCGCTTTATGCGCTTTGGGGCGCGGCAATTTACGGCTTGGGGTTGAAGAACTTCTTGCTGTTGTGGGCCCCGGTGCAAATCGCCACGGGCGCGTGGGGCGTGTGGTTGTTTTATGTGCAGCACCAATACGAGCAAACCTATTGGCAGCGCGGCAAGGATTGGGACTATGCGGCGGCGGCGTTGCAGGGCAGTTCGTTCTATAAGCTGCCGCGCCTGCTGCAATGGTTTTCGGGCAACATCGGGTTCCACCACATTCATCACCTCAGCCCCAAGATTCCGAATTACAAGCTGCAGGTCTGTCACGAAGAGAATCCGCTCTTCCAGCATTCGCCCACGTTGACGTTCTGGAATAGTTTGCGGTGCGCCACGTTGAAACTGTGGGACGAAGATTCGCAGCGGCTGATCGGCTGGAGCGAATTGAAAGCGTTGCGGACGGCTGATGTTGAGGCTGAAGCTGCGGTTGCGCCGGAATTCGCTTCGGGCGATTGAGACTCGTAAGCTAAGGACGAAAAGGCGAACAGGGTGAAGAGGATTTTGCGAGCTTGGCTAACACTGCCAGCTTCGAAATTCTTTTCACCCTGTTCGCGTTTTAGCCGGCCATCGCCCGCACCGCCTGCACCGCCCGCGCCGTTGCTTCATCCACCGGATGAAAAGCCTCGATGCGCAATTCCTGCAAGGTCACATCCTGCGGGCTGCCGAGCGTAGTGATGGTGGTGAATAGTTTCAACGTCTGTGCGCCCAAACAGAGTTCGACCGGGATCACCAAATCCTGCGGCGTTTCAAAATCCGGCTCGCGCCAGCGCGCGGGCACGCCGGGATAGCCCAGCATCTCCTGCAACAACTGGCGGCTGGCCTGATCGCCTTCCCACAACGTTTCGCGCCGCCAACGCGCCAGCGCGGCTTTGGCGACGGCTTCCCAATTGGCGATGAAGGGCCGCCAACCGTCGGGCGCAAACAGCAAGCGCATCAGGTTCACACGCGGCGGCGGCGCGACTGCGTATGGTTCGAGCAAGTCAACCGCATGGCCCGCGAACAGATTGACCATGTGCGTGTAGGCCGCATTTGCCATCACCAGTTCCCACTTGCGATCAAAGACGAGCGCGGGGAATGGCTCCTGCTGTTTCAGGATCAATTCCAGCGCCTGCCGCACCTACGCCATCTGTGGATCGGTCAGGCTGGTTTCGCGGTAGGCAGGCGCGAAGCCGGCGGCGTGCAGCAGCGTGTTCTGTTCGCGCAACGGCACGTCCAGCACGCCCGCCAACGTCAGCACCATCGCGCGGCTGGGCCGGGCGCGGCCGGTTTCGATGAAGCTGAGATGGCGCGCCGAAACGTTGGCCTCGAGCGCGAGTTCCAACTGGCTCAGGCGGCGCAACTCACGCCAGTTGCGCAACAGTTCGCCGCAGAGACTGGGTTGTTTGACGGCCATCAGCGGATTCCTTCCAATTCAATTTCAGCAAAAGCGCGCGCAGCATAACACCGGCGTGGCGGCGGCTCCATTACCTGCCAAGTAATTGCGGCACTGACCGCCTTGGGCGCAAACTCCGCGTGCAGTTCAGGCGGAATGCCAACGGTAATCAACATTCACAAGAGGGTAGTGGCTAAGTCAGGTGGGATGTGTCAGTAGCCCGCGTGTCAGCAAGGGCTTGAATCTTCGCGCCATCGTAAAGCTCGAAAATCCGCTGGCGACTTTTCGTCAGATCAGGCGTCGCTCCAAGAATTTCGCAACACGTGGCTCCGCAGGCGTTGGCCAGTTTCAGCGTGTCTTTCCACTCCAACCCGTAATGCAATCCGGCAATCATCCCTCCGAAAAAGGCGTCGCCTGCGCCGGTTGAATCAATCGCTTTGACCGGGTAAGACCCGA
>JAYUCP010000340.1:0-4503 GCA_043740245.1 Acidobacteriota bacterium | reverse complement strand
GCTCTCAGAAGAGAACTTGTTTCGGGACTGGTGGGTGTTTGCGCTCAAGCAGTTAGCTCAACTCACTCCCATCAGTCCTTAACCGTGGATTTGGGCTACAGCGTGCGCACGGCGCTCACAAGACACAGCGCCCTCAATTCACGTAAACAAACTCATTCAAGTTCAGCGTCGCCAAACACAAATCCACCCACGCTGCCGCCACGACAGGCGCAACGCTCGGCGGCGCGTCTTTCACCTGCGCCAACGCTTCGCCCCGCTGCAACCGCCCAGCCAGCAGCGTCCGTTGTTCGCGCAAAAACGCACGCGTGGTTTGCATCTCAACCGCGCTCGGCAAGCGGCCTAGCGCCAGTTCAAACAACCGCGCAATGCGTTGCTGTTCACTCGCGCCCGAGCGCCACACGCGGCGGGTGAGCGCCTTGCTCTGTTGCAGCATAAACGCGCTATTCATCAGCGTCAGCGCTTGCAAGGCGTGCACGCTCACGTTGCGCGCGCCACACGAACTCATCAAATCGGGCGCATCATAGGCCACCAGCAACGGCAGCCGCACATTGCGTTTGCGCAGCAGATACAAGCTGCGGCGCGTGTGTTGCCGCGCGTCGGGATGCACAGGCCAAAGATTGTCCGGCTCGTATTCGGTGAAGATGGTGTCATAGACCTCCGGCTCCAACGGCACGCGAATCGAAGGGCCAGCCAGTTCTTCGGTCAGCGTGCCCGCGACAGCCAGCACCGCGTCACGCACAGCTTCGGCGTCCAGGCGTTGCCGGTTCATGCACCAGAGCAATTTGTTGTCAGGGTCTTTCGTTGGCTTGGCCGCATCAACGGTCGAAGCCTGTTGATAAGTATTCGACAGCACCAACAGCGCGTGCATTTGCTTGAGGCTCCAGCCGCGTTCGTTGAATTCGACGGCCAGCCAATCCAGCAACTCAGGGTGCGTGGGCTGTTGCCCATTGCGGCCAAAATCATTCGGCGTCGCCACGATGCCGCGCCCGAAATGATGCTGCCACAACCGATTCATCAGCACGCGCGCCGTCAACGGATGATCTTTTTGCGTCAGCCAACGCGCCAACGCCAAGCGCCTGCCGGTTGAATTTGGAACGGGCGGGATTGCCAGCAACGCCGGCGCATCCGGCGGCAGCAAGACGCTGGGGAAGCGCGGCTCTACGACCGTGCCCAAACGATGCGCGTCGCCGCCTTTCAACACGTGCATCGCGGGCACGGGTGAAAGTTTGTCACTGACCGCAACGGCCTTTGGCAACGGCGCGGGCGCATAGAGTTCGAGCGTGTGCATTTGCTTGCGCAAGGCGGCGCGGCGCTCACGCACGTCAGGCGGCAACGCTGCCAGCAAGTCCTCAAACTTCACCTCGATCATACGCTCGGCAGCATCGGCCAAACGCTTCTCTTCGGCGTTGCGCTCCTTCGCATCCTTGGCCAGAGCCTGCGCGTACAGCGGTTCAAGCAGCGCGCGCTTCCCTGCTTCGATCTTGTCTTCGTATGGTTTTTCGATGGCCTTGAGTTGCGCTTGAATCGGCTTGAGCTTGGAGTTGTGCGCTTTGACAGCTTCTTCGTAACTCTTCTTTTCGGCGTCAGTGGCTTGTGGTTTGAAATCCTGATTGTCGGTAGCGGCCAGGAAGGCTTGCAGCCGGTAATAATCGGCCTGCGCGATCGGATCGAATTTGTGATCGTGGCAGCGCGCGCAACCAAAGGTCAGCCCCACCGTATTGCCGATGCTGAACATGGCTTCGGTCAACCACTCTTGCCGGTTCAAGGCTTCGTCCTGATTGCCCGCGACCACGTGCTGCGGCCCCGCGCGCAAGAAACCCGTGGCCACCTGCAATTCAAAATTGTCCGGCTCCAACTCATCGCCCGCAATCTGTTCGAGCAGGAAGCGGTCGTAAGGCTTGTCTTCATTCAACGCCTTGACGACGTAATCGCGATAACGCCACGCCTGTTCGCGCTCGGCGTCCAATTCATAACCATTCGTCTCGCCGAAGCGCACTACAT
The DNA here is from genome assembly GCA_043740245.1 of Acidobacteriota bacterium. Taxonomy (GTDB): domain Bacteria; phylum Acidobacteriota; class Blastocatellia; order RBC074; family RBC074; genus JACPYM01. The sequence goes on along the minus strand of JAYUCP010000340.1, from coordinate 2,502 downwards.
CCAGCCAATGCTGCGCCCAGCGTTCGCCATACCGCAGCGAAGCCAGCAAGCGTTTAACGACGCGCTCATAAGCATCCGGCGCGGCATCAGCCAGGAAGGCTTTGATCTCTTCCGGCGAGGGCGGCAAGCCCGTCAGGTCAAAGGTTACACGGCGCAACAGCGTGCGCTTGTCGGCGGGCGGCGCAGGTTGCAAGCCTTGCGCTTCGAGCTTCGCCAGCACAAACGTATCAATCGGGTTTTTCACCCACGCCGCAGCCTTGACTGTGGGCAGCGCAGCTTTAACAGGCTGGCGAAAGGCCCAATAGCCGCGCTCTTCCGCCGTGATTGGGCGTCCTTTGTATAGATCGGGGTGCGCCTCCGTTTGCGCGGTGACGCGCGTGCGGCTGCCATAAGCAGCCAGTAACACGCTCAGGGCCGTCAACAAACTGGCGAGTTGAAGTGTGCGGCGCATATGCATAAGCCGATCCGATGAAAGATGAATGGTTGGCAGGTAAAGCAGGCTGCGACTCAAACAGTCTTCACGGCAACGTTCAAACACTCACGCGAGCAGTAGACCACTTTTGATTTTTTCCCTGAAACCGTAATCGCTTCCTTCGCCGCAATGAACGCACCGCAGTTCTGGCAACGCACCATCTCCGCGTTCGCCTGCGGACGGCCTTCAAACAATTCGCGCAACTTGTTGACATCGGTGACGGTCGCGCGCAGCCGGTGGCTCAGCCGCGCGATCATCTTCAAGACGTAGACGATGAAGCTGAACAGCAGCGCAAAGATGACCAGCCGGAAGATCAAGATCAACGCGCGCCTCCGCCCTGGGGTTTTTCAGCCTGCGGGCCGTGGTCAAGCGTGGTTTTCGCCTGCGGTTGCGGTTTTGCGCTGCCGGCACGCGCTTGATTCAAAGACTCGCGCGCATCGGCCAGCATCTTGTCGCCGGGTTTTTGCTGCTCGATCTGGCTGAGCAGTTGATCGGCTTCGTTCAGGTTCTGCCGGGTTTCTATCAGCGACAGCACCAGCAACAATTTCGTCCCCAAGTCATCGGGTTTTTTAGCCAGCGCCTTGCGCGCCCACAACGCGGCATCGGTGTATTTGCCGGTGAACAGATACGAAGTGCTGAGCGCGGTCATGGCGCGCGGGTCTTCGGGTTTGAGCTTGAGTGCCTGTTGCAAAAATGGCTCGGCGCCTTCGGCCCGCTGAATTTGCAGGTATTGATCGGCGGCGTCGAGTTGCGCTTCGTAATCGTTCGGATTCGTGCGCGCGCGTTCGATCACGGCGTTGACCTGATTTTGCGTGGGCATCGGCGCTTGGCCTGGCGCGGCACTGGGCGTATTGCCCAAATTGGCGGCGGCTTTTGCAGCTTGGGCTTCGACAGCGGCCAGTTGTGCGTTGCGATATTTGGCGTTGGCGAACTTGAAGCCGCAGACCAAGCCGAGCAGTAACCCGATCAGCAGAATCGAGCCGTTCTTTTTCAGAAGTTCGAGGAATGAACGCATAGTTGTTTAGCAAAAAGGTGTCAGTAGCCCGACCGTGAGAGAGGGCTTGTCTGGGGTGAGTTACCAGCAAGCCCTCTCTCACGGTCGGGCTACTGACACGGATGAAATGTCACGGAGCGGATCTGTAAGCCGAATTTTGTACGCGCGCCGCATTGTTGCCAACGCCACACGCGTGATGAGCATTCATCTGGGCGACACATTACTGCGCCGCTCGTGCGACCTACCCGGCAACGCGCCGGCTTGCGCCGGACTGAATCGGACCAACTCAGAACGTTGCCCTATTTGGTCTTGCACCGCAGGGGGTTTGCCTAGCCGGCGATGTCGCCACCGCCGCTGGTGATGCTTTTACCTCACCGTTTCACCAGCGCCCGGCCCGCCGCAACCGAAGCCGCAACGCGCTTAGGGCTGTCTGTTCTCTGTTGCACTATTCCGTCGGGTCGCCCCGCCTGGCCGTTAGCCAGCCTGCCGTCCTATGGTGTTCGGACTTTCCTCCAGGCGCTTGCGCGCCCAGCGCTCGCCCAATCTGCTCCGTGGCGGCGCGCAGTATAGCCGCTATTCCCCGCCCACGCGAATCGCCACCAAACGTATTAAGCGTTGCTGCGGCGCGCTCACGCGCAGGATCAAGACGCCGCCTTCGCGCAACCCGGCGGTCACGCGGTTGAAGTCTTCGAGCTTGCGGATGGGCTGGCGATTGGCTTCGAGGATCACCTGCCCGGCGGCCAGGCCGCTCTCCGCCGCCGGGCCGAGCGGATCAATCTCGGCGACGAGCACCTTGCTGGTCTGTTCGGGCAACGGTTCAGCGCTCAGCGAGGTGCGCGAAATCTCGACGGCGTTTTCGCGCACCGCAAAGCCGATGGCCGGTTCGGCTTTGGCTGCTTTGGCGGGCCGCTCCGCCGGACTCTGGGCGTCGTCGCGGTCGCGCTCTTCCAGCGTGGCGGTCAGCCTGAACGTCTTGCCGGCGCGCACGATGGTCAGTTGGGCGGCCTGCTGCGGTTGCGTGTTCGCCAGCAAACTG
>JAYUCP010000339.1:0-1811 GCA_043740245.1 Acidobacteriota bacterium | reverse complement strand
TGGTCTTCCTAGCCGTCGCGCCGCTCTACGCCGGGCTGATGCGCTATTCCAGCAAGCGGCTGGGGCCGATGTTCGAGCAGTTGGAAGAAGCTTACGGCAAATACAGCTCGCACCAGATTGACGCGATCAAGGGCATCGAGACCGTCAAGGCGCTGGGCGCCGAGTCCGTCTTGCGCGAGAAGATGCTCAACGAATTCCATTCGCTGGCGCACCTGCAATTCAAATCGAATTTCCTGATGATGGGTTACGACGGCGCGGTGCAGATGGTCGGCTTCCTGGCGACGGTGCTGTTTCTGTTTGCCGGCGCGCAACAGGTGATGGCGGGCGTGATGACCATCGGCGCGCTGGTCGCGTTTAACGCGCTGGTGGCGCTGGCGAACGGGCCGCTGCTCGCGCTGCTTTCGCTCTGGGACAACTGGCAGATGTCGGCGGTGTTGCTCAATCGGCTGAACGATATTTTTGAAGCCGAACCCGAACAGGGCCACGACCATTCGCAATTGAAACCAGTGCGCAGCCTGGAAGGCCGCGTGACCTTTCAAAACATGAGCTTCGCTTACGGCGGAGCCGAAGGCGCAAAGATCATCGAAGACATCACGCTGGACGTGCCCGCCGGCAAGACCATCGCCATCGTGGGCCGCAGCGGTTCGGGCAAAACCACACTGGTCAAATGCCTGTCGGGACTGCTCGAACCCACGGCGGGCACGATCCTGTTCGACGGCATTGATACGAAAAAGCTCGCCTACGGCAGCCTGCGCCAAAAGGTCGGCTTCGTCTTGCAAGAGAATTATCTCTTTGACGACACCCTCGCCAAGAACATCGCCTTTGGCGAAGAAGAGCCGGATTTGGAGCGCGTCGCCTGGGCCGCGCGCGTGGCGAGCGCGCACGAATTCATCGAACGCCTGCCGCTGGGTTACGACACGCGCGTCGGCGAAACGGGCCTGGCGCTGTCGGGCGGCCAACGGCAACGGCTGGCGATTGCGCGCGCCGTTTATCACCAGCCGCCCGTGCTGATCTTTGACGAAGCGACGAGCGCGCTCGACACCGAATCGGAAAAGGCGGTCAAAGAGAATCTGGATCAATTGCTGCGCGGCCGCACGTCATTCGTCATCGCGCACCGCTTGAGCACCATCCGCGACGCCGATCTGATCGTTGTGTTAGAGCAAGGCCGTATCGCCGAGCAGGGCACGCACGAGGAATTGATGCGGCGGCAAGGGCTGTATTTTTATTTGGCGAGTCAGCAGTTGGGGCTGTAAACACGCGGCAGCAGCTTGGCGCGGAATGCCACAGCTTTACTTCCTTTTTTTCAGGCAAGCGCGGCTTAGCGTTTCACCGGCGCGGCTCGCGTCACCACTTCCCAACGCAAGCGCACCACCCCCTCACCGGGCACTTTGGCGTATTCCAGCGTCAACCGGTGATTGCCGGCGGGCACGGTCACATCCATTGAGGTCGGCGAGGCTTTCGGTTCCTGCCACTGATCCACCAACATTTCGCCATCCAGCAAGAAGCGCACACGCTCCCGCGCTTCAACGGTGAAGCGATAGGTGCCCGTGGCAAACGTCGCCTTGCGCGTCCAGCGCGCCGAAAACTCTTCGTGGTTGAGGCAGCGTTGATTGCCGCCTGCTTTGCCAAACGCCAGTTCCAGCGGACCGTCACCTTCATCACGTATTTGCAGCGGCGTTCCGCTCAAGTCATGCGCGGCAAAATACTCGCCTTTCCAACGGTCGGCGGCGACGGTCGCCAGACAGGGATGGCGTTCCCAGCGCAAGCCCACGGCGGCGCTGCCGTACTGTTCAAAGTATTCGAGCACCAGT
>JAYUCP010000338.1:0-10932 GCA_043740245.1 Acidobacteriota bacterium | reverse complement strand
GTCTGCCCCGGTGGCGTCAGGCAGAATAGGTGGCGTCCGAACCAACCGGGGCAGACACGCAGGTCTGCCCCTACGCTGAATTAAAGCTCACCGCTGTCCCGGCGCAGTTCAGCCGCCGAGACCGGGGCAAACTAACAGTTTGCCCTACACCTTTCAACGCTCGACCGCGCTGAGCCGCCATTCGCCCAACGCTCCCAACGTCGCCGCGCCGCGTTCGCTGAAGCGTATGCCGGAACCGGCGACGAGGTCTTTGACGGTGCTGGTAACGAGCACTTCGCCGATGGCGGCCTGGGTGGCGATCTGGGTGGCGAGTTCGACGGCGGGGCCGCCGACGCGGTCTTTCATCACATCGCATTCGCCGGTGTGCAAGCCAACTTGCAGCTTGATGCCCAAGCGGCGCGCCGAATCGCGGATGGCGCAGGCGGCGCGAATGGCACGGGCGGGGCCGTCAAAGGTGGCGATGATCTGGCCACCATTGAGTTCGCCGCCGATTTGGACGGCGTGGCCTTTGAACATTTCGATTTCGCGTTTGACGTGCGCCTGATGGCGATTGAGCAATTCGTGATAGCGCGAATCGTTGAGGCGTTCGGTATCCGCCGCCGAACCGACAGAGTGCGCGACCAGCACCGTGGCCAGCACGCGATCCACTTCGGTGGCGTAACGCACGCCGGTCAGGAACTCTTCGATCTCGCCGAGGATGGATTCCTGATCGCCGACGAAGGGCAGATGATCTATGCCGGGCAGTTCGACGAATTTTGCGCCGGGAATTTGTTCGGCCAAGTAACGGCCTTCTTCGACGCGCAAGGTCTTGTCGCCCGTGCGATGCAGCACCAGCGTCGGCACCTGAATCGCGGGCAACACGGGGCGGATGTCAATCTCGGCGTTCATGCGCGTCAACGCCAGGGCGGCGCCGGGGCTGGCACCCATACGCAGATAAGTCGCCCACCACTTGCAAAACTGCGGATCGTCGGCGCGGCTGGGGGCGCGGTCTTCAATGCCGATGGGGCCGCCCCAGTGCTGGCGAATCTCTTCAAAGAAATGTTCGCGGTGTTCCTCAGTCGGGCCCCAGGGGTAATCTTCGGCCCAGAGGCGGCGCGCGTAACTGCCGATCATCACCAGCGCGGTGGTCTTTTCGGGATAGGTGGCCGAGAACAAACTGCACAGCGGGCCGCCTTCCGAAATGCCGCAGAGCACGGCTTTCTCTGAGCCGGCGGCTTCCATCACGGCGCGCACATCGTCCATGCGCTGTTCCAGCGTGGGCAATTCGTTGAGCGGGACGCGGTCAGAGAGGCCCGTGCCGCGTTTGTCGAAGAGGATCACGCGCGCGAATGCAGCGAGGCGATTCAGGAATTGCGCAAAGCTCGGCTCTTTCCAAAACCATTCGAGATGCGAGACCCAGCCCATCACGAAGACCAGATCGAGCGGGCCTTCGCCGATGACTTGATAGGCGATGTTGACGTCGCCGCTGCGCGTGTAGTGGATTTCGGGGATGAACTGTTGCTCTTCTTGGCTAGGGATTTCTTTACTGCCGGAACGCGCTTGGACGAGCGTCGTGCCCGCCAGATTGATCTCGCCCCACGCGTCGCCCAGCCGCGTTTGCAGTTCCATTTCCTGCAACAGGCTTTTCAGATCGAGTTGGAAGTCCTTGACGGTTTGATAGCGTTCGTCGCGGTCTTTGCGCAGCGCCTTGTTGACGATGCGTTCCAGTTCGGGCGGCGCATTGTCCAGACTGCGGGCCAACCGCGGCGGTTCGTGTTCCAGAATCGCCACCATCACATCGCTGGGTGGTTCGCCTTGAAAGGGCGGGCGGCCCGAGAGCATTTCGTAAAGCACGATGCCCAGGCTGAAGACGTCGCTGCGCCCGTCTACTTCGAGGCCGCGCGCTTGTTCGGGCGACATGTAATTCACCGTGCCGGGGTCTGTGTTGTAAAGCGAGGTGGTGGAAACAGCCGATTGCTTGCTGGTTTTGGCGAGGCCGAAATCGAGCACCTTAATGTAGCCGTCGGTGCGCAGCATGATGTTTTCGGGTTTGATGTCGCGGTGGGTGATGCCGGCGGCGTGGGCGGCGGCGAGCGCGCTGGCGACCTGGCTGGCGATGTTCAGGGCTTGCGGCAATTTCAAGCCACCCGTCAGCGCGCCGCGCGCCATCTGTTGCCGCAAGGTCTGGCCGTCAATGTATTCGGTGGCGATGAAATGGCGGCCCCCCGTCTGGCCGATTTCGTGAATGGTCAGGATGTTCGGGTGGTTGAGCGCGCTGGCGGCTTTGGCTTCGTGAACGAAGCGGCGCAACCATTGCTGGTTGTTGGTGTATTCGGACGAGAGCGTTTTCAACGCCACTCGCCGTTCCAGTTGTGTGTCGTTGGCCAGATAAACTTCGCCCATGCCCCCGACACCGATACGCGACAATATCTCGTAGCGGCCAAAGCGCGCGCCGGGTTGAATCGTGGACAGGAAGATTTGTTCTTTGCCATTGACGGGGGGTGTCGTTTCGCGTTGTGCCAGGTCGCCGTTTTTCTTCTTGGCCGGGACTGGAGTGGACGCGGCTGCCACCAGGCTGGTGCGGGTGGGTTCGAGTTTGGTTTTTTTGACCGTGGCAACGAAACGGTAGCCGCGCTTGGGAACGGTTTCGATGAACTGCCCCCCGTCCGGTTTCTCTCCCAGCACACGGCGCAGCATGGAAACGTGCTGGGCCAGGTTCGTTTCTTCGACGTAAGTGTCAGGCCAGATCGTTTCGAGCAACTCTTCCTTGGTCATCACGTGGCGGTTGTTTTCGACCAGCACGACCAGGGTGTCAAAGGCCTTCGGCGTGAGCGCCACGGGCAGTTCGCCTTTCCACAGCATGCGCTCGACCGGGTCGAGGCGGTAAGGGGCGAATTCGTAAATGTGACGCGTTTGTTTGGGCATTCTGTTCTCAGCGCTCGGCCATAATCGGCGGGGTTGCTTTGTTCATCCCCATCATCAAAACCAAGAGGCAAACCAAGGAGGCTGCGATGATTAAAATTCAGGATGTCAGCACCCTGACACCCTGATTAAGCCATGCGCGCGCGCGAAAAGTCTTGAGTGCGACAACTTTGTGTCAGGCAGTCAAGCTGTTGAACAGGCAGCGGATAACCTCTTTCAAAATTCTTTCAAGAAACTTTCAACGGCCATTTAAGACTTGGCGGTCTGCTTCCGCTATCTTGCGCCACGTTGCAGGGCCTCATCGCGCTGGGTTCACAAACCTTCAGGTGCAACCGCCGCCTGAGCGTCGCGCGTGCCACGTGCCTGCATCCCGCAATCGCACGTGGCAACGTTGGAAGCCCCGCACAGGTGACGGGTGTCACGAATTTCGGCAGGGCACAATTCCGCGCAGTGCCCGGGCCGAAGCTGGAAGGCTGAATCGTCAAGCGTCAATTGGCGTGAACGATTCAGCCTTCTTTTGGTTTGTTTGCCGCAGGGGTGCGTTAGAGCTTTGCGCACGCGCCAAAGCGCGTTAGATTTGCAGCCGTATGCAAACCCAACTCACTGACGATCCATTTTGGCCGCGCGCCAGCGCCTGGCTGGCGGGCGACCACTTCAAACAAACACTCGGCAACCTGGCCGTGCTGGGCGCGCCTGTGCGTTTGGGTTCGGTCACGCCGGGACGCAGCGACCTTGCGCCACAAGCCGTGCGCGACTGCTTGCGCCGCTTCAGCACCTATGACAGCGAGACTGACGTAGACCTGTGGGCGCTGGCCGTCAACGATCACGGCGATCTGCCGTTGGCGGAGACAAAACTCGAAGACGCTTTTGCGCCGCTGCGAGACGCCGTCAAGCAAGCCGCGCAACAGGCCGACGCGGTCATCGTGCTCGGTGGCGACAACGGCGTCACGCGGCCCGGCGTGCACGGCGTGAGCGATTCGTTGAATGATGTCGGGCTGTTGACGCTGGATGCGCACTTTGACCTGCGCGATCTGGGCAACGGGCTGTCGAACGGCAACCCGGTGCGCGCGCTCCTCGCGGACGGCTTGCCCGGCGCGCACATCGTGCAACTCGGCATTCTGGGCTTCGCCAATTCGCAGGCTTACGCCCAAGTCGCGCGTGACGCGGGCATCAACGTCGTCACGCTGGACAAGCTGCGCGCGCAAGGCATCGAACGCGCCGTCAGCACGGCGTTGGAATATCTGTCGCAACGCTGTCAGACGATTTACTTCGACCTTGATGTAGACGTGCTGGATCGCGCCTTTGCCCCGGCCTGTCCGGGCGCGCGTCCCGGCGGTTTGCAGCCCTGGGAAGTGCGCCGCGCCGCCTGGTTGTGCGGACGGCACCCAAAAGTCAAAGCGATGGATTTGGTCGAAGTTGACCCGACGCAGGATGTAGCCAATGTGACGGTGATGGTGACAGCGCAATGTCTGTTGTCGTTTGCCGCCGGACTGGCGTGCCGTTTAGGCCCACCCGCCTGAAAAGCAGCGCCGCTTCCGTTCGCTTGATTTCCGCGCGGCAAAAGCCCGTTGGTGATTGTGCTTATGCCTCACTCGTCCTAGAATCCGGCCAGTTTTGTTGCGTTCTCTCGCTTCCCAAACTCGTCAGCGCCCCTGGCGCTCAACTAAGCCACCAATAAAGGAGGACACTGTGAACACTTTGAATTCCATCATCCGTGGACGGGAGGTTTACTCGCTCAAACAGGAAATGACAGTGCTCGAAGCGGCGCGCTATATGACGGACAAACGCGTCGGCGCGGCAGCCGTGCTCGATGGCGAGCGCGTAGTGGGCGTCTTTTCTGAACGTGATCTGATGACCCGCATCGTCGTCCCGGGCGTGCCTGCCGACCGGACGCGGCTGGCTGACGTGATGACCCGCAACATTGTGGTGAGCGCACCGCAAGACACGCTGGAAGAAGGGCTGCGCAAAATGCAGCAGGCCAAATGCCGTCATCTGCCAGTCGTGGAAGACAGCCATCTGCTGGGCTTCATCTCGCTGCGTGATCTGTTGCAAGTCGAGCTTGAAGAGAAGGACGAAGAAAACAGGTTCCTGAACGAATACATCCACTCCATTCCTGCGTCAGCGGGGAAATAAATCAACTGCTTGCCCATGCCGGATCAACTGGCGGTCGTTGGCTGCTCACAACTTGTCACCTTGGCAGGCCCGGCCGCTCCGCGCACGGGTGTGTCTATGCGCGAACTCGGCATCATTTACGATGGCGCCATGCTCGTGCGCGACGGCGTGATCGAACGCACCGGCACACGCGCCGAAATCGAAGCCTGGCTGGATGACGATTGCAAAGTGCTTGACGCGCAACGGCGCATCGTGTTGCCGGGCTTTGTGGATGCACATACGCATCCGGTCTTTGCGGGCAATCGTGCTGACGAATTTGAATTACGCGCGACTGGCGCGACGTATCAACAAATTGCAGCGGCGGGCGGCGGCATCAAATCAACCGTGCGCAAAACGCGCGCCGCCAGCGAAGACGAATTGGTCGCGGCGGGCCAGCGTTACGCGCAATGGTTTCTGCGCTGCGGCACGACGACGGTCGAAGCGAAATCTGGTTATGGGTTGAGCGTTGCTGACGAATTGAAAATGCTGCGCGCGATACGGCGCTTGAACGCCGAGACGCCGCTCGGTTATGTGCCGACCTTCCTAGGCGCGCACACGGTGCCGAGTGAATTCGCCGGACGCCGTGATGAATACGTTGCTTTGGTGATCGAAGAGATGTTGCCGCGCGTCGCGCACGAACGCCTGGCCGAGTATTGCGACGTGTTTTGCGAAGCGGGCGCATTCAGCGTGGACGAATCACGCCGCATCCTGACCGCCGCGCAACGGCTTGGCTTGAAGCTGCGCGTGCACGCCGATCAGCTTTCGCTGAATGGCGGCGCGGCGCTGGCGGCTGAGTTGGGCGCGGTGACCTCCGATCATTTGGAATACGCTGACGCGGCGGGCATCGCGGCGCTGCAAGCGGCGCGCGTGCAGCCCGTCTTGTTGCCCGCCTCGGTGCTGATGATTGGCGCGACGCGTTATCCAAATGCCCGCGCGATGATCGAGGCTGGACTAGCCGTCGTCATCGCCACCGATTTCAACCCCGGCTCTTCGCCCGTGGCGTCAATGCTGTTGGTGCTGACGCTGGCTTGCACACAGATGAAAATGACGCCCGCCGAAGCCGTCACAGCGGCGACGATCAATGCGGCCTACAGCCTGGGGCGCGGGGCTGAGATCGGTTCGTTGGAGGCAGGCAAGCGCGCCGATTTCGTGATTCACGATTGCGCCGATTACCGCGAACTCGCCTACTTCGCTGGGCTGGAACATCCGGCGGCGGTTTACGTCGCGGGCCAGCCGGTTTGGGCCAATCAAAAGGGAAGGCATTGACGCATGCCCATCAAAGACTTCACGCACAAAACAGCGGTCGTGACCGGCGGGGCCAGCGGCATCGGCTTGGCGCTGGCCGCAGAGTTGAGCCGGCGTGGTTGCGACGTGGCGCTGGTGGATTGCCACGCCGACCGCTTGCGTGACGCGCAACAACAACTCGCCGCGAGCGGCACGCGCATCACCGCGCACGCATACGATGTCGGCGCGGTTGAACAAGTCACAGCGTTGTGCGAAGCGGTGAGCCAAGCGCACGGCCACATCCATTTGCTGGTCAACAGCGCGGGCGTCTCGGTCGCCGGACGCTTTCTGGAAACAAGTCTCGCGGATTTCGAGTGGCTGATGCGCGTGAATTTCTGGGGCACGGTCTATTGCTGCAAAGCCTTTCTACCGCTGTTGCTCAAAGAATCCGAAGCGCACGTCGTCACGTTGTGCAGTTCATTCGGGCTGCTGGGCTTTGCGGGCAAGTCGGCCTATTCGGCGTCGAAATTCGCCGTGCGCGGGTTCAGCGAGGCGTTGCGCATGGAATTGGCTGACACGCGCGCGGGCTTGACGGTCGTTTATCCGGGGCCGGTGCAAACCAACATCCTGCGCGATGGCCGCGCAGCCAGCGAAGCGCAACGGCAGGCCGAAGCCGAGTTCTTATCCAGCCGCGCCATCCCCGCCGCACGTGTCGCGCGGCAAGTCGTGCGCGGCATCACACGCAACGCCGCGCGTGTGCGGCTCAGTTTGGATTATGCGGCAATTGATTGGTTGACGCGGCTCTCGCCCGCGTTGGCGCAGGCGGGCGGCGCGTGGGCGGCGCGGCGCATGCCATTCTGACCGGCAAGTTGACCTCGTTACCGTGCTGAGCGAGAATTCGCGCGGTTTATACGAAATTACGACAGCAGGTTGCGGTGCGGTTGTGAAACGAAAGGAGTCCAACCCATGAGCCAAGTGGAAGAGCAAACATCGGCGCTAGAGTTGTTACCGGAAGAAACAGATAACCAAGTGGAATTTCCCGAATTTCTGCCTGCGCCAAACCCCATTTCGTCATTGCTGCTTGAGCTAGACAAGGTAATGCAAAGCGACGATTACGATGAAGAGTACCTCAGACCCAGCGCGCAGGCCCGCTCGTTGGCCGAAGAATTACTTCGCAACGCGTGCTCCGACGAGCAGCTTGGCAAACTCCCGCACTCGTATGTTATTCCGGATGGAATCGGCGGGCTCAGGTTACGCTGGAAGCTGGACGACAAAGAAGTTACGCTGAATTGCGCGGCGTCCGCCGCAGGCAAGTCTTATATCTATCATCAGCATCAACAGGAGCACGGTGTTGATTATGGGGTTGAAATAGAAAAGCTGACGGCTTGGTTGGCTTGGCTCATTGCCAAATGAAAGTTGAGAGAGGGTAACTGCCGATGCCTGATTTACAGCCAGATCACGCGTTCGTCTACCGCGCACTACTCAAAAAAGCCTACCTTCATCCAGAGACCCAAGAGATTCAGCCGGAAGCCTTTTGGCGCCGGCCCAAAAATGACTGGCTCGGCCTTTCCGTGGGGTTTACGCCGGAACAAAGCACGCGGCCTTTCAGCAAAACCTACGGCGTCGTGGAACTGGCGGTCGCGGATGTTTATAACTTGCTGCTTGAAGTTGTTAAAACAGCCGAGGATCACGCCAATCTCACCGGCGTGCCGCGCCGGGCGGAAATAAAAGAACTGGACGAGCTTTCGGAGTTATACCAACAATTCCGCGACCTGCTTGTCTACGACACGGACAAGGCGGAATTTCTGGCGCGCAAGTTAGCCGAAATCTCAAGGCTTGTTACGCCCCTTTAACAGCAAACAAAGCAACTCCGTTATGGCCCGCTGGTAAACGCAGAAGGAGCGAACCTATGTACGCAGGCATCGAAGCAGGCGGCACCAAATGGGTGTGCGCCGTGGGCAGCGGCCCGGATGACATCACGGCGCTCGAACGCTTTTCCACCACCACCCCAGCGGAAACTATCGGCCAGGTGATCGCGTTCTTGCGGCAGTTCCCTGCGTTGAAAGCCATCGGTGTCGGTTCGTTTGGGCCAATTGATTTGCACGCGGGCTCGCCGACCTATGGCTACATCACGACGACGCCCAAGGCGGGCTGGCAATTCACCGATGTCGTCGGGCCGTTGCGCGCGGCGTTTAACGTGCCGGTCGGCTTCGACACCGATGTCAACGCGGCGGCGCTGGGCGAATGGCGTTGGGGCGCGGCGCAAGGGTTGGACACCTTTGTCTATCTGACCATCGGCACCGGCATCGGCGGCGGCGCACTGGTCAACGGCAAGCTGTTGCACGGCCTCTTGCATCCTGAGATGGGCCACATGCTGCTGCGGCGTGACGCGGCGCGCGATGCGTTTGCGGGCGCTTGCCCCTTTCACACAGATTGTCTGGAAGCATTGGCAACCGGGCCCGCGCTGGAAAAACGCTGGGGCGCGCGGGCTGAGACTTTGCCGGTCGAACACGCCGCGTGGGATTTGGAAGCGCATTACCTGGCCCAGGCCGTCGTCAATCTGATCTGCATTCTTTCGCCCGAACGCATCATCCTGGGCGGCGGTGTAATGCATCAGCCGCAAGTCTTCGCGGCCTTGCGGCCTGAAGTGCAGAAGTTTTTGAACGGCTATTTGCAGATGCCGCAGCTTGCCGAACGCATTGATGAATACATCGTGCCGCCGGGCTTGGGGGATCGTGCGGGCGTGTTGGGAGCGGTTGCGTTGGCGCAACTGGCAGAAGAGGTCAGACAGGATTGACGGGATTGTTGCAGGATGAACGGGATACTGGCTCAAACGCCAAGAGGCCAAGAGCGCCAAGACGAAAACGAAACATAGCAATGTTAGTGAGCCAAACTTGGCGCTCTTGGCCTCTTGGCGTTTGAAAGAGGTCCGCTTATGGATTGTCGCAGCGGCTGTGGCGCTTGCTGCATCGCGCCCTCAATCAATTCACCCATCCCTGGCATGCCGGACGGCAAACCGGCGGGTGTGCGCTGTGTGCAATTGACGGCGGACAATCGTTGCCAACTATTCGGCTTGCCGGAGCGTCCGGCGTTTTGTGTGGGCTTGCGGCCGAGTGAAGAGATGTGCGGGGCGAATGCAGAAGAGGCGTTGCAACGGCTGAACCGGTTGGAGGTACTGACCAAACCGGTTCAACCGTGACGGGGCTTAGCGGTGATGCTGTTTCATAAACGGCCAGAAGACATCCACTGCCTGGAAGCCGAAGTTTTCGCCGTTCGGATAGATGTGGCGCATGCCTTCGACGATCACGAAATCGTACGTCGTCGCGCCGGTTCCGCCATAGTGAAACACCGACGCGCGCGCCGTGCGTTTGTAAGCGTACTCAGACGACAGCCCCAGCAATTGCACAAAGCTTTGCATCACGAAATTCGTCCACGTGCCCGGCGCGGCTGCCGATTCGTCCAGCGGGAAGGCTTCGACCTGCGCGGCGTAATTCAGCTTCGGATCGAGTTCGCCAATCATGTGCAGCACCGCGCGCGGTTGAAACGGGGCGTTGGTGTAATCGTTGGCGTGCGCGAAATCCGCAGCATCAAAACCGCGCCCAATCGAACACAACGCGAAGGCCGCAAAGACATCCGACATCTGCACCAGCAAGCGTTGCGCGAACTGCCCGCCATTGGAAAAGCCCGTCACATAAAAACGCTCGGCATCCACTCGCAATACTGGCGCGTAATACTTGGTCAGCAATTCGATGATCGCCTGCACGAATTTCACATCGTCATACAAAGGCTGATTGGGATAGGCCGGATCGAGCTTTTCCTCGAAGCCGAAGTAATTCCACTTGGTGGTGTGGCGTTGCACATCGTGCAAGACCTGCCCGTTCTGCACCAGCGTCTCGTCAAAGACGTGATAGCGCAACGCTGACGGGAACACGGCCATAAAACCTTCCGCGTCGGCTTTCTCCTGCCAGCCGAAATTGTCGTAGGCCAACTCGCCTGATTGACCCGTGCCGTGAAAGACAAAGACGACCGGCACGGGTTTGTTCGCGGGCAGGTTGGCGGGACGATAAACGATGACTTCGCGCGCGACGCCTGCGACGCGCAGATTGACGGTGCGTTTACCAGCAGCTTCGCGCAGTTCGGCGCTTTCCAGGTTGATGGTTTGACTCAACGCATTCGCCGACAGGACGAATGTGAACACACTGATCGCTAAGAAATGCAAAATGCCTTTCATATAATTCTCCCTTCTTCTCTTGGTTGTGATTGTTGTTACGGCGGGAGCGGACGGTTACTTCCGCGTTTGCGCTTATCGTTTGCGCAGGTTGGGGGCGCAGGTTGGATTGTTCTTCGTAATTCAAGCGTGACTGCCCGTGTCAGTAGCCCGGCGCGTGAGCAAGGGCCCGACTGGTGTAAACAAGCCCTTGCTCACGCGCGGGCTACTGACACGGCATGCTCAAACGCTCGGCGGCTTACTTGCGGGTTTTGTTATTGTGCTTGGCCTTGTAAACGTGCCGGCTCGCCTTATTCTGGTCCTTCTGTATGTCCTTGCGCTCAGCGCCCGTCACGGTGCCATCGGCGCGCGCCTCTTTTTTCTCTTGCTGAATTTCCTTCTGCTCTTTTTCGAGCTTACGCGCTTCGCCGGCCTTCAATTCGCCCGAC
>JAYUCP010000337.1:0-10935 GCA_043740245.1 Acidobacteriota bacterium | reverse complement strand
ATTCGTTAGGCTGATTGATCCGCGCGAATCCGCCGCATCCGCGTCATCCGCGTACCCAGTACATTGAAAACACCCCGCTTTTATTTGCACAGGCTTCACTTAAATTGGACGCGCAGCGTATTCGCCAGCTTGCCGTCCACCGTCAGTACGACATCCACTTCGCCCCGGCCCGCCAGCGCGCGCGGCAATGGCGCGCTGTTGACTTGATCCACGCCAACCAACTCGCCTTGCGCCCCCACGAAAAGCAGCGGCACGTCCAGCCCGCCGAGTTTGAGCGCGCGGGCGCTGGCCGGCGTCAACGCCCGCATCCCGGTGCCAAAGAGCACGAGAAAGACTTGTTCATTCGGCTGGCTCATCTCGAGGGGCACGGCGACGTAGCGGTTGAGCGCCGTGTCGAAGCGCGCCAACGGCTCAAACGCGCGCAGGTCGTCGCGCACCCGCAGCGCCAAACCCGCCGCGACGCCTTGCCCGTTGGCATTGGCCGCAAACAGCGCGGGCGCGAGCGCATTGATTGTCACCGTGCCGCTGGGCGCAGTGCCATCCGCTTTCACCACGGTGAAAAGGCCCGCGCCATTGGCGAGCCCGGCGGGCACCTGCAAATTGATCTGCGTTGGCGAAACGAAAAACAGCGGGGCCAACCGTTCAATGCCCGCGCTGTCTTTGAAGCGCACGGCTGTGTTGCTCAATGTTGCCGGCAGCGGCGTGGCCGTTGCGCTCACGGTTGCCGTGGTCAACGCGCTGCCAAAAATCGTGGCAATGGATTCGCCCGCCAACACGTCAGGCCGGAAGCTCGCCGCCGAAGCCGCCGCCAGTGCCGCACACGCGCCGTCTTTGATCTTTGCCGTGAATTGAAGCCCGCCCAACAAATGTTGCCGAAAGAGCGGCTCGCTGTAACTCTCACTTGTATGCCCGCCCGCCGTGTACCAGGCGCGCCCGCCGTCATACAACTGGCACCACGCCAGCGGATGATCCGCGCCCATGCCGCCGCCGCTATACGTGCGCTCATCCAGCGTCGCCAATACCTTCACGCGCCCGCGCGGATTGAGACGGAAGTTGTACCACTCATCGGTGCGATCCCAAGCGGCGGGCAGGGAAGTTGTTGAAGGATGCGCGCCGTCTTCAACGCGCAACGTCGCGCGTTGAATGGCCGGATGATCCTGAAAGTATGCGCCCACCAGCCCGCCGTACCAGGGCCAATCGTATTCAGTATCAGTGGCCGAATGAATCCCAGCGAAACCGCCGCCATTGCGCAGATAGCGTTCAAACGCGGCCTGCTGTTGAGTGTCGAGCACATCGCCAGTGGTGCACAGCCAAACGACGGTTTGATAGCGAGCCAGATTCGCGTCGTTGAAGGTGGTGGCGTCTTCGGTGGCGTCAACGTCGAAGCCGTTTTGCTGGCCGAGCTGGCGTATGGCGGCGAGGCCGTCAGGAATTGAATCGTGGCGAAAGCCGGTGGTTTTTGAGAAGACTAGAAGGCGGGGCATGGATTGAATGTTGCCGGATGAATGCCAGCCCCAACTGAGCAGCGCGGTGAGACAGACGAATAATGACAGTACGTTGCGCATCATTGCTTTCTGGGCCTTCTGGGCCTTCTGGCGAATGGTGGAATGTGGAGCGCAGAGTGTCGCGGCGCTGCTTGATGCGCTGACTAACGAAACGCCTCACTCAACGCGCGGTTTTCCGCGTTTATTGTCTGTGCTGTTTGAGCCAGCGGGTCAAATCCGCTTTGCTTTGGATTTGGAGCTTGACCAGCGCCTCAAACAAAGCTTCAGACTGTTCCGCCAGCAGCCGTTCGACCTGTTGCCGCATGCTGCGCGACAGATCGCCAACGCGCGCCTCCAACAGCCGCAGCGCCAGTTTGCGCGCCTCTTGCTCGACGCCTTGTTGCAAACCTTGTTGCCAGCCTTGCTGTTTGCCACGCCGCTCGCCTTTTTTGAGAATGTCTTGGTAAACGACCGATTCTTCTAACATATCGCTCTCCTTCAGTATTTCGTATATCAGGTCCGTATCATAACGCAAACCTGCCATTATGCGCGCCCAGTTGAGCGTCTCGCGCCGCTGCTCACGCGATTCGAGGTGTTCGATGCGCGCCGCGACTTCCTTGAGCAATTTTTCGCCCGACTCGGCGCGGCACAGTGTCGCCAGCGGTAACAGCCCTGCGTGTTCCAGCAACTCCGCCGGGTCTTGTTCCCAGAGCCTGACGACGTCGTAAATGTGCACGGTGCGCGCGTCTTCGTAACGGTCGGGCACCGGCTTGCGCGAAGGCTTGAGCACGACCAGCACCTGGCGCACGTGTTGTTTTGGGTTTTGCCGTTTGAAGCCGACGAAATAGTCGAGCATGCGCAGCGGCACCGGCACGGCGCTTTTCAAGCTGCCCTGAAACTCGGCGTGCAAGGTCTCGCGGGCGGCGCGCGAAAAGATGGCCGAGTCGGCACGGATCGGCTCGCGGCTCATTTCGGTCTTGACTACCTTGACCTTGCCGCGCACGCCGAACAGCCAGCGGGCGAATTGATCGGGATATTCCTCGGCCAGCCGTTTGCAGAGATTGTCGCTCGTGCCGCGCGGCGGTTGGGCTGTTGTTGGCAATGTTTCAGGCGGAGTTCGTTTCATGGCGCGCAGCCTACTGATTCGCGCTTTTTTCGGCAAGCGCGCGGGCCGATTTTTTTTGGAACTTATGCGCCGCGCAACGGGAAATACCAACGTCAACCGGTTAGAATCATTCACCGCGAACAAAAGCTGGCGGGCACAAAAGCTGGTAATCCGAGCGAACGATGCTGAGCGCAACCGACCTGGACAAACTCACCGACAGCGAGTTGTGGCGCCGCGCGAGCCAGGGTGACGAAGCCGCCTTCGTCACGCTCTATCGCCGTCGCCAGAGCGCGGTCTATCGGTTTGCGTTGCGCATGAGCGGGTCAACGGCGATGGCCGAAGACGTGACGCAGGAAGTTTTTCTCGCCCTTGTGCGCGAGGGCGGACGTTACGACGCGGGGCGCTGTTCGCTGGCGAGTTATTTGTTCGGCATCGCGCGCAATCAGGTCTTGCGGCGCTTGGAACGCGAACGCAATTTCGCGCCGTGGCCCAATGCTGATGAAGACCACGACAGTTATGCGCTGGTTGACGCGGGCAATCCGCTGGGCGATTTGACGCGGCAGGAAACGATTGACGCCGTGCGCCAGGCCGTGTTGGCGCTGCCGCTGCATTACCGCGAAGTCGTCGTGCTGTGTGATCTGCACGAGTTGAGTTATTTGGAAACCGCCGCCGCGCTGGGTTGCGCGGTGGGCACGGTGCGTTCGCGGCTGCATCGCGCCCGGGCTTTGCTGGCGGAAAAATTGCGCGGGTTGCATGCGTTGGAAACAGGGGCGGCGACCGTCGCCGTCAAACATGAATATGGTGTGCTTTATGAAGTGCCAGGAATTTGAACAAACAGTCCGTGAATTGGCGCGGCATCAACTCTGCGCTGAGCTAATGGAGGCAGACTTGCGTGCGCAAGCAACCGCGCACGCAGGCGAATGCGCGCCGTGCGCCGCGCGGCTGACCGAAGCGCGCGGCTTGTCAGAAGGCCTGTGCGCGCTGGCGTTGCATGAACAATCGCTCGGCGCGCCCGCGCGCGTTGAGAGCGCGTTGCTGGCAGCCTTTCGCCAGCAGAACAATCCAACAGTTGTGCCGCTGGTTGCCGCGCAGCCGCGCCAGCACTGGCCGCGCCAGCACTGGCTGGGTTGGCCGCTGGCCGCCGCCGCGTTGCTGCTCGGATTGTTTGCTTACGCGGCGTTGCGTGACACGCGGAATGAAGCAGGCCGGCAACAAGCTTCGCCAACGCTGGCGAACAGCCCAGCGCCGCCGGGGCCTATGGCGTCCGCGCCAAAGAATTCCGAGCCCGCGCCGCTGCCTGAACACAAGCGCCTGCGGGTCAAAACCAAACCCGCCGCGCCGCGTTACCGCATCGAGCGTTACCTGGTCGAGAGTGAAATTGCGACAGACTTTTTGCCGCTGAATCCCAATGAAGCGCTGCCGAAAACCGCCGGACTGCAAACCATTCGCGTCGAAGTGCCGCGCGTGATGTTGTCGCGTTTCGGCTTGCCCATGAGTTTTGAGCGCGCGGCTGAACCGGTCAAAGCCGATCTGTTGATCGGCCCCGACGGACAGACGCGCGCGATCCGTTTCGTCCAAACCGATTTTGAACCGCCGCAGATTATTTCCGCCGTGTCAGTAGCCCGACCATGAGCGAGGGCAAGCTTGATCGGACTAAGCACCAAGCAAGCCCTCGCTCACGGTCGGGCTACTGACACTTAACCTGAATGAAAGTGAGCCTGCTATGAACAAACGCAAACAAGCCTTCGTCTCCACGGCTTGCGCCTTTGCGCTGGTCGCTCAAAGCGCCAGCATTACCGCGCAAGACAAACCCAAACCCAAAACCACTGAGCAAACCATTGAGCGCGTTGTTGTCCAACCTTCCGGCAACGGCGCGGCGACCTTCACTGTACGCACGCCTGAACCGGCCAACGGGACGGCTGTTTTTTTCGGCAGCACGACTTCCACCTGGCAGGGCGCTGATGGCAAGAGCTTCGCCTATACGCAAGGCACGCCAGGCGTTTTTGTCGGCGGCCAGGGCGGCAGCGGCGGCGGCACCTTCGGCTTTATGGCGACCGAGAGTTTTGACAGCAAGGTTGTCAAAGGCGCGCCCTATTCGGCTGAGAGCGTGACCGAGTTCACGCAAACGCTGGCCGATGGCAATCGCCTGACACGCCGCAATTCGAGCATGGTTTACCGCGACGGCCAGGGCCGCACGCGGCGCGAACAAAGTGTGATACCCGGCGGCTTGTCGGAATGGATCGGCACGGAAAACATGCCGAGCACGACGATCATCAGCGACCCTGTCGAAGGCGCGACCTATGTGCTCGATCAGAAAGAGCGTATCGCGCGCCGCAGCCGCTTGCCGGGTGCATCTGTTGCTATCGCGGGTGGCGCTTTGCGTACAAACAGCGGCGCCGCCACAGCGGTTACTACCACGGTTGGCGAAGCGCCCAAACAGATCAAAGTTTCAGGCGGCGTCTTGCAAGGCAGCGCCCTGCGCAAAGTCCAGCCTCCCTATCCGGCCGCCGCCAAGGCTGCGCGTGCTGAAGGCGCAGTGCAAGTGCAAATCACCGTCAGCGAAAAAGGCGACGTGATTGACGCCTCCGTGGTCAACGGCCATCCGCTGTTGCGCGACGCGGCGTTGGGTGCCGCGCGCCAATGGCAATTCAAACCGACAGAATTGCAAGGCAACCCGGTCAAGGTGCAAGGCGTGCTGACTTTCAATTTCACGCTCGATGGCGGCGATGACGAAGCTAGCGCGCTGGCGAAGAAAAAAGCCGCTGAGCTTGAGTTCACAAACAAAGTGGCGAGCGGGGCCGTGTTGACGACTGCCGCCGGGGCGACGCGTATGAACTTCAACCGCGAGTCGCTCGGCAAACAACTAATCGAAGGCGTTGAGTGCGAAGGCACGCGCATGGTTTCGACCATCCCCGCCGGCCAGATCGGCAACGAACGGCCCATCGAAATCGTCATCGAACGCTGGTATTCGCCCGAACTGCAAACCACGGTCATGACCAAACAGAGCGATCCGCGCCACGGCGAAACGGTCTTCCGGCTGGCTAACCTGCTGCGCGTCGAGCCGGATGAATACTTGTTCAAGGTTCCCAGCGAATACACGATCAAGGACGAAAACTTCGGCTACCGCGTGCAGGAAGAAAAGGTGCGCCGTCCCGAAGAACGCTGAACGAATTACCTGACAAACGGCAAAAACTGATGGTGGCGAAGCGCGCGCGCGCTTCGCCTTTTTTTGCTTTGGCGGTATAACATCGCACTCGTTTTGATGGCTGAAGCTGTGCTGCCAGCAAAGCCCTGAAAGGGCAAAATTCAATAGCCGCGCCCCCGGTACGGTGCGTATGACCCTCGGCCCTGAAGGGGCCGCATTTGAATTTGAATGCGGCCCTTTCAGGGCCGGGCAAGCCGCGCGTTTTTCCGGGGGCGATGCCCCCGGCTATTGAATTTTGCCCCTTCAGGGCAGCCACGAAATCGCTCAAACACTTCGCATTCTCTGCGCCTATGAAATTCCCTTTGCCCAAACTTTTCCTCGTGTTGCTGGCCGTTGCCGCCGCTCAAGCCGCCCAACAGCCTGCCAACACCACCGCCGACGAAGCGGCCATTCGCGCGGTCGTCTTGCGCTACTTTGAAACCTGGGCCAGCGCAGACCTGGACGCGCATATGGCGCTCTGGACAGGCCTCGAACAAGATCGCCAAGCGCGCCGCGAAACCATGCGACGCCGCTTTGCCGAGTCCGATTTCAGCTTTACGCCGCCCGCCATCTTGCGCGTTAAACAGCAAGGCGGAAGCGCCAGCCTTTACGCCAAAACCGAGCGCCGCGCCGTCAACCGGCAAACACAAACACCAACGGTGACGCCCGTGCAGATCGCCTTTGCGCTGGTGAAAGAAGAGGTGTGGCGCATCGTGCGTGAACAGCCGCTGGGCACGGCGTTGATTTTCGAGTTCCTCAACGCGACAGATGCTGAAGTGCCGTCATTGCTGGATGCCGCGCGGGCCTTGGCTTCGCCTGACCTGGCGCAATTGCTGGCGAGCCAGAGCGACCGGCAATACGCCAGCGGCCAATACAAGACGGCGCTCAAAACCTTGCAGTTGGTGTTGGCCGTGGCTGACGCGCTCAATGACAAAAAATCGCAAGCCGAAGCCTGGCATAACACCGGCATCAGCCATTTCTTTCTGCGTGATTACAAACAGGCCTTGGTTGCTTATCAAAAAGCGTTGGCGCTGGAACAACAACTCAACCGCCAGACCGAAATCGCCAAAGCCCTGTCAAGCCTGGGGCTGACGCATTTGATGTTGCAACAGCCCAAAGTCGCGCTGGCTGAATATCAACAGGCGTTGGCGATTTATGATGCGCTGAATGAACGCGGCGAGGTCTCCTACACGCTCGAAGCCATCGGCAATGTGCATTATGAGTCGGGTGATTATGTCAAAGCCTTGGCGCAATACCGGCGCAGCCTCGATTTCCTCGCGCCCAACACGACCGCGACATACGCGGGCCGCTTGGTCAAAATCGCGCGCGTGGCCTATGAATTGGGCGCTGACGCGCTGGCGCTCGAACATTACCGGCGCGCGCTCGAAAGTTACGACAAGACCGGCGACCGCGGCAGCCATAGCAACAAGGGTTTTGTGCTGCACAGCATCGCCAACATCTATTACAACCAGGGCGATCTCGCGCAGGCCCTGCAACATTACCAACTCAGCCAACAGGCCCAAGAGCGCGCGGGCAATCCCAGCGGTATCGCCAGCGCCTTGCAGGGCAGCGCGTTGGTGCACGTACTCAACGGCGATTACGCGCTGGCGCTGCCTGCTTACGAACGCAATCTGAGCATCTGGAAGCTGCTGCGCGACAAAGGGCAAGAGGCTTACGGCTTGCAAAAAGTCGCTGGCACTTGCTTCGCGCTGGGTGATTACGCGCGCGCCTTGCAGTTGTATGAAGAGGCCTTGAAGCTGCGCGAGGAGTTGGGTGACCGCCGCGAACTCGCCAGCGCCTGGCTCGATTTGGGCATTGCGCATCAGGCGTTGAACCACAACGCCGACGCGCTGAGCTTTGATGAAAAGAGTCGCGCCGAATACGCCGCGCTCAACCTGCCCGCCGGTGTCGCCAACGTGCTGCTCAACACGGCCATCGTGCATTACGTGCAGAACGAGTTCGACAAAGCGCTGACGGTTGCAGACGAAGCGGCGAAATTTGCCAAGCTGGCCGAAGACGATGACTTGCTCTGGCGCGCCCGTTATCGCGCGGGCAAATGCCAGCAGCAATTGCAACAGCTTCCCCTCGCGCGGCTGGCTTTGAGCGAAGCCATCACGCTGATCGAAAAACAACGTCCCACGCCCGGCAGCACGCAGGCGAGCCGCTCCAACGAAAACAAGAGCGGGCCCTATCTGGCAATGGTGGATGTGCTGCTGGAGTTGAAGCAGGGCGCGGAGGCCTTTCATTTCGCCGAACGCGCCAAACAGCGCGGCTTGCTGACGATGCTGCGCGGCGGGCGCGCCTGGATCACCAACGCGATGACGGCGGTCGAGCAGACACGCGAAACGCAACTGCTCAACAACCTCGCGCTGCTCAATGCACAACTCGCGCGCGAAGCTGAGAAGCAACAGCCGAACCAAACGCGCGTGCAGGATTTGAGCGCGCGCTGGCAACAGATGCGCGCGGCCTACGATGCATTCTTGTTGCGCCTCTATCGCGCGCATCCGCAATTGAAAACGCTGCGTGGCGAAGGCCCGGCGTTGACGGCGCTGCAAGCCGGGCAGTTGGCGACCGCTGAGAGCGGCGCGTTGCTGGCCTACAGCGAAACCGAAGAGCGCGTGGTGCTGTTCGTGTTCACCAAAGTGCCTGGCGTAAAGACGCCCGCGCTGAAAATCTTTGCGCTCAGCAGCAATCGCAGCGATTTGTACCAGCGGCTTACGCAATTGCAAACGGCGCTGGCCGCGCGCGACGCTGCGGTGGATGCGCAACTGCGTGAGCTATACGAAGCGTTGTTGCAGCCCGCGCGGGAATTGTTGCAAGGCAAGACCCAACTGGTCATCGCGCCGGATGGCTTCCTCTGGAATTTGCCCTTTGCCGCGTTGCGGACGGACGAGGGGCATTACTTGATTGAAGGCTTTGCGATTTCCTACGCGCCTTCTGTGACGGCCTTGCAAACGATGGCTGGCGCAAACAAGCCAGCGGCCTCAGCGCCGCGCGCCAACGCTGGCGGGCGTGCCGCAGCGAAGCCGAACGCCGCCGCTGACACGCTCTTGGCGCTTGCCAATCCGGCGCTGAGCGCTGACTTGCTGACGCGGTTGAAGACGCGGCTGCAACGCGAAGCTTTCGCCGTCGCTGCCGAAACGGAAACCGAAGCCGCGGCGGTCAGTTCATTATTCGATCCGGCGCGTCAACAAACTTTCATTGGCGCTGAGGCCAGCGAACAGCGCGTCAAGAGCGCCACGCCGCCAGCACGTTGGCTGCATTTCGCCGCGCCCGCCGTGCTGGACGAAGTGAATCCGTTGCAATCCGGTTTGGCGTTGGCTGGTGATGCGAAGGAAGACGGAATGTTAACCTTGCGCGAGGTGCTGCAATTGAAACTGGCGGCGCGGCTGGCGACCTTCACGTCGGCTGAAAACGCGCCGGCACGGTTGCACACCGGGCGTGCACAAGTGGGCGCGAGTTGGGCGTTTTTTATCGCCGGTTGTCCCGCGTTGCTCGTGAATCAATGGCCGGTGGAAGGCGTTGGCACGACTGCTTTGCTGCAGGAATTTTACCGGCAATTGCGCGCACAGTCTTTGCCGACGCGGGCGCGGGCCTGGCAAATCGCTGCGCGCGCGTTGTTGCAACGCGCGGAGTATCGCCATCCGTATTACTGGGCAGGCTTCAAGTTGTTGGGCGTGAATTGAAGCAGCGAATTACGCCAAAGAGCCTGGAGTTCAGGCTTCAGCCTGTTTTGGAAATCACGAACACGGCTGAAGCCTGAACTCCATGCTTTTGTGCTTTGTTCGTCCACTTATTCGATTGTGCTTTCGATGACGGGGTGTTTGGCGAGGCGCAACCGGCTTTCAATTTGCAACAAGACTACGCCGAGCAACACGGCCAGACCGCCCAGCACTTGCCAGCCGCTCATCCTTTCGCCCAACCAGAGCCAAGCCAGCGCTGTCGCGATGACCGGTTCCAGCGCCGAGGTCAGGTTGGCGCGGCTCGGTTCCAGATGTCGCAAGCTGGCGAGGTACAAGCCAAAGGGCACGACGCCTGTGACAACCGAGAGATAGAGGACGAACCCCCAGGTGCCGCGCTCAAACTGTTGCCATTCGATCAACCAGGGCGGGCGCAACAACAGCCAAGCCAGCGCGGCGAACGTGAAGGCATAGGTCATCGCCGTGCGCGCATCGTAGCGCCGCAAGAGGCGTTGTCCATAGGCGCTGTAAAACGCAAAGGCCAGCGCCGAACCCAACGCCGCCAGCGTGCCGCGCCAGGAAATCTGCGCGGGCCCGCCCGCCCGGCCCAGCAGCATCAACGCGCAGCCGCACAAGCTGAACAATCCCGCCAGCAATTTGGCGGCGGTCATCCGTTCGGTTTTGGCGACGACGCCATAAGCCATCAGCAGCAACGGCGCGGTGTATTGAAACAACAGCGCGTACCCGACGCTGGTCAGTTTCAACGCGATGTAATAACAGCCCTGGTTGAAGGCCAAACCGATCAAGCCGAACAAGGCCAGGCGCGGCAGGTCGCGCCGTTCGACGCGCAACAGATGGCGCGCCGTCAACCCCAGCCACAGCCAATGCAACAACGCGGCGGTGACCGTGCGAATCAGCAACAGGTCAAAGGGGCGAATGTCGTGGTTGAACAGAAAGCGCGCGGTGACGCCCGACGTGCCCCAAAGCAACGCGGCGCTGGCGGCCAATAGATAGCCTCTGTTCATGAATTGCGCCGGCGTGGTTGCGGGCGTGCTGGTTCTTGCGCTTGATGCCGGCGGTGTTGTTGATGAATCCAATGAATGCTCCTGCCACAAACAGCGTGCGTGGCGGTAATGCTTGGCGGCTTTTGCTCACTCAAGTTTGCCAAGATATTTCTGGCCGGACATTAAAGTCTCAAGGCGGCGAAAATTCCAGGCAACTTATCCCTGGCAGCGGCTCATCGTTGCAGCCGCACACATTTGAAAAATTCACCCTGCCAGGTTTCGCTGAACTCATTACGCCCCAGCATCGCCCCTTCCACCAACGTTTCAGCAACCGTGGCTCTTGCTTAACACTCTCCAAAATCGCCAACGCGGGTATTGTTTTATGAAGATCAAAAATTTGTTGTTTGTTGTGACGCTGCTCGCCTGTCTGACGGCCTTTGGCGGCGTTTGTGTTTGGGGGCAATCAAATACTGATTTG
>JAYUCP010000336.1:0-27622 GCA_043740245.1 Acidobacteriota bacterium | reverse complement strand
AGAAAGCCCGCGAAAGGTTCCACCTTCGCGGGCTTTGCTTTGTCTCGCAATACCGAATCGCTACTTCACCTGCGCAGCCTCTTTCGGCGCAGGCAATACCTGGAAGGTGTCTTTCGGCGAGGTCACGCTCTTGCCTGCGACGTTGTCCGTCACCACGATCGCCAAATCGTAAAAGCCCGGCTTGAGCGTCTTTAGCGGGATCGAGCGCGCCAGCGTGATCTGCTGGCTGTTGATCGTGCTCAAGCCGTTCTTGCCGTCTTCCTTGATGCGCAACACTTCTTTGTCGCGCTGCGTGATGACGTATTCGATCTCCACGCTCGGCCGCAGCGTCGCCTGGTCAATCTGGACGTTGTAAACCTGCATATAAACACCCAGGTTTTGATCCGACTTGAACTCCGCCATCGCGTTCGGAATCACCTTCAAGGCGCCGAGCACGAACTGGCCCGTCGGCAGCTTGCCGTTGAGCGGTTCGATGCGCGAGGCCAGGATCAGCGTCGAGTGCGCCAGTTCGCCTTCGTTGTATTTCGGCACGACGAAGCCTTGTTTGATAACGCCCGTCTTGCCACTGTTCACGTCGCGCACCACGAGGTCAATCTTGTAATTGCCTGGCGGCAACACGATGTTCTTTTGATAGGCGGATTTTGATTGCTGGCCGAGTTCCAGCGCTTCAGGCACATAGCTCGACGTGACGACGTCTTCAAACAAACCGGCGCGCCGGCCCGAAACAGCCGTGATCTTGGCGTAGATGTTGGCCGCCGCTTGCGAAATGCCACCCACGTCCTTGTAAACCAAATCGGTGTTATCCATCTGCACAGTGAACGAGGTCAGCACTGAATTTTCGGTCACGCGCAAGCAGTTGATGACCAACGCCGCCGACAATACGTCGAAGCTGGGCTTCGGCAATTCGGATTCCGCCGCCGCCGCCAGATCGTTGAATTTGACTTTGGGCGGACGTGAAATGCGCGCGAGCAAATCGAGGCGCTCGAACTGGCTGTCTTTGGCGCGTTGGCCGAACAGTTGCCCGCCTCCTTGGCCATTGCCGCCGCCGATGCCGCCATAAGCGATGCGGTCGGCTTTGGACGAAAGGCCGAGTTCTTCGGCCAGCGTCAAACCGGCGTTGGGCGTGTAAAGCAGCGCGTCCTTTTCATTCGGGTTGCGCGCGATGCGGTATTCGCCGGAACCGGTTGGGTCAACGAATTCGACTTCCACGTCGGAGCCGACGCCTTCGATGTAGCGGTACCACCAGATTTCAAACGGATAGGTCGAGGTCGTGCCGCCGCCTTCCCAGGTGGGCCGGTCATAGCTGCCGCCGGACGGATGCGATTCGACCTGATCGGGCTTGCCGAACATGATGTACATGCGGCCGCGGTCGGTCTTCCAGCCGGGGATGCCGCTGGTGTATTTCTCGTTGGAGTAGGCGATGCGCTGGTAGTATTCCTCACGGTACTCGTTGGTGTCGGTGTCAGGATCGGGATCGCGGCGCAACCAGAACTGTTCGATGAACTGTTCGCGCTCTTCGTCATTTTTGAGCGCGTTGAAGGTCTTGCGCTCTTCGTCGGTGATGATCCAACGCACGTCTTCGTCGAGCCAGCGTTTGTAAACGCTGTTGAGCTTTTCGGCCTGACCGCGTTTGCGGCGCTCTTCCTGATCCTTCTGCTTCTTCTTGTCCTGCTTGTCATCTTGGGCAAAGGCTGTAAACCCTCCGGACAAAGAAGACGCCAGCAGGGTGGCGATGAGCAACAGCGCGAGGCGGCGCGCGGTGGCAACGGTGAACAAACGATATTTCATAACAACTCTCTCCTCGGTGATTGCTGTGCAGACCGTTGGAATGTCATGCGGAAATGTGACCGTGCACATGAACGGCCCCAGGCGGGCCAGCTTGCAGCGCGCGACACCCAAACACATCTATCAAAAGTCCTTTTCCATGGGCTTCCGTGAGTACTGCGAACGGTTGCTTCAGGGCTTTTCCCCGCAAACCGAGTTGGCAGGTTTGACGGCGGGCAGTCTAAGCGAGCGGCGCGGGGGTACGCAAGCAACGGCTCCAACTCAACTTGGGTGAGTCGCTTGCCGTTGAGGCTGAACTGAGGGCGTTTGGATGTGCGTGTTGGGAAAGGCCGCGTCCGGCAATTCTTCAAGGCGGAGCGGGCGCCGGGCAAGAATTAACAGATCGAGCACGATCAAGACCAGCAAAATTGCCAGCATCAACAGCATGATGCGAAAGTCTCGCGGGTCTTGCCAGATAAGATCAATCGGGCGCTTCGCTAGGTTCCAACCTTGCGCGGAACCGAAGACGGTAAACCCTAGCACGGCCCCAGCATTGAGAAGTGTTAGCAAAGCAATGCGAACTGCGTTGTTCATTGTCCCTCCCGGCGGAATGATTCGAAAATGCTCAGGGCCTTGCGGCCAAGTATCAACAATGGACGCCAATCCTGATCACGTTCGCGCGCATTGATGATGACGCCGCTGATAATCAGCGCCGCCAACGCCAGAAATCCCAAACTGAGCGGCAAGTTAAGCCACGGTGTGCCGCCAACAAGTAAGACAGCCAGCAAGAGCAAGGCCCAATAAAACCTGCGTCGCGACTTTTTATCATTGCGCTCGCTTTCCCAGTGGGCACGTTTCTCTTCGATCTCCAGATTCAGCGCAACCAATTCTCTGGCGGTTTCGATGTCAAGCCTTCCGGCCAGCACAGCTTCCGTGACCGCAGGCGCTAAAGTTTGCAGGTCAGTCTCTTTCAAGGGCAACATCGTTGGCCTGCTTTCCAAGTGGCTGTCTTCCATCGTTTGGTTCCTTTCGCCCCGCATTGTGAAGACTGCACTGAGGTGGCGCAAGAGCCATCTTTTACTCGCCACGCAAGACGATGAACGTCGCCAGCGTTTTTGCCACCAGCCGCCCCGTGGCTGTTTTGATGTCGGCTTCGACCACGACGCTGGTGCGGCCTTTGTGCACCACGTGGGCTTCGGCGATGCAATCTTCGTCGCGCAGCGCGCCGATGTAGTTGATCTTCATCTCCAGCGTGACGCATTGCTCGCCCGGTTTCAACATCGTGTGCGCCGCCCAACCAGAGGCGTGATCGGCCAAGGCAAACAGTGCCCCGCCGTGAATGCGCCCGTGCGTTTGCAGATGATTTGCGGAAAAAGGCAACTGCACCGCCACGTGTCCGGCTTCGGCGCTCAGCGGTTGAAAGCCGAGCAGTTGTCCAAAGGGTGAGCCTTGCGTGCGCGTTTCGGCTGGCTGCCCGGTCTTTTCGTTCGGCACTGCATCTTCCTCCTGTCACAAAAAAACTGACGTGATCGGCGCACAGCTTACGGCCTCTGCCGTGCAAGCTCAACCAATCAAGCGGGGCGGCGCAATCGCACGCTGCACAGTAATTTAGTTGCCAAATCCGCCCCGCGATGTTATTGATTTAGCGCTTTTCCGGCATTCGTCCTCCCCGTTTGCTGCTGTTTTTTTGCTTTCGCATTGCTGCCTGCTGCCCCGGCTGCCCAAAAATCAAGTAGTCACCAGTCAGGCAAGCAGGCTTGAATCTTCAGACAAACATCAGACGCTTATGTGGCCCAACGCGCAGAAACCTACGCATGCTGAGGAATCGAACACGCCGCCCTCCGTGGTTGTCGTGGCTGCTGTGCAAGCCGCGCCCATCTATCAAAACCTGGAACGCAGTTTGGCCCGCGCGTTGGAATTGATCGCCGAGGCCGCGCGCCGCCGCGCCCAACTGGTCGTCTTTCCTGAAGCCTGGCTGCCGGGTTATCCGGCCTGGCTGGATGTATGCCGCGACGTGGCAGTGTTTGACAATCCGGCAATCAAACGCCTGTTCTCACAACTGGTGGAGCAGAGCGTCGTCGTCCCCGGGCCCATCACCGAAGCCCTGGGCAATGCCGCGCGCGAACACAATCTGACCCTCGTCATCGGCATCAACGAACGCGTTATCGAAGGAGCGGGGCGCGGCACGCTCTATAACACCGTGCTGACCTTTGGCCCCAACGGCGACTTGCTCAACCGCCATCGCAAGCTCGTGCCCACCTTCAACGAACGCCTGATCTGGGGCCCCGGCGACGGCAACAGTTTGCAAGTGGTCGAGACCTCCGCCGGACGCATCGGCAGCCTGATTTGTTGGGAACACTGGATGCCGCTGGTGCGCCAGACCCTGCACGTGGCGGGCGAAGACATACACGTGGCGCTCTGGCCCACGGTCAAAGAGATGTACCAGATCGCCGCGCGCCATTACGCCTTTGAGGGCCGCTGCTTTGTGCTCTCGGTCGGCAGCATCATGCGCCGTCAGGACTTGCCGCGCGAATTGGAACTCGCTCCGTCGTTCGCCCAAAACAACAGTGAATTTGTGCTGAGCGGCGGCAGTTCGATTGTCGGCCCCGATGGGCAATACGTGGCGGGCCCGTCCTTCGATTCCGAAGTCATCATCCTGGCGCGCATCAACCTGGAACGCATCCGCGAAGAGAGCATGACGCTGGACGTGACCGGTCATTACAA
Organism: Acidobacteriota bacterium; assembly: GCA_043740245.1. Classification (GTDB taxonomy): domain Bacteria; phylum Acidobacteriota; class Blastocatellia; order RBC074; family RBC074; genus JACPYM01. The sequence continues at coordinate 23,134 of JAYUCP010000336.1, read as the reverse complement.
CCGGCCCGACCTCTTTGAGTTTGATTACAAAGTGCGCGGGCTGCTGGGCAAACCGCAACCCGCCGAATTGCCACAGCTCAATACCGGCACTTTGCCGCCCGCCTTCATTCAGGAAATAACGCCCGTCGTTACGCCCTCAGCACCGACTGAGGTGCTGCCGCCGGTTGAACCAGCCACTGTCCCCTTGGTCAATGCCCCCACCGGCGATGTGGTCACGCCCATACGCAAGCTGGCGGCGGTGCCCTCGCCGCAACCGGCCAGCCAATCCGAACCGCCGATTCAAAAGTTCGAACAGCGTTAGTTGCAAGCGCGCCAAGCCAGCCAATTGACTTTGTTTTTCCGCGAGTGCTACTTTCCCGCCACTGTCATCCAATCACAGCATGACGGTCACAGCATGACGGTCACAGCATGACGGCAAACTTCCTTTCATTCATCGTCAAAGCGGAGGAGTTATGATTCAGCGTTTCGCCCGTGCGCACGGGCGTTTCATCGTGCTTGCGGCATTCGCTCTGTTCTTCTTTGCGGGCGACAACAGACCGTTCGCCAAGCAGCAAACTGTCCAAGCACAAGCGGCCTCAGCCATCAGCGACGCGCTGTTCAAAGGGCTGCAATTCCGCGCGCTGGGCCCCGCAATCATGGGCGGACGCATTGACGATTTCGCCGTGGTCGAAAGCAATCCAAGCATCATTTATGCAGCTACTGCTTCGGGCGGGTTGTGGAAGACCGGTAACAACGGCACGACGTGGGAGCCGCTGTTTGACAGCCAGCCGCACAGTTCCATCGGCGCGGTGACTGTCGCGCCCTCCAACCCCGACATCGTTTGGGCCGGCACTGGCGAAGCGAACAACCGGCAAAGCTCGTCGTGGGGCAATGGCGTCTATAAATCCGCCGACGGCGGCAAGACGTGGGAGCATGCGGGCTTGAAAGATTCGCACCACATCGGCTGCATCGCCATCCATCCAACCAACCCTGACATCGTCTATGTCGCCGCCGCCGGTCACCTGTGGGGCGCGAACAAAGAGCGCGGCCTGTTCAAAACCAGCGATGGCGGCAAGACCTGGACGAACGCGAAATTCATCAACGAAGACACCGGCTTCATTGATGTCGCCCTCGATCCCAACGATCCCGACACGCTTTACGCCGCAGCCTATCAACGCCGCCGCACGGCCTTCGGCTTCAATGGCGGCGGCCCTGGCAGCGGTTTGTACAAAACGACGGACGGCGGCGCGACCTGGCGCAAGCTGACCGAAGGCTTGCCCGTCGGTGACGCCGGACGCATTGGCATCGAAATCTGGCGCAAGGACACCAAGGTCGTTTACATCACCTACGAACACGCGACCGAGGGCGGCGTCTATCGCTCCGATGACAAAGGGCTGACGTGGAAGAAGCAATCCGCGACCAATCCGCGACCGGCGTATTACAGCCAAATTCGCGTTGATCCGCAGAACGACCAGCGCGTTTACGTGCTGGGCGCGGGCTGGTATGTCTCGGACAACGGCGGCAAGGGCTTCACCAGCAACCGGCTGCTGCCGATTCACGGTGACTTCCACGCGCTCTGGATCAATCCGGCCAATCCGAATCACATGATCAGCGGTTCGGATGGCGGCATTCATTTCAGCTACGACAAAGGCAAGACCTGGGATTACATCAACACCATCCCGCTGGGCCAGTTTTACGAAGTTGGTTTCGATTACCGCAAACCGTATTGGGTCTACGGCGGCTTGCAGGATAATGGCGCGTGGGGCGCGCCCTCACAGACCTTGACGCAAATCGGCGTGAGCAATGACGAATGGATGCGCGTGGGCGGCGGCGATGGCTTTTATACGCAGGTTGATCCCACCGATCCCGACACCGTTTACACCGAATCGCAGAACGCCGCGCTGTTGCGGCTCAATCGCGCGACCGGCGAAGCCAAAACGATCAAACCACAAGCGCCAGAGGGCGAACGTTTTCGTTTTGATTGGAACGCGCCGCTCGTGATTTCAACGCACGATGCCAAGACGCTCTATCTCGGCGGCAATCGTTTGTTCACCTCCGCCAATCGCGGCGACGATTGGACGTGGTCGGCAGACCTGACCAAAAACCTCGACCGCGACAAACTGCCGATCATGGGCGTCGTGCCCAAAGCGAATGTGCTTTCCGGCCACGACGGACAGGAGACCTTCGGCCACATCGTCACGCTTGCCGAATCGCCGTTGAAGAAGGGCTTGCTCTGGCTTGGCACCGACGACGGCAACGTACAACTCTCGCGCGATGGCGGCAAGACCTGGCGAGACCTGACCGGTAAAGTGCCAGGCGTGCCGGCCAACACTTACGTCGCGCGCGTCATCGCCTCGCACGCTAAAGAGGGCCGCGCCTACATCGCGTTTGACGGTCATCGCAACGACGATTTCAATCCGTATGTCTTTGTGACTGAAAATTACGGTGAAACATGGCAGGCGTTGACCAACGGCTTGCCGCACGCCGCCCACGTCATCCGCGAACATCCGCGCAATGCTGATTTGCTTTTCGCTGGAACGGAATTTGGTTTGTGGGTCAGCCTCAATCGCGGCGCGGCGTGGTTTCAATTCAAGAGCAATCTGCCGACCGTGCCGGTGGATGACATCGCCATTCACCCGCGCGAAAACGATCTGATTCTGGGCACGCACGGGCGCAGCATCTGGATTCTCGACGACCTCACGCCGCTCGAACAGATGAGCGAAGCCGTGGCCGCCAATGACGCGCAACTTTTTGACCTGCGCCCCGCCATCGAATGGCGCAGCAACAATCACAAAGGCAGCACTGGCCATAAAACCTTCAGCGCGCCAAACCCACCCGTCGGCGCGTTGATCAGTTACTACCTGCGCGAAAAGCCGAAGGACGCCGTCAAGCTCGCCATCAGCGACAAGGACGGCAATCTCATACGCGAAATGACCGCCGCTGATGAACACGGCGTGCAGCGCGCCGTGTGGGATTTGCGCTACGGCTCGCCCGCGCAAATGACCTCGGCGCTTGAACGCGCGCCCACCCCTGCGCAAGCCAATTCTATCTTTGCCGGCCTGGGCCCCGCGCGTGGCCCACGCGTATTGCCCGGCGAATACGTCGTGAAGCTGAGTGTCGGCGCACAGTCCTTCACCAAAACCGTCAAGGTCGAAGAAGACCCGCGCATACAAGCGACGGCGGCTGAATTGGAAGCGCGCCTGCAAACGCTGCTGGCCGTCAACAAGCTGCAAAAGTCCGCCTATGAATTGCAACGCCGCACCGGCGCGCTCAGCAGCGAGATGAAGTCGCTGCAAGAGAATCTGAAGAAACAACCCAACGCGCCCGAAACATTGACCAAGGCCGCCGAGACACTGACGCAACAGGTCAGCGATTTGCAGAAACGCGTCACGCCGCAAGTCGCCAGCAACCCCATGCTGTCAGAAGCCGCAGGGCCCGCTGACCCAACGCTTCAACCGGCGCTGCTGGCGCGGCTGAGCCAGCTTTTCGCCTTGCTCGACAGTTACACCGAAACGCCCAAGAACAACCACTGCGAACAATTGCAACGCCTGACCACGCAACTCAACGCCCTGATCACAGAGGCGAACAAGGTCATTCAGGAAGACGTGCCCAACCTGAATAAACAAATTGCCGACAGCGGCGTCACACCGGTCAAGGCGGGCGAGCCGCTGGCGCCGTTGCAGAAGCTTCAGTGAGAGTCATTGGGTGCCCTCCGGTAAAGTTTGGTCGCTTCACCAGAGTTTCGCCGCATGACTCTCACTCACGCAATCTTACTGATTCCAATTACTGTGCCGAACACTTCTGGTCATTACCCATTCAGGGCGTTCAAACGTGCCCGGCAAATCACTTCGCTTGTAACTAGGGCAGCGGCTGCGGCGTCTTGAAGCTTGACCAGGTGATTCGCCTGACCTTTCCAACAATCGAACTAACCCTTTCAAAAAGGAGCCCGCCATGAGACATCTGCTTGCGTTCGCCATTCTGTTTGTTATGTGTTTGCCGCTCGCCGCGTCCAGCCGCGAGGTGAAGCTGGTGCGCTATCCGCACTACCACCAAGGCAAAATCGTTTTCACCTATCTGGGCGACATCTGGATTGCCGACGAGACGGGCCAGAACGTCAAGCGTCTGACCGTGCACAAGGCGCGCGATGTCTATCCGCGTTTCTCGCCCGATGGCAAATGGGTTGCGTTCTCTTCGGATCGCAACGGCAACGACGATGTCTTCATCATCCCGGCGGAAGGCGGCGCGGCCAAACAACTGACCTTTCACAGCGCCAGCGACATCGTGCAAGGCTGGTCGCCGGACGGCAAGAGCGTACTCTTTGCCAGCCAGCGCGGCGAAGATTTCATGAGCCGCCTTTACACGGTGAATGTTGACGATCTGAAAGAACGCAATGCCGGCGCGGACATGGGCGTTTACGCAACCTTCTCGCCCGATGGCAAGAAGCTGGCAATCAATCGCAAGGGCCAGGTTTACTGGCGCAAGTATTATCGCGGCGCGTATCAAACCGACGTGACCGTGCTGGACATTGCCAGCAAGAAGTTCACCGATGTGACCGATTTCGACGGCGAAGATTCGTGGCCGATGTGGAGCCGCGACGGCCACATCTATTTCGTCAGCGACCGCGACAGCGCGGGCCTCACGAACATCTGGCGCACTGCTGAAACGGGCGGCAAAGCCGAAAAGATCACCACCTTCACGGCGGGCGACGTGCGCTGGCCCGCCATGAGCAGCGATGGCAAGACGATTGTGTTTGAACATGATTTCGGTGTTTGGAAGCTGGACGTGGCGACGAAGAAGGCCACGCCGATCAAGCTGGACATCGCCGCCGAGACGCAGGAGAACCTGGCCGAGGTGCGCGAGTTCAATTCGCAGGTTGATGATTACGACCTCGCCCCGACGGGCCGCCGCATCGCCTTCACTATTCACGGCGAAATTTTCACCGCGCCCACCGAAGAGGGCGAATTACGCCAATTGACCGACAGCCCCGCGCGCGACAAAGATCCCAACTATTCGCCCGACGGCAAATGGGTCGCGTTTGTTTCTGACCGCAGCGGGCGTGAAGAGATTTACGTCGTTGCCTCTGATGGCGCGGGCGAAGCGCAGAAAATCACTGACCACGACACGCTCAAAAATGCGCTGGCCTGGTCGCCCAATTCCAAAGAGTTGGCCTTCACCGCTTCGGACAACAAGCTGCGCAAATACAATTTCGACAGCAAGCAAACCGTCGAACTGGCCGCGTCGAAATACGGCAACCTCAACGCGCCCGTCTGGTCGCCCGATGGCAAATGGCTGGCGTATGCAAAAGCCGATGAGACGCGCAACAGCGACATTTACTTGCTGCCGTCTGCCGGCGGCGAAGAGCGCAAAGTGACCTTCGATTCATACAGCGATAACAACCCGCACTTCTCGCCCGACGGCAAGAAGCTGTTTTTCGTGCGCAATGAAAACGCGGGTGGCGGCGGTGGCGGCGCAGATCGTTCGGGCACGCAGATTTATGTGATAGCGCTCGAACGTCAGGACAAAGACCCGAACGAACCGGATGAGAATGCCGAACCAGCCGATCAAGCTGGTGCACGTGGCGGCGGCGCGCAACGCAATCAACCGGTCAAAGACGTAGTCATTGATTGGGCCGGCTTGAAACGCCGCACGCGCCAAGTCACGCGCATGCCTTTCGGCGCGTTCAACTACACCGTCGCGCCCGACAGCCGCACCATCGTGTTCCTGACCAGCGAACCCGGCACGACGCGCAACACGCCGGTGATTTATTCGATTCAAGACGACGGGCGGCGTCTGACGCGCATCGCCGCTGGCGGCGCGGGCGGCGATGGTGAAGCAGGTCCCGGCCGCGGTCGTGGCGGTGGCGGCGGTTTTGGCGGCGGCATCAGCGGATTCAATTTCACGCGCGATGGCCGCACGTTGTTTTTCCGTGAAGGCGACGGCGTTTATTCGGTCGCGTTGGGCGGCGGCGCGCCAACCGGCGGTGCGGCGGCGGCTGGCCGTGGTGGCGCAGGCGGTGGCGATGGCGCACGCCGCCGCGTCAGCTTTGTCGCCAAAGTCAAAATCGAAAAGCCCGCCGAATGGGCCGAGATGTTCGACGATGCCTGGCGCACGATGAAGTACCGTTTTTATGACGCCCAGATGCACGGCAAGGATTGGGACGCGATGCGCAGCAAATATCAGCCGCTCGTCGCCGATGTGGGTGATCGCCAAGAACTGCTCAACATCATCAACGAAATGATCGGCGAGTTGAATGCCTCGCACACCGGCGCGGCTGCGGGCGGCGGCGCCTCCGGGGCGGGAAGCAATGAAGGCCGCGTCGCCACAGGTCATCTCGGCGTCGAACTTGAAAGCGACGAAGCGGCGGGCCGTTACCGCGTCACGCACGTTTACGCCGACGGCCCCGCTGACAAGGATTGGGTCAAGGTCAGCGCGGGCGATTACCTGCTCGCCATCAACGGCAAGCCCGTCAAAGCGGGTGACAATTACTGGCCGTTGCTGAACAGCACCAACCGCCTGAACCGCAAAGTCGCCGTCACACTTAACAACAAACCCAGCGAAGACGGCGCGTGGACGACACGCATCGAACCGATTACAGCACAGGCGTATGGCCAATTACGCTACGAACGCTGGGTCAAACAGCGCGGCGAGATGACGGCCAAACTGTCCGGCGGGCGCATCGGCTATTTGCACATCCAGGCGATGGATCAGCCCAGCTTGCGCAAATTCGAGAAAGAAATCCGCGAGAATCGCAACAAGGAAGCCCTCGTGATTGACCAACGTTTCAACGGCGGCGGCAACATCGAACAGGAACTGCTGGCGATTCTCGTCCAACGAGAATACCAAATCTGGCAGCCGCGCGGCACCGAAGCCACGGGCCGCCCCTTCGCCGGTTTCTTCGGCCCGAAGGTCGTGCTGCAAAACTGGCGCTCGGCCTCGAATGCCGAAATGTTCCCGGCGGGCTTCCGCGCGTTGGGCTTGGGCAAGACCGTGGGCACGCCTACGATGGGCGCGGTCATCGGCACCGGCAGCTATTCGTTGATTGACGGCTCGACCGTGCGCACGCCCGGCGTCGGCGTTTACCTGGCCGATGCCAAACGCACGAACATGGAAAATTACGGCGTGCAGCCCGACCTGCTGGTCGAGAACACGCCCGAAGATAATCTGGCGGGCAAGGATCGGCAGTTGGAAACGGCGGTGCAGGAGTTGCTGAAGGAGTTGCAGAAGAAGTCGGTGGCGAAGAAGGAGTAGCGCCGCGTCAACCAGCGAATGAAGTGCGCCGCTGCTTGCCCGTAGTTTGGGCCGGAGTATACTGCGCCCATGGTAATCACACAGGCCGAGACAGACAGCAGCAGTAAAGAAGACGCCGCGCAGGCGGGCGAGACACTTTATGCGCAGCGGCTCAAAGCGCTGCTCGAGCCTGCCTGTCTGGGGCAAATCGTCGCCATCCACCTGCCGAGCCAGGAGTATTTTTTGGGCCGCTCTTTTCTCGAAGCGGCGGATTGCTTGCGGCGGAAATATCCTGCCGCAGCGCCGGGCGAAGTCTATGCTCGCGGCGTCGGTCAGCGCGTCGTGATTCGCGCCCGCACACCCAGAGTAAAAGGAACATAAGTGTGATTGGCAGATTGACTCCTGACCTGACGGCCTATCTCGAACCGGAAGTGCTCGAAGCCGGCGGCACGCACGAACTGGTGACGGACACTGGTTTCAACGACTGTCTCTATTTGCCGGCAGAGACTATCGCCGCATGGAACCTGCCTTTCGTCATCAGCACGCCGGTGAGTTACGCGGATGGCAGCACCATCATCACTGATCTTTATGAAGCGCATGTGCTTTGGTTCGGGGCCGTCAAACGAGTGTCCGTGGTCGCCGGCCCTGCGGGCTGCGAAGCGCTGCTGGGCATGGGCTTGCTGATCGGTCATCGAATTGAGCTTGATGACCGGCAAGGGGAAGTGCGGATTTCGAAGCTCTAGGCCAGTCACACAGCGCAAGCCATGCGCCGTTCCATTAACCCGTGGTTTTGTGAAACGACAGGAGAACTCTATGAAAAAACTTGTGATGATTCCGCTTTTGCTCGTGACGCTGCTCATCGCAGCAACCGCCGCAATCGGCGACAAACGCTTCACCATCGAAGACGCGCTGGCCATGAAAACCATCGGCGCGCCGCAATTCGCGCCCGACGGCAAACGTATCGCTTACACCGTCAGCGAATGGGATCGCAAAGAAGATCGCCGCGTCACGCACATCTATCTGGTGGCAACCGACGGCGGCAAATCCATCAAGCTGACCAATGGCGAGAAAGGCGAGAACGCGCCGCAATGGTCGCCCGACGGTACGCGCCTCGCCTTCCTCGCCGACCGCGATAAGGGCGCGCAGATTTGGCTCATCCCCGCCGATGGCGGTGAAGCCGAGAAACTGACCAGCGAAGAGAACGGCGTGCAAAGCTTCCGCTGGTCGCCCGACGGCAAGCAGATCGCTTTCGTCACGCGCGACACGCCCAAAGACAAAGAGGCGCGCGAGAAAAAGAAGAAAGACAAATTCGACACGATCACCGTTGACCGCGATTTGAACTATGCGCACCTCTGGACGATCAACGTCGAGTCCAAAGACAAGAAACGGCTGACCGAAGGCGAGTTCTCCGTCCAGACGCCGCAATGGTCGCCCGATGGCAAATGGCTCGCTTACGCCGCGTCGAAAGCCGCCGCGCAGGAGAGCATCTTCACTGACATTTCCAATGACCGCGACAGCGACATCTTCGTAATTGCGGCCAGTGGCGGTGCTGCGCGCAAGCTGACGACCAACCCTTCGGCGGACGCCAATCCGCAATGGTCGCCCGATGGCAAATGGCTCGCTTACGCCGCGAACACCGATTCGTGGGCCTCGAAAACCGACGTGCTGTTAGTCAGCGTTGACGGCGGCGCGCCCAAGGATTTGACCGCCAGCTTTATCGAATCGGCGGGCGGCGGATTGAGTTGGTCGCCGGATGGCAAGACGCTTTATTTCAGCAGCGGCGTCGGCATGTACAACCACGTTTACAGCGTGCCAGTCGCGGGTGGCAATGTTGCGCCGCTTACGAGTGGCAAGCTCAACTACGGCCAGTTCGATCTTTCCGCCGATGGCAAACGGCTGGCGTACACGCTGAATGACAGCCGCACCCCCGATAACATTTGGGTTTCGACGCTTGGTCAAAACGATGCCAAGCAACTGACGACGGTCAATCCGCAGATCAACGACTTCGCCATCGCCGACAGCGAAGTCATCAAGTGGAAAGGCCCCGACAATCTCGACATCGAAGGGCTGTTGCTCAAACCGCTCGGCTATCAGGCGGGCAAGAAATATCCGCTGATCCTGCAAATCCACGGCGGCCCTTACGGCAAATTCAGCGACACGTTTAACGCGCGCAATCAGATTTGGGCGGCGAACGGTTACGCCGTGCTGATGCCCAATCCGCGCGGCTCGACGGGCTACGGCAACAAATTCACCATCGCCAATCTCAATGATTGGGGCGGCAAAGATTTCCAGGACATCATGGCCGGCGTAGACGCCGTCATCGCGCGCGGCCTCGCCGACGCCGACAAATGCGTGGTGATGGGCGGCAGCTACGGCGGCTTTATGACCTTCTGGACGGTCTCGCAAACCGACCGTTTCAAAGCCGCCATCGGCCACGCGGCCATCAGCGACTGGTACAGCTTCCAGGGTCAGAGCGACATTCCGGGACTGATGGAATACGGCTTCAAAGGCAATTCGTGGGACGTGCCCGAAAACTACCGCCGCTGGTCGCCGATGACGTACGTCAGCAAAGTCAAAACGCCGCTGATGATTACTCATGGCGAACGCGACCAGCGCGTGAACATCCAGCAAGGCGAACAGTATTACCGCGCCCTCAAAAAACGCGGCGTCGAAGTCGTCTTTTACCGCTACCCGCGTGAAGGCCACGGGATTCAAGAACCCAACCACGTGATTGACCTGACGGCGCGGCAGTTGGAATGGTTCGACGCGCATCTGGGCATCAAGCGGGAGAAACCGGCGGAGGTGAAGGCGGCGGGGGCGAGTGGGACGAATTGAATTGTGTTTGTTGAACTGATGTCTGGACACTTTTGACAGGGAGAAAACATAGCTACGCGGATGACGCGGATGCAGCGGATTTCCACGGATTTTTCTTTTTGTTGATCCGCGCCGATCCGCTGCATCCGCGTCATCCGCGTATCCAAGCTGCCCGGTTTTTGCGGCAATCCGCCTTTCTTCGTCTTGCCCAGTGTTCGCAATAATGCGAATATGCCCAGCCAGTGGAGGAACCCCTTCATGCCGCAAACCGACATCGTTATTTTTCAGGATGAAGACGGAAACGCACCGTTTTTAGAGTGGTTCAATGAATTGCCAACCAAAGCGCAGAGCAAATGCCGCGTGCGCTTGGAACGGTTGGCGCAACTCGGCCACGAATTGCGCCGCCCGGAAGCCGATTACCTGCGCGCTGAGATTTATGAGCTGCGCATCGGCTTGCGCGGCGTCAACTACCGCATCCTATATTTCTTTCACGGCAATGTGGCGGCGGTACTCTCACACGGCATCGTGAAGGAACGTGCTGTCCCGCCCAAGGAAATTGATTTGGCGATCAAACGGAAACAGCAATTCATTGCCGACCCTGGTCGTCACTCGCGCGAGGAGTAAACGAGATGATCGAAAAGAAGAAAACTACCGATGCGTTGGAAATCCTGCATCGCCGCTATTACGAAGGCAGACCGGAACGCCTGGCGGAGTTGGAAGAAGCGCGCTTCAATGATTCCGTCGCGCGCAAGATTTTGGCATTGCGCGAGAAAGCCGGATTTTCTCAACGGCAACTTGCCAAATTGATCGGCACGACAGCCTCGGTGATTTGCCGGTTGGAAAACGCCGATTATGAAGGGCATTCGGTGGCAATGCTCAACCGCATTGCGTCGGCGCTAAACCAACGGCTGGAAATTCGGTTTATTCCTTTGCCCAAAGAAAGCAAGGCAGCTTGAATTGTTGGGGATCATTTGCAGGTCATGGCTCAATGGAGTGAGTTACAACAGAGTGCTCTTAACGCCAAGCACGCCAAGGTGGGTCACTAAAATTTGCCTGTTTCGTGTCTTCGCTTGGCGTCTTGGCGTTTGAGCTTTCTCTCCCACTCGACCCACTACCAAAAGATGGCACTACTGGAAATTGTGTGGGTGTTATTGTCAAAGCCGAGAATTTTACAGGATTCACAGGATTCACAGGATGCACCAGCAAGAACTGCATCCAGCTATTAACACCATCCTGAAAATCCTGTGCATCCTGTAAAATTGAAGGCTCCCGTTGCGACCACAATCTTTACGGTAGTGCCTGGGATTGAAAAACGACACGCGGCTCTTTCTGCAAGAGTACCAGCCGCCGCGCGATGACGGTCTGGGCGCGCGCTACGTCTTTCCGCGGCCGGTCAACGCAGAGCCTTTCCTGAGCGCCAACAGCGGCGAGGTGCGCTTTTACAGCGAACACTCGCCCGCTGGCGCGTCAGGGTTGACGACGCGGTCCGGCGCGGCGGTCAGCGCGGGAGGAGGCCTGAATTTGCAAACTGAATCTGCGCTTCAAGGTCGCAGACATGGACTATCTGGGCAAACTGGAGTACTAAAAGACGCAATGCTGGCTGGGCTGAAATTCCGTTGGTTTGGCGGCTGGGCATGGCTGCTCGGCGCGCTGTGTCTGCTGTGCCTGCCGGTACAGTTGCAAGCCCCTTTAATCGGTTACTGGCGCTGGCTCAATCCGCGTCCGCAGGGCAATCCGCTTTACGCCATCAAATTCTACGACGCCCGGCGCGGCTTGGCCGCTGGCCGCGATGGCGCGCTCTTGCGCACCACGGACGGCGGCTTGCGTTGGGTGGCCGCGCGCACGAGCCTGAGCACGCCGTTTTACGGTTTGGCGCTCGCGGGGAATAAAGCCTGGGTTGTCGGCGCGCGCGGCACGATCCTCAATTCGCGCGATGGCGGCGCAAGTTGGAAGCCGCAAGAGAGCGGCTACAAGAAGCATCTGTACGGCGTCTGGTTCAGCGATGAGCGGCGCGGTTGGGCTGTCGGCGTCGAGGGCGCGCTGCTGGCGACGGTGGATGGCGGCGAGCATTGGTCGCCCCAGGTCAGCAGCATCAGCAAACATCTGCAGGCCGTCGCCTTCATCAACGACCGCCTGGGCGTGGCCGTGGGCGCAGAGGGCGCGTTGCTCGTGACCGGCAACGGTGGCCAGAGTTGGGAACCGCGCGCAATTGCCGCGCCCCGCAATTTGACCGGCGTCAGCGCCGTTGCGCCGAATCGCTTTTGGGTTGTTGGCAGCAACGGACTGATTTTGAGCAGCGTTGACGCGGGCGCGCATTGGACGGGGCAAAGCAGCAACACCACGACCAATCTAACAGCCGTCTCTTTCATTGATGGCGAACGCGGCTGGGCGGCGGGCGCTGATGGCGTGTTGCTGGCCACCAGCGACGGCGGGGCGAGTTGGAGCGCGCAACTATCCAACAGCGCGCAGCAATTGAACGCGCTGCATTTCCTGAACGCCAAAACCGGCTGGGCCGCGGGCGAAAGCGGCGCATTGCTGGCGACGGCCGATGGCGGCGAAGCGTGGAAGCCTTTAACCTTGGGGCCGACTGAAACGCTCAACGCCGTGTATTTCGTGAATGAGCAACGCGGCTGGGCCGTCGGCGACAACGGCACGATAGTGGCTACGGTGGGAGGCGAACGCTGGCAGGCGCAGCCAGCGGAAACCAGCGCGAATTTGCGTGCGGTATGTTTTGCCGATGCGCAACACGGCTGGGTCGCAGGCGAACGCGGCACAATCTTGCAAACGACGGATGGCGGCGCGCAATGGCAAGCGCTGGCCAGCGGCACTGAAGAGAACCTGCACGGCGTCGCTTTTCCCACAGCCAACATCGGCTGGGTCGTGGGCGAAGCCGGATTGATTCGGCACAGTGAAGACGGCGGCGCAAATTGGGCGGCGCAGACTTCCAACACGCAGGCTTGGCTCGAAGCGGTCACCTTCGTTGACAGCAAAACCGGCTGGGCTGTTGGTGAAGCGGGCACGCTCTTGCATACGGATGACGGCGGCGCGACCTGGCGCAAGCAAGAGAGCGGCACGCCGCGCTGGCTTTACGGCGTGGCCTTTGCCGACGCGCGCACAGGCTGGGCCGTCGGCGCAGAAGGCTTGATTCTGAACACAACCGATGGCGGCGAAAACTGGGCCGTGCAAATCAGCGGCGTGACCAGCCACTTGCTCAGCGTGCACGCCGCCAACGCGCGCCGCGTGCTGGCGGTGGGCATGAACGGCTTTATCGTGCAAACGAATGATGGCGGCAAAACCTGGCAGCGCGATGTGAGCGGCACCACGACACCCTTGCGCGGCGTATTTGCGCGCGGCGAGCAGGCCTGGGCCGTCGGACGCGCGGGTGCGATCTTGCGCTACGCGGGCACGGGCGGCCCAATCAGGACGGTGTTTGGGAATAAGTGAGATGCGGCGCTAGTGAGCGTGCGCAGCAAGCGGCGGATTTTAGCATGCAGAGCAGGCGGTGGATTTAGCCTGCGAAGCAGGCGGCAGCGTAAAGCCCAGGGTGGAGCGGGTAGCGCGTAACCCTGGGTAGCGGGCCGATAGAACGGCAAGCCCGCGCAGCGGGCGGCAGAGTTTGATCGTCCGCCCAATACGCGCGCTACCGAATCTTTTGGCTGGCCCCGCCTGGTCTGCCGCCCACTTCGTGGGCTACGGGATTTCTTCGACGCTCTCCCAGGGTTCCGCGCGAAACGCGCTCCACCCTGGGCTTTATGCTGCCGTCCGCTTCGCGGACTAACCGTCAACACCGTCCGCTTCGCGGGCTAACCGTCAACAACACCGTCCACTTCGCGGACTAAAACTAAAGAACAACGATGACCATCGCCGTGGGCGCAAAATTCGATCACTACGAAATCCTCGCGCCGCTGGGCGCGGGCGGGATGGGCGAAGTCTGGCGCGCGCGCGACACGCGGCTCAACCGCGAAGTGGCGCTCAAATTCCTGCCCGCCGAGTTCGCCCAAGACGCCGACCGCCTGCGCCGCTTCGAGCAGGAAGCGCACGCCACCTCGGCGCTCAATCATCCGAACATCCTGACCGTGCATGACATCGGTTCGGCTTCACCAGAAATGGGCGGCGCGCCCTTCATCGTGGCCGAATTGCTGGCGGGCGCGGAATTGCGCGCGCACTTGAATGACGGCGCGCTCAGCCCGCGCCAGACGCTCGATTACGCGCAGCAGATCACCGCCGGGCTGGCCGCCGCGCACGCTAAAGGCATCGTGCATCGTGACCTGAAACCGGAGAACCTTTTTGTCACGACCGACGGGCGCGTGAAGATTCTCGATTTCGGTTTGGCGAAATTGAAAGCGCCGCGCCGCGCGCCGATTGACAGCGAAGCGCCGACGCAAAAGCAGTTCACCGACCCCGGCACAGTGCTGGGCACGGTCGGTTACATGGCCCCGGAGCAGGTGCGCGGGCAGGAGGCCGACAGCCGCGCGGACATCTTCGCCTTCGGGTTGATCCTGTATGAAATGCTGGCCGGACGGCGCGCCTTCACGGGCGCTTCAACCGCCGATGTGCTGAGCGCGATCCTGAAAGAAGAGCCGCCGGAACTCAGTGCGGCGCACGCGCAGATCAGCCCGCAGCTTGAACAGATCGTGCGGCGCTGTTTGGAAAAGCAGCCGGAGCGGCGCTTCCATTCGGCGCACGATCTCGGCCTGGCGTTGGAGCTGTTGGCCGCGCCCGCGCATTCATCGGGCCATCAACTGACAGCGGCGGCAACTGTGCTGCCCAATCAACCGGCTGGGTTGCCGGCGTTGCGCGCGCGGCTCGGCTGGCTTGTGGCGGCGGCGCTGTTGCTTTCAACGTTGGCCTTCGCGCTGGCGTACTTCCGCCGCGCGCCTGCGGAGAGTCGTGCCAACTACACCTATCTGCCCTGGCCCGCCTCGGTCAGCGGGGAGAATGGCTCACCTGCCTTTTCACCGGATGGGCGGCGCATTGCCTTTACCGCAGCAACCGGCGGTGTCCTAATTTGCTGGATAGCCTTTGAAAAATCCATTGTGGAATGCAACAGGAAATGTTGCTGGCACTTTGGCGCTGTTCAGCGGCAAGTGATTGATTGCATAAGCAATACATTGCGCACTTCACAATGAAACGATTGACGTGGCAACGTTTTCTATTGACAATTCAGTCGCGTGCGCTCAAATTGTCACCGAAAAGCATTTCGGCTACTATCTTACGCTGCGTGGCGAAGAAAAAGGGTGACAGGACGGAATCCCGCCACCCCTGGTTTGAAGATTGTGGATTCGGGTTGCAGACTAAATCCACAGTGATGAGCAGCCCAGTAATTGACTGCTCCGCGATTGAGTAGACCGCCCCTAACAACCTGAATTGTTAGGGGCCGGATAGTACTCAATGGTCAGCGAGAGTCCCCAAACCTTAAGGCAGATTCGGACTCTCCGACCACGATGGGTTTTGCTGACGAACACTCGGCATCACCCCCTTTCTTTTCAAAGATGGCCTAGTCTTTCACTGGTACTGAAAGACTAGGCTTTCGGTTTTTCTGACCGAATTTTGTACAGCTTATCACACCCGCCGTTTTCTCCAAAACCGAACACACTCAATTATGGGAAGCAGTTTTCCGTATTACGTTTTCCCTTGCATTCAGCCTGTTTCCGTAATACAATAACTCCACCTTAAACGTAGGAGTTGGAACGTATGGCAAACAATCTACCAATGGAAAAACAAGTCGCCATCATTAGCAATCTGGCTGAGGATATGAGCATCCGCGCCATTGAACGCATCACAGGCGTTCACCGTGACACGATTATGCGGTTGGGCATTCGCGTGGGCGAAGGTTGCGCACGAGTTCTTGATACGCAGATGCGCAATCTCAACTCAGCGAACATTCAGGTTGATGAGATTTGGGGCTTTATCGGCAAGAAGCAAAAGAACGTGACAGAAGATGACTCGCCAGAGTTAGGCGACGTTTGGACGTTCATCGCGGTTGATTCCGACACAAAGATCGTACCTTGTTACAAGGTCGGGAAGCGCACCTTAGAACACGCCACGAATTTTATTTCCGACTTGGCAGGGCGCGTGAACAATCGCATCCAGCTTTCCAGTGATGGCCTGAGAGCCTACACAGAAGCTGTCGAGCAAGCCTTCGGCGCGGACATTGACTATGGGCAAACGATCAAGACTTATGCGACCAGTGGCACATACCCTGACGGTAAATACTCGCCCGGCAACGTAACCAGTTCGCGTAAAACCGTTGTTATGGGCATGCCCGATGTTGGCAAGATTTCAACGTCGCACATTGAAGCGCAAAACTTGACTGTGCGGATGCACGTTCGCCGTCTAACTCGGTTGACGAACGCTTTCAGCAAGAAGCTGGACAACTTCAAAGCCGCAATGGGGCTGCATTTCGCCTACCAGAATTTTGTCAAGCGCCACACGTCATTGCGAATGACGCCAGCAATGGCGGCGGGCTTGACGCCTTCGTTTTGGTCAGTGCTTCAACTGATAGAAAGGGCGGAAATTGCATGAGCTATCTTGCGTTCCTACAAGACGCCATCCGGCATCATTACGGATGCGAAGCAAAGCACCTTGAAACCGTTCCAATAACAGAGCGGTTTCAAGGTCGAACTGTTTGGGATGGCAAGGTAGAAGTGTTTCAACTGGTCAACTATTTGACCGCTGAAAAGTTATTCGCTTGGGGCTACGATGACCCTGAGAGCGAGCAAAACCTAAACGCCATCACCATACTTGCGCAGCCCCCAACCGTCACGCCGGAGCAAGCTGTGCGCGCCTACATCGCCAATCAATACCGAATGGGAAAGGATGCAACCAATGCCAGCTAAAAAACGCAGCGTGGGCCGTCCGCTGTTGCCGGAAAATGAAGTCAAGAAAGTGACGCCGATTCGGTTTCCCGATGATGAGCGTAAGGGATATGAGCGAGCGGCGAAGGCTGCTGGATTGAATCTCTCGGAATGGATTCGTCAAACACTGAAAGAATCTATGAACAAGAAACGTAAGCAGGCTAGGGCAACGGTAAATCTATAAGATTAAAATTTGAAATTAGGACACTGCCCAGCAACCGAAGGCGCGAATCACATCTGGCTCTACTCGCTGGATGCGCCGGAGCCGGTGCGCGTGCCGGGGACAGAGGGCGCGCGGTTTCCCTTCTGGTCGCCCGATAGCCGCCACCTCGGTTTTTTCAGCGGCGGCAAGCTCAAAAGAATTGAGGCTGCCGGCGGCACGCCCGAAATCCTCTGCGATGCGCCCCTTGGTTTCGGCGGGACGTGGAACAGCGCAGGCGTCATTCTTTTTTCCCCTGATCAGCAAAACGTTGGTCTTCATCAAGTGTCAGACAGAGGCGGCGTGCCGACGCCGGTCACCAGTCTGGACGGTGCGCGTCTTGAGACTCGGCATAGTTTTCCTCGTTTTCTGCCCGACGGTCGTCATTTTGTGTTTCTTGCCCTTTCGGCACAACCGGAGAATATCGGGATCAAGCTTGGTTCGCTCGATCAGCCGCAGATCAGCTTCCTGCTGCGCTCCGATACGAATGCTGAATACTCCACTGCCGGGCATTTGATCTTCATGCGCGGGGAGAAGATTCTGGCGCAGGGGTTTGATGCCGAGGCGCGGAGCATTCGCGGCGATCCCGTCACGCTGGCCGAGCAGGGGAATCGCATCCTCAGCTTTAGTTATTCTCCCTTGTCGGTCTGCGAGGACAAATGGCTGATCTATCAAAGCGGGGGGAATCCGAATACGCAGCTTGTCTGGGTTGATCGCAGCGGCAGGCAGCTATCTCTGGTTGGTACGCCGGGCTACTATCGTTGGTTGACCCTCTCACCAAACGGCACACAGGTGATACTCGAACGGTTTGAGCCGCAGAAAGTCAGCAATGACATCTGGTCATTCGACCTCGCGCGCGAAACGTATGACCGTCTGACTTCCGATTCCAGTTCAAACATCCTTCCGCTCTGGTCGCCGGATGGAAAACACATTTCCTTTGGCTCGAATCGGGAAGGACTCTGGGCTATCTGGCAAAAAGGGGTGAACGGGAAGGATGACAAAGAAGAATTGGTCTTCAAGGAAGATTCGCGCACCATTTTCCAAAACGATCGGTCAAACGATGGGAAGTACATCGTCTACACAAAAACTGGTGAAAAGACAGCAAGTGATCTTTGGTTACTGCCGCTGTCTGGCGACCGCCAGCCGAAGCCTTATCTGACCACGCAATTTGATGAGCGTTGGGGCAAGGTCTCGCCCGATGGACGCTGGCTGGTGTACCAATCGAATGAATCCGGGCGCTTTGAAATCTACGTGCAAGCTTTCCCGGCGCCGGGGCGGAAAGTCATCGTTTCCAAAGGCGGCGGCACGCTCCCCCGCTGGCGGCGCGATGGGCAGGAACTGTACTACGTTGCGCCCGATGACAAACTGATGGCCGTGCCGGTCGAGACGGGCGCGAACTTTGGAACCGGGACACCCGTGCCGCTCTTTGAGGTGGGCAGCTATGGCCGCCGCAACAACCGCTACGTGTACGACGTGAGCGCCGACGGGCAGCGGATTCTGTTGCTGCGCCCGCTGGAAGACGCAACGACGCGCCCGTTGACGGTGGTGCAGAACTGGACGGCGTTGCTGAAGAAGTGAGGCCAGGGAAGATTGATCTGGAAGCTAGTGCCCCATCAAGCTGAAACTGATGGATGTGGGACAAGATGGCATCTTGTCCCACGGAGTTTGCGCAATTTCGGCATCCCTCAAAATCAGCTTGATGGAGTACTAGTATGTGCGACACCGTGCGACACATGCCGCGCTTCGCAAATAAGCGACAGAGCAAGTGTACGGGCAGCGCCGGCGTGCTATGCTCCGCGCGAAAGGAGTGCAACGATGGTTGTGGGAGCAAAGAAAGTAAAGCAACGGACTGCCGTGCAATTGCCGCCGCTGGTCCAGGAAGAGATCAACGGCGAGGTGATCGAGTATTATCCGCTCGGCGAGTACGTGGTGATCCAGCCGGGTGTGCAGGGTGGAATGCCGACCATCAAGAACACGCGCATCACGGCCGGCGTGCTGGCCGGTTGGGTTGAGCAAGGGCAGTCCCCGCGGCAGGTGGCGCGTGAATACCGCCTCCCACTCGCGGCGGTCGAAGAAGCTCTGGCGCTCGCCGCGCGTTACGACTACGACCGGAGATATGCATGATCGTGCTGGACGATCAGCTTCATAACTCGGTCGTGGCCGCCGCCATCGCGCGTTGGTATCAGGGCGCGGTGCGCTTCATCGGCGATTTGCGTCCGGGCAAGCGCGTGCTTGATCCGGCCATTCCCTCCCTCTTACTCGAACTCCATCAGCCTACTTTCGTGACCATCAACTACGATGATTTTTGGCAACGCAAGTTGGCGCATCCGGGCTATTGCATTGTTTGCCTGAAGATCGAACAGAACCGGACGCGGCTCGTGGCGCCAGTCTTACGGGAAGTCCTCAGCCTGCCTGAGTTGCGCGCCAAACGCCAAAGAATGGGCAAAGTCATTTCGTGGCGCGACAGCGAAATCAAATGGCTGCCAGTTTGATGGGTTGGGGAATACTCCTTGAGGGTCGGGCCGAAGCAGTGAGTGTGTATAATGCGCGCAATGCAACAAGGAGGAACGCGCTATGGAATACCCCGTAATCGTCGAAAACAAGCGTGGAGTTTATCGCGCCCTGATCCCTGCTTTGGCTGACCTGAGCGCAGAGGGACAGTCGCCAGACGAGGCCGTGCATAAGCTACAGCGCGTGGCCGAAGTTTATGTAGCAGAGGTTGAGTTCAGAACGATCAAGCTCGACCGGCCGCCACATCCGGCACCACCTTACTCAACCGCGCAGGACTGGCTCGAAGCGGTCGAGGTTTTTGCCGGTGATGATGAGGCGTTGCGCGAACATTTCGCTGAGCTTGAGGCCGAACGGCAGCGCCAGCGCGAGGAAGCCGAGAGGCAGGACGCCGGATGAAATTGTACATCCTCGATACCAGCGTCGTCGGGTTTGCTCAGCAACGGCATCCCGTCTATGAGAGCCATGTGCAAAGCCTGCCCGCTGGCACGCCCGTCGTCACCACCATCATCACTGTCGGAGAAGATTTGAGCGGCTGGCTGCCCGCCTGCCGGCGCGCAATTGACGGCGCGGCGCGCGCGCAAGCTTATGCCCGTTTGCAACGCGGCCAGGAGTTTTATCAACGCACGGGCTGCCTGCCGTTTGATACCACAGCCGCCGCACTCTTCGATCAACTGCGCGCGCTAAAAATCCGCATCGGCACCAACGATCTGGCCATTGCGGCAATTGTGCTTTCAGTCAGCGGCGTCCTGGTCACACGCAACACAGTGGACTTCCAGCGCGTGCCCGGTCTGGTGATTGAGGATTTGGACGCGGTAGACGAAATTACCTTGTGGCTAACCAAGAGAGCTAAGAACCATGAAACACTCAATGCACAACTGGATGCGCCCCGAACCGCTTGAGACGACGCTTGAACGCTTGCACCGGCTGGGCTATGACAGCATCGAAATCAAAGGCGAACCCGCGCAATACAACTGGGACGAAGCGCGCGGCTGGCTCGACAAATATCAGATCGAATGCCTCGGCACGGTGACGCTGATGTTCGAGGGGCGCGATCTGATTCACCCGGATACAGTCGTGCGCGCCGATACGATCAGCTACATGAAAGATTGCATCCGCATGGCCCATGCGCTGGGCGGCCAGATGTTTTGCATCGTGCCTTCGGTGGTCGGCAAGGTGAAACCGTTGGCCTCGGCTGCCGAAGAGTGGGGCTGGGCCGTCGCGGGCTTGAAAGAAGTCGCGGCCTTTGCCGGCGAACACGGCATCACGGCGGGCATCGAACCGCTCAACCGCTTCGAGACCTATTTCATCAATCGCCACGATCAGGCGCTACGCTTGGCCGAAGAGGTCGGCAATGACTTGCGCGTGGTGCTGGACGCCTTCCACATCAACATCGAAGAGGTTGATCCCATGCAGGCGATTCGCAACGTCGGCGGCAAGCTGCTCGACTTTCACGTTGCCGATAACAACCGCAAACCCTGCGGACAGGGCCGCTACGATTGGGTCGAAGTGCTTGAGACGCTGAAATCCGTCAACTATCAGGGCCACCTGACCGCCGAGTTTGTTTTGTTTGAAGACCGCACGCCGCTGGGTGCCTTGGCTGCGACCAACGCGCGCGCTGCGGCAGCCACAGGCCAACCGCAATTTTATCAAGAGCACGCTTCGGGCCTGATTTCACCGGCGGAATACGATCAGGCCGTCAAAAGCAACATTGACCATTTAAAGGCTTGCGGTGCGTGAGCCAGCCTTCGAGCAACCTGTGCAAACAACTCAGCGCCGGTTTCAAGCTTTGTACGGCGCTGGGCCTGTGCGCGTGCTGCGCGCTCCGGCCCGGCTGAACATCCTCGGCGAGCACGTGGATTATGTTTCGTACCTGCCCACCGCCTCGTTGCCGTTTGGCAGCCACGAACACGCGATGTTGCTGCTGTGGCGTCCGCGTGCTGACGGGCAAGTGCGCGGGGCGTCCACGAATGAAGCATTCGCGCCCTTTGCGTTCGCGTTGAAGGAAGGAAGTGTTGGCGCACGAAGCTGGGAAGCATGGTTGGAACAGCAAGCGCCGCCCACCGCGCATTGGAGCAATTACGTGCGCGGCGCCTGCTTTTTCGCGCAATGGCAACAGGGCGAGCCGCTCGCCAACGGCTTCGACTTTCTGATTGATTCGGCGATTCCGCCGCGCGGTGGCTCGTCGTCTTCGTCAGCGTTGACGGTGCTGGCGGGGGCGGCGCTGCGGCGGGCGAATCAAATCGAATACACCCCCGCACAACTCGCCAAAGATTCGTCACAGGCCGAATGGTATTGCGGCACGCGCGGCGGCGCGCTGGATCACACGGCGATTTGTTTGGCCCAGCGTGGACAGGCGCTATGGTTGTCATACGCCGACGGCGCAGTGCAAGCACTGCCGTTGCTCAACGAAAAGTATCGCTGGGTGACCTGCTTTTCGCACGCAGCCGACAAGGGCAGCCGCGTGCTGTTGGAATACAACGAACGCGCCGTCGTCGCGCGCGTCTTGTTGCCCGCCTTGCTGGCTGATTTGCAACAGCACCGCGCGGGCTTTGCGCAAAGCTGGCAAACGGCTGTGGCGCAATTGCACGCGGGCGAGGCCGCAGCGTTTGCGGCGCTGGCGGAATGCCTGAATGAACTGCCGCCGGTCATCACGCTGGCCGAATTTGCGCGGCATTATCCGCAAGCTGCGGCCGAATGCGCGCGGCTCTTTCCAGCACTGGTGCGCGAACGGCGGGATGCGTTGGTGAAACTGGCCGACCGTGCGCGCCATCATCTGGGCGAGATCGAGCGCGTCAATGCTGCGGTAAAACTATTGCAGACAGCCGCAGACGATGAAGCGACAACGGCACGGGCCTTGGGTGCGTTGATCAACGCCTCGCACGACAGTTTGCGCGACTTATACGAAGTCAGCACGCCTGAAGTTGAAAGCTTGCGCAACGTGCTGCTGGCCGACCCGCAAGTTTACGGCGCGCGGCTGATGGGCGGCGGCTTCGGCGGCGTGGTGCTGGCGTTGACGACGCAAGAGAACGTGTCGCGCTTGCTGGAACGCGTGCAGCGTGAATGGTACGAACCGCGCGGGCGCGACGGCGTGGCCGAAGGCGCAATGCTGGTTTCGACGCCAGGCACGGGGTTGATGGAATTGTGATGATGAACGTTGACGAACTAAGCAAAGTGGATTTTGCGGCGCTCGCATGGGAGCAGCCCGCGCCTGGCGTGCGCTTCAAAGCAGTCACGCGCGGTGACCAGAAATTGCGGCTGGTCGAATTCACAGATGAATTCAATGAACCGGATTGGTGCCGCAACGGGCACGCCGGTTATGTGCTCGCGGGCACACTGGAAATTCAATTTGCCGACCGCCGTGTCACCTTTCGCGCGGGCGAGGGGCTTTTCATCTTGCCGGGCGAAGCGGAAAAACACCGGGCCAGCGTGACGCACGGTTGCGCGACGCTGATTTTGGTCGAAACGGCTTGACGGCCAGTCCGCCGCACCTGGCTGGCTCAAAATTCACGCGCTTTACTGCCGCAAAACCTGCACCTATAATCCGTTC
>JAYUCP010000335.1:0-4544 GCA_043740245.1 Acidobacteriota bacterium | reverse complement strand
CCGCCTTTCCGCGCACCCCCACGCCTTGTTATGCCGCTGTGCAAGGCTGGGGGCGTTTTTACTTTACGCCGTTAGCCGGAACCGGCACGTCACTGCTCTGGCCGTGTTGTTGTCCAAAGAAGCCGCCGTCCGAACTTCTACGCACATACCAATACTGATCCGTGGGCCGCCACACCGCGACATCGGCTTTGCCGTCGCCGTCGTAATCGCCCGGCACGGGCACGTCATTGTAGGGCGCATAGCTCGCGCCCCAGAGCGCGTACTGCAACCCGCCATCGGATGATTTGCGGATGTACCAGACGCTGTCCTGCCCGCGCCAAACGGCCAGGTCGGTCTTGCCGTCGCCATCGTAATCCGCCGGCACCGGCACGTCGAAATAGGGCGCATAACCCGCGCCCCAGGCGATGCTCTGCGTCCCGCCGGAACCGTTCTTGATATACCAAGTGCCATTACCAGGCCGCCAGACGGCGAAATCGCATTTGCCGTCACCGTCGTAATCGGCGGCAACCGGCGTGTCGCCTGCTTGTCCCAGGGCTGCGGCGATGACTCCGCTGTCGGAACTCTTCAACACATAAAACGTCCCATCGGCGGGTCGCCAGACAGCCACGTCGGTTTTGCCATCGCCGTCATAATCGCCCGGCTGCGGCACGTCGAAGTAGGGCGCGTAACTCGCGCCCCAGGATTGCGCGAGCGTCTGGCCGTCGGAGGACTTGCGGATGTACCAAGTGCTGTCGCCACCACGCCAGACGGCCTGGTCGGTCTTGCCATCGCCGTCGTAATCGCCCGGCACGATCACATCGAAATACGGCGCATAGCCCGCGCCCCAAGGCGTTTGCTGCGTCGCGCCATTGGAACTGTTGACCGTGTACCAGGCGCCGTTGTCGCCGCGCCAGACGCTCAGATCGGTTTTGCCGTCGCCGTCAAAATCGGCTTTGACCGCGCGCCGCCCGCCGCCGCTGCCCGGGGTGATGGTGAAGTTGGCGTTGGAAAGATCGAAGAAGATGTTGCCCACCGCTTCGATTTTGATACGCGCTTGCATGGTCGGCGTATTCGGAACGTTGATGACAGCCGAGCCGTTGTTCGGCGCGTTGGCCGCCAGCACGAGGGGAAACGTCAGGCCGCCATTGAGCGAGAGCGAAATCTTGACGTTGCTGCAACTGATCGGCGCGCTGTTGGTGTTGGCAACATTCCAGGTTACGAGTTGCGTGGTTCCGCCTTGCATTGAGACGGCGCTGTTGGGTGCGGTGACTAAGAAGGGGCCGGCATCCGCGCGGATGAAAATCTGCGTCGCGGCATCTTGAATGCCGCCCGCGCCGGCGCGGTTGTCGCGCGCGGTGACTTTGAAATTCAGCGTGCGTGTCGTCGTCGCCAGTGCTTCGCCGACGCTGGCGGTGTTGGCCAACAGGTCTGGCAAGCGCGGGATGATGCGCGCCGGGCTGGCCGTGGGATTATACGAACGCATGATCGGGCGATTGCCGTTGTCGGTGTTGGGCGGCGCGGCTGCGCCCAGATCGTACTGCTCCCAGCAATAACTCAGGCTGTCGCCGTTCGGATCGTTGCCTGTGGCGGTCAAAGCAAAAGGCGTTTGCGCGGGGATGGTGTAACTGGCTCCAGCGTTGACCAGCGGCGGATTGTTGCCGGTGGCGGAAGTGGCCGCGCATTTGCCGCCGGTGCCGTTGATGAAGGCGTAAATCTCTTCCAGGCTTTTGACGTGGAAGTAATCGTCGCTGTGCGGCTGCAAATCTTCGGCGCCGCAAATGCCCGCGTAGGCCATGATCGTCGAACCGCTGCCCGTTTCATACGCGGCGGAGGCGGCGCGATTGCCTGAACACGAACTCGTCGTGCCGTTGAAAGTGTGATTGCCGCCGAATTGATGGCCCATCTCGTGGGCTACGTAATCAATGTCGAAGCCATCGCCGACGGGCGCTGAACTGCCGGTCACGCCGCGCGCCTTGCTGCCCGTGACGCAGACCGAACGCAAGCTGGCGATGCCGCCGCCGCCCGTGCTGAAAACGTGGCCGATGTCGTAGTTGGCCGAACCGATCACACTGTCGAGCGTGGTTTGATTTTGGCCCAGCATCGTCGAACCGCTGTTGTTGGTGTAAGGATCGGTCGCGGCATTGGTGAACACCACGCTGTCGTTATTGGCGACCAGTTGCATGCGCACGGCGACCTCACGCTCATAGACGCCGTTGACCCGATTCATTGAAGTCACAATGGCGGACATTGCCCCGCTCACGGTGCCGCCGTGAAAGGCTGTGTATTCGCCCGTTGCCGCCAACGCCAGCCGATAGGTGCGCCGCGTCGCGCCGCCCACTACGAAAGGCGTGGTGGGCGGCGCGGGCGAGGCCGCTAGTTCGCCTTGCGCAAAACATTCAAGCGCCCAGCCCGGTTTGCGCAAGTCGCGTTTGGCATAGCTGACGTAAAAGTCGGCGTTGCCTTTGACCAGCGGGTCAACATACGTCGTGACGCCCGCCGAAAGAATCATGGCGTGAAAGCCCATCAGCGTGACATCGAATCGCACTGAGGCCGTCGGATCATCCAGTCCTTGCCCGTAGTAGGTTTTGAGGGCAGGGAATTTGGCCGCCAACTCCGGGGCCATGATCGGCGCTTCGACAAAGCGAAAACGGCCCAAGCCGCCAGCAGGCAGCGGGAGTGGGATGATGAATTGTTTGTCTTGCGCTGCGGCTGTGCCTTCGAGCGGGGCTTGCGCCAACAGTTGCGCCAAGGCGTTCTGATTCAAACGCAAGCCGCGATAGGCCAGCGGCTGAACCCAGCGTTCGCCGCTGACGCTGTTGAGCGTGGCATTGGTGACATCCTGCCAGAGCGGTTCACCCTGCGCGGCGGCCAGGCTGGTTTGCGTCGTGAAATGATGGATGAGTGCGGCGAGAATCAAGGCCAGCACCATTACTGCTACCCACAACAGCGTGCGGGGAAAGAACGGCATGAATTGTCCTCCTGAAGGATTGAAAAATGTGTTGGGGTCGTAGGGTGACGGCACAGGCTACACGCCGTTCAGTGGTCAGTAAAGCAGTGACACGAATTGTTGGCGCAAGGCGCTGCCATTCGCCTATACTCCGCGTCGTTCACACCGTCGCGAGTGAACGGACAGCCCCAGTGAGCACAACCTAAACTCAAACGTTTCGCAGCCGCTAAGGAGGCAAAATGAAGATGAAGCCGTTATTGATCGTGCTGGCAATGTTGATCGCGTCGGCGTGCACCAGCCATGCCCAAACTACGGAGCCGTTAAAGGCCGGAGCCGCCGTTTTACAGGATGTGTCTTTCAAGGATGTCGAGGCGAAAGATGCAATCAAGACGCTGGCCCGCTCCTTGAAGATGAATGTGGTGTTTGACGAATCGGTGCGGATACAGGGCAAACTTAATCTCGAATTAGAGCAGGTGACACAGGAAGCTGTGCTGAAGATTCTGCTGATCCAGCATAAACTCCGCGCCAGTTGGATTGAGGAGCGAACCATCATGGTGTATGCCGACAACCCGCAATTGCGGGAGCGCTTCCAGGAGTTCAAGGTTTGGGAGCCAAAGAACAAGCCTGGCAAGTGAGCAAGCGCCAGGCGCGTCATCAGGCAAGCACAAGCTGGCAAGCACAAGCTGGCAAGCACAGGCCGATCAACCAACCGGCCTGTGCTTAGGCATTGCATCTACTTGGTTAATCGTGCATAGTGCGCACGTTCATTCCTTCTCTCGCGCATCAACGGTGATGCGCCATCAGCCTCTCCTGATAGAGCGGCGGCGTTTATTGGATAGTTCGAGAGCGGGCCGATCACTAACACAGAAGCCGTTCCTTTCGAACGTCCGAACGCAAGCCTTCGCTGCTACCGTTACACCGAAGCCCCTTACATTCGAAGCTTCTCTTAACACTCCTAATGGGAGAGGTATATCCACCTATGAAACTTTACGTTGGCAACTTGTCGTTCCAGACCTCGGACGGGGAATTGGAAGAATTGTTTTCCGGCATGGGCACTGTCAATTCGGCTTCGGTCGTGACTGATCGTGACACGGGCCGTTCGCGCGGCTTCGGCTTCGTCGAAATGTCGTCCCGCGAAGAAGGTCTGGCCGCGATCGAACAACTCGATGGCCGCGAGATCAATGGCCGCAACCTGACCGTCAATGAAGCCAAACCCCGCGAAAATCGCGGCGGCGGCGGCTTTGGCGGCGGCGGCAACAATCGCACCGCCGCTCGCACTACTTCCACCACCACCTACCCTTCCAGCACACAGATGGGGACGGCGACCTATTCCGTGAACCCGGAAACCAGGGAAGTTTTCGCAATCACGGATGACGAGACCGCCAAGTCGATTGAACAAGTCTTGCAGAATCTCAACCGCCCCACGCCGCAGGTGTTGATCAAGTGCGTGTTCCTTGAAGCCACTTACACCAAGGATTCCGACATCGGGGTTGAAGGCGTTTACCATCACACCGTCAGCGGGAGCAGCATCAACGAACTCAACGGAGCTGGCACCGCCTCGACCTTGGGTGCTTTGGGAGCATTGGGCACGACGGGGCCGTTCTATTCACTGGCGGGT
>JAYUCP010000334.1:0-11009 GCA_043740245.1 Acidobacteriota bacterium | reverse complement strand
GCCTCCGCCGCTCGTCCGGCTTTACTTTAGCGCACTCCCAAACTGTTCCTCGCTTCATTGTTTCAGGGCGTCGCGCGCGACATGAATGACTCCTTTGGGTATGAAGCCGCAGATTAACGCAGACAGTCGCAGATCAGCGTTTTCTCTGCGTTGATCTGCGGCAAGCGATTTCAGGCTTCAAGACAGAACAACGCTATTGGGAAAGTTTCTTAGCGTTTGGCAAAGCGCGCTTCCATCAGCACCCAAGTGTTTGGGTCGAGCGTGACGGCAACAGGCTCTTTGTCAGCGGCGATTTCAAAGCGTTGTTGTTTCTGATTCAGTTCAAATTTCTCGTTGCGCGGCGCGGTTGTGCCGTCAAAGGCGAGGCCGATTTCCAGCGGCAGCCGATAGGCCGCGCCCGCTTGTGTTTGCGCCAATTCAATTTCGATCTTTTGCGTGGCAGCGTTATACCGCCAACCGCCTTCGATCACCGGCGAACCGGCGCGCGCCAGCCATTGGTCAAAAAACCATGACAATTCCAGCCCTGAGTTCTCTTCCATCACCTGGCGAAACTCGGCGGTCGAGGCGCTGCCGTTGCGATAGCGTTGGTAGTAATCGCGGATGCCCTGCCAGAATTTCTCCGTGCCCATCTGACTGCGCAGCATATGCAGCGTCCAGCCGCCTTTTTGATAAATGATCCGGTTGAGCACCTTCTTCATATCGGCCAGATTGTTGTGCAAGACGGCGACGCCGGGGTTCTGCTTTTCCAGCGCAAAGACCTGCTCGCGGCTGCGTTTCAAGCCGGCCACAAAGGCCTCGCGCCCTTCGTAATGCTCGCTCACCAGCAAGGTGAAGTAGGTGGCGAAACCTTCGCTCAGCCATACGTCATCCCAGTCCTTTTCGGTGATCGAATTGCCGAACCATTGATGCGCGATTTCGTGCGCGATCAGTCCCGCGTCGGGGCGCGTGAGGATCGAGTTCTCGCCGTAAAAAATCGCGCTGGCGTGTTCGGTGCCGCCGCCAAAGCCGGCGGCTTCCACATTCGCCAGCTTCTCATAAGAATACGGCCCGATCTGTTCGCTGAAAAATTCCACGGCCTGTTGCGCCTTCGTCTCGAACCAAGCGGGGCCGGTGGCGCGCTCTTGGTGATAGACCCAGGTTTGCAGCGGCACGCCTTTGACCAGGCCCGCGTGATGCACGGCGAATTGCGCTACGCCGAGCGCATTGAGCCACGAGGCAATCGGCACTGCTTGCTTCCAATGCGTCAGCCGCCGCCCATCGCCCAGATCGGTCTCTTCCTGCAACAAGCCGTTGGCGACGACCTGATATTTGACCGGCGCGGTGACGATGAATTCGCTCGTGGCCTTGTCATACGGATGATCAATCATCGGCAGCCATTGGCGCGCGTTGTTCGGCCAGTTCTCGCTGAAAAAGACGCGCTCGCCGAATTTGTTCTTGAGCATGCGCAAGCCGTTGGCGGGCACGCCGCGATAGCGCACGGTGAATTGCCGCCGTTCGCCAACCTTGGAAGGCGTAGCCAGCGTCAGGCGCAAGCGGTCGGCTTCGTGCATAAATTTGACGGGCACGCCGTTGGCAGTGACTTCACTGACGGTCATGCCTTTGCCGTCTTTGGCCGAAGCCAGGTCGAGCGCGAGTTCGGTCAGGTTGCTCTGGTTGAAGCGCACGTCAAGCACGGCCTCCCCGACGATCTCGTCGCTCTCGTCACTGAGCGTCAGGCGAAAGGCGTAATGCAAGGCATCCACGCCGGGTTGGCGCGGATAGGTGTCGGCAAGGCCGCGCGTGAGGTTGAGGCTTAGCAGCAACAAGCAAAGCAAGCCAGATGGATGAAAGTAGCGTTTGCCGTTCATCAAGTGTCCTCGTTTTATAGACCGCAGATGACGCGGTTGAGGCGGATCGGCGCGGTTCAACCCTTTCCCTCAGATCAGCGAAAATCCGCTCAATCCGCGTCATCTGCGGTCTATCTCCCTTATCGTTGTGTAATCCTCATTGCGCCGTGATTGGGCCATAAAACTTCCACTGCGTTTTGAAATCGCGCGGCAGTTTCTGTTTCGTCAAAATCGCCCGCACCATTTCGATGGGGATGCGGTTCTCTTTCAGGATCGTGTCGTGAAAGGCGCGGTCGGTCATTTTGCCCGCGTCCACCAACTCTTTGTGCAGCGAAAAAATCTGCAAGCCGCCCAGCAGATAGGCCGCTTGATACAACGGCCCATAGCTGCCCGCGAATGAGCGCCGCACCTCTGCCGTGGCGTTGTCCACTTCGTGCCCGACGCGGTTGACCAGCAGATCAATGCATTCCTGCGGCGTCATCTTTTCCAGGTGAAAGCTGAGCGAAAAGACGATGCGGGCGCAACGATGCGCGCGCCAGAAGAGCATCCCGATTTTGTCTTCGGGCGTTTTGGCAAAGCCGCGCTCCCACAACAACAGTTCCCAATACAACGACCAGCCTTCGCCCCAGAACGGCGTACTGAAGAGGCCGCGATAGGCTTTGTAACGCTGCGTCATGAAGCCTTGCAAGTGATGGCCGGGGATCAATTCGTGATGCACGGTGGCGCGCGAGAAATGCGGATTGTTGCCGCGCATGCTCATCATCTTCTGTTCGTGCCCCATCGTGTTGGTCGGATAGGAGACCAGTATGTTTTGACCGCCCAAAAAGAAAGGACTGACCAGTTGCTGTTGGGGCGACATCATCTCCATGCCCCAGTCTTCTTTGGCGAGCGGCGGCACGGTGACGAGATTGTTTTTCTCGACGTAGTCAGTGGCTTCCAGCGCGAGGTCACGAATCATCTCAGGCTGCTTGCCCGGTTCGACGTATTTGTTTTTGACGGCTTCCAGCGCCTTGTGCCAATCGTCGCCGAAACCCATTTCGCGCGCGGCTTTTTTCATTTCAGCTTCGCACCAGGCCAGTTCCTTCCAACCGATGGCGATGAGTTCTTCGGGCGTGTAGGGAATCATCTCGGCCTGTAATTCGACCAGCAGCGCCTCGCGCCCAATCGGATCGCCAATGATGTCGCTGGCGTCGCCCGCGCGCGCGGCGACCTGGCGGCCACTTCCTCCGAATCCGGCGCCACCGCCGCCGCCACCGGGGCCGCCGCCGCCGCGTTGTCCACCGCCGCCAGCATTGCCGCCAGGCCCTTGCGCCAACGTGGGGGCATCAGCCACGCGCAGGCCCACCACGCGCTCGGTCAGGAAGCTGGCGTAACTATTGAGCGTTTGATCTACGGCCTTGTACGGCTCTTCGATCCACCACGTGAACAGCGGGTCGTAGCCGTTGTAATAGCCATACCACGTGCGCAGCGCGTTACGCAGGCTGCCCAGATTGGTGGCGGCGCGATTGGCGACTGACCGTTTCAACTTGCCCGGTTCGGCGCGCAACGAGCCTTCCAACTTGCGGCGCGCGGCCTCGATCTCTTTGTTCATCTGATTGAGTTGAGCGGCCAGCTTGGGCGGATCAATTTTTTCCATGCGGCGGCGCGCTTCGGCCAACGCCACGATTTGCGGCGCAAAGGGCAGCAGCGGCCCGACCTCGGCCAGCGCCTTGGCATCGAGGTCAACCTGTTGCGCTTCGTGATCGAGATGATTTTTGAACAGCACGTAATCAACCTTGCCGTCGGCGCTCAAGCTGTCGAAATTCAGTTTGCCGAGTTGCGCCAGCCAATCGTCGTAAAACTGTTTGAAGCGCGCCTGCCGCCCCGCCGAGATTTCAAGCGGATAAGAACGCGCCACACTGACGCGATCGGCCACATAGCGTTCGATCACCGGGCGCAACTCGCTCTTTGAAGTATCAACTTCGCCAAGGTCGGGCGCGTTGCCTTGCGCCGCCACGGCCGGCATTTTGCTGAAGCCGAACCAGGCACAGGCGGCCAGCAGGGCCAGCAAACTACAAGTCAAACCAATCTTCGTGATGCTCATTTGCGAATCCTTTTTATCTGCAAGGTCACCTGACTAAAGCAGAACAACCAACCTTGGGACAGGTTCAACCACGGGAGACAGGGGGAGCACTGGGAAGACCAATAACCAACAGCAACCCAGTATTCCCCGTGGTTGAACCTGTGTGCCAGGCTTGGTTGTCCTGATTTAGTTTTCCGAATTGATGGTGGCCTCTTTGTACGCCGCTTGTGACTCAGCGTAAAGGGCGGAGGCCGAGTTCAGGCCGTCACCGCGCAGAATTCACAACTTTCGAGCTTGTAACCAACTCGGCAAGGCGCGCCGACCTTACTCCGGCAATGGCGGAAACTTTGCCGGTGGCCGCCGCTGTTTGGTCGCCTGCTCATACGCATAGGCAAACTTGATCAAGTCCGGTTCGCTGAACAGCCGACCCAAAAACGTGAGCCCCGCCGGTAAAGAAGCATAAGTAAATCCCATCGGCACCGTGATGGCCGGGAAGCCGGTTTGCGGCGAAAGTATCTGGCTGTTATCGCCCGCCGGACTTTGCAGGTCGCCGACCTTGCGCGGCGCATTGCTCCAGGTCGGATAGATGATGGCGTCGAGCTTGTCTTTCTCCATTGCCTGCAGCATGGCTTCGCGCAACGCGATGCTGCGCGGATCGTGATAGACATCCTGGCAAGGCGAAACCGCGGGCGCGGGCGTTTGCACGTAATTTTTCAGCCGCGTTTCATTCGCAGGTAGATACAACCCCGATTCAACAATGGCGGCCAGCGTTTTGTATTTGGCCTTCTCACCCAGCGAAGCCAGGTAATTGTTCAAGTCGTAGTGAAACGAATTGCAGCCGATGTTGCGTGTCAGTTCCTGGTAATTCGGCAGGTCGAATGGGTCAACGATGATGGCGCCTTGGGCTTTCAAATCAGCGATAGCCTTTGCCATGACTTCTTTGATTTGCGCGTCAGTCGCCGGCGCGTCGAGATAACGCCGGAACACGCCGAGGCGCACGCCTTTCAGCCCGTCCTTCTTCAGAAACTGCGTGTAGTTCTTCGGGACTTTGCCCGCAGAATTTTTCGTAATCGGGTCAGCCGGATCATAGCCCGCGATCACTTCCAAAATGCGCGCGGCATCTTCGACCGTGCGCGCCAGCGGGCCGCCCACGTCCTGCCGCAAGAAGAGCGGGATGATGCCGTCGCGGCTGGTCAAGCCCATCGTCGAACGAATGCCGACCAGCGCGTTGTGTGAAGCCGGGCCGCGAATCGAATTGCCGGTATCTGAACCCAGTCCCACCGCGCCAAAACTCGCGGCCACTGCCGC
The DNA here is from genome assembly GCA_043740245.1 of Acidobacteriota bacterium. GTDB lineage: Bacteria > Acidobacteriota > Blastocatellia > RBC074 > RBC074 > JACPYM01. The sequence continues at coordinate 5,813 of JAYUCP010000334.1, read as the reverse complement.
CGCCGTGCCACCGCTGGAACCGGCGGGCACGCGCTCAAGGTCATACGGATTGCGCGTGATGCCTGCAGTCGAGCTTTCGGTCACGACGGGCCGGAAGGCCCATTCGTCCATATTCGATTTCGCCAGCACGATCGCGCCCGCTTCACGAATCCGGCGCACTTGAAAAGCATCATCCGGCGGCAGCGAGCCTTTGAGCGCAATTGAACCGCCCGTCGTTTGCAGGTCTTTGGTGTCGAAGTTGTCTTTGACGATCACCGGAATGCCGTGCAACGGGCGCAGCTTCTTCGTGCGTTTGAATTCGGCGTCGAGCCTGTCGGCCTCGGCCAACGCCTGCGGATTGACGACGACGATGGCATTGAGTTTGGTGGTTTGGTCGTAGGCGGCAATGCGTTTGAGATAGGCTTCGACCAGTTGGCGGCAAGTGAGCTTGCCTGAACGCAGGGCGCTGTGAATGCCGGCAATCGTCGCTTCGGTCGGCTCAAACTTTTTGGTTTGCGCAATGGTCACGCAATTGAAACTCAGCAGCAGGACAACCAGCGTTAGCAGCGAAAGCTTCATCCCTTGGCGCTGGGCGCTGGGCAGATTTGGCAGCGCTGTTTTCAGCCGTGTTCTTTGCAGCAGCATAGTCTTGGCGTTGTTCATTTTCCTGCTTCCATTTCTACCCGCACGATGCTGGCGAGTTGTTTGGCGGTGGGAAGTTTGCCTTTGAATTCACTGGGCAGTTTCGCTTGCAATTGATAGACGGCAACGCCGATGGGATTGGCTTTGCTGCGCAGCGCATATTCAACCTCCACGTCGTCCTTTTCGGCGCAGAGGATGATGCCGATAGAAGGCTGGTCAGCGGGGCCGCGCTCCTTGTCGTTGAGCAGGTTCAAATAGAAATCCATTTTCCCCGCGAACTCCGGTTGGAAAGGGCCGAGCTTGAGTTCGAACGCGACCAGCGCATTCAGAAAGCGGTGATAGAACAGCAAGTCAATGAAGTATTCTTTTTGCCCCAGCCTCAGCCGATGCTGGCGGCCCACAAAACAAAAGCCGTAACCGAGTTCGAGCAGGAAGGATTGCAAACGCGAAATGAGGCGGTCTTCCAGTTCCCGTTCGCGCAGCGCCTGGCGCAGGCCGAGGAATTCGAGGTTATAGGAACTCTTGAGCATTTCCTGCGCCTGCTCGGCAAAGTGCTCAGGCAGCGCGAGGTCGAAGTTGTGCGTTTTCTTTTCCGTGACCGCCCGTTCATAAGCGCCGGCTTTGATCTGGTTGAGCAGCACATTCCTTGACCAGCCGAATCGAGCAGTCGCCCGCAGATACCAGAGCCGGGCGGCGGGGTCAGTGAGCTTGTCGAGGATGAAGCGGTGATGTCCCCACGGAATTTCTGCCACAAGCTGTGGCAGAAATTGGTTGAGGTCGCCCCCCTCAAATTTGGCCACCGATTGTGGCGAAATTTTGGGGTCTTTTGCTCCTTTGGTCAATTTGGCGACGGCCTGTCGCCAAATTGCTTCGTCGCTGTAGGCGAGATAGAAGCGTTTCATATCCCAGACATTACGTGGGGAAAACCCGCTCATGGCTGGAAAAGCCCGCTGGAGGTCTGCGGCAACCATCTCCACGACGGATTCGCCCCAGCCGAGAATTTTCTGCTTCTGCACAATTCCCCGTCCGATGTCCCAATACAGCCGAATCAATTCGTGATTGATTCGGCGTGCCGCCGATATTTGCGCTGAAACTACACGCGCTTTCAGCTCTTCGATAAACTGCCGGTATTCCGGCGTGAGCAGCAGCGTGCTGTCCGATTTCTTTTTCATCGCCAAACTCCTTGCAAAAAACCTTGACGCCTTATTTTTCCGGCAGCACTTCCGCCCCGCTGATTTTGAAAACGAAGGCGTGTTGCGCTGGCGCCTGATCCGGCCCCAGGTCAGGCGTCGTGATCGTGAGCGTATCGTTTTTGCGCGCAGCCTTTAGCACGCCCGGCACGCCCAGCATCGTCACGACAGCATTCGCGGGCGCATGGAGATTGCGCAACACAAGTTGCTTACCGGGCCAGCCGACGGTGATGGCATACAACGCATCCGGCTTTTTCGTGAAGAAAACCTGCTTCACCGCCACACCGTCTTTCGGTTGCTGCCCGATCTGATCCATCAGTTTGTATTTCACCATGAACTCGCCGTATTGCTGATCGGGGCGCTTGCCCTCGCTCCACTGGCATTGGCGCGCGGCGGTGCGCGTGCCATAAATCGCTTCGCCGTTCACTTTCAGCCAGTCGCCGATTTCCAGCAGGCGCTGTTCCATCAACGGCGGAATCGTGCCGTCGCCGTTCGGTCCGATGTCGAGCAATAAATTTCCGCCGCGACTCACCAAATCAATCAACGTGAAGATGAACTCGCGCCCGGTCTTGTAATCGTCAATGCGTTCGGCGCGATTGACGCCGTAAGAATAGGCCATGCCGCGGCTCTCTTCCCACGGATGCGAACCGTCCTTCAGTCCGGCGGCATATTCCGTCGTCCAATAGCCGCCGTGTTTGTGGCGCGTATCTTTGCCCCAGCGATCATTCACGACGACTTCGTCTTTGTTGACGGTTTCGTTGAACAGCCAGGCCAGCAACGCTTCGCTGCCCCAATCTTTTGACGGCAGATCCCATTCGCCGTCGCTGAAGATGATCGCGGGTTGATAGCGCGTGACGACATCTTTGAATTGCGGCGTCATGTGTTCGCTGACGTAACGCGCGCGGTCGGTTTTCCAGAGCGGGTTGTACCATTCGTACAACGAATAATAGAACCCGAATTTCAGGCCTTCATTACGCGTCGCTTGCGCGAGTTCGCCCAGCACATCGCGCCGCGGCCCAATTTCGACGGCATTCCACGGGCGTCCCCAGGTGCGGCTGGCTTCGGCGCTGGGCCAGAGGGCAAAGCCTTCGTGATGTTTGGAAGTCAGCACGACATACTTGATGCCGCCGCGTTTGAAGATATTCGCCCACTGCTTGGCATCGTAAAGTTCGGCTTTGAATTGCGGCGCAAAATCCATGTAATCGAAGCCGTAGTTTTTCTGATGAAACTCGCGCCACGGCGCAAACTTCGGCTGGTTGCCCGCGATGCGATTCCAATACCATTCGGCGTATTCGCCGACTTGGCCATACGCCGGCACCGAATAAACGCCCCAATGAATGAACACGCCGAATTTGGCGTCAATAAACCATTCGGGTGTCGGGCGCTGATCGAGCGCTTCCCACTTGGGTTCGTAGCGTTTCGTCTGCGCCAGCGCGGGTAAGGCCGCGAAGGTTGCGGCAAGCAGGATGACAAGCAAAGGCGTTCCCAGTGCGGGGAACGACTGTTTTAAGGCGCGTTTCTTAGTGTTCATAAGTGGATACCTTTTGAGCTAGCGACTGGTCGCAATAAACAACACATCAAGGTTTCTGCCACCACCTGGCAGGCGCAGCCTTTTGCTGCTGCCAGACCTGCGCAAGCGTGTTGCCATCATAAAGCGCTCCGTTCTTCATCACATAGCGAATCGTGTTGGTGTGGCGGATGTTCACGAGCGGGTTCTGTCCGCAGGGTGTAAAGGTCGCCGAGCAGATCGAACAAAATCGTTTTGCCAGCGGGCGAGAGGTCGAGCGAGAGCCACGTGCCCTCGGTGGTGGTGAATCCGCTTCGTCAATCAGGACCTGCGGCGGACGTCCGTGCTGTTGAACATGTTGGCGCAGCAACTGTACTTGTGCCACGATGGTTTCATCTGCCACCTCCGCCTGTGCATTCTAGCGGAGCCCGGCAACTAACATCCCTTTTCCGCGTCGTCTGCGGGGCGTTGGTTCGAGCCTGTACTTCGGACTGGTAAACATCAGGGCGATTTTTTATGGGTTGCGACCAAAACCTCGTGTGCCTTTGTGGGAGAGTTCCCTTGGAGCGATGAAGCCTTGCAATTATCCGAAGACCATCTGATTCAAGCGACGGCGGCTGACGCGACGATTCGCCTGCTCGCCGCCGTCACCACCAACCTGGTCAGCGAAGCCTGCCACAAGCATCGCACGACGCCCACGGCTTCGGCGGCGCTGGGCCGCGCGCTGACGGGCGCGTTGCTGCTGGGCCGCACGTTCAAAGACCTCGAACGGCTGACACTGCGTTTCGATTGCCAAGGCCCCATCGGCGGCATCACTGCCGAGGCCAGCGCCCACGGCACGGTGCGCGGCTACGTGCGCAACCCGTTGGCCGAGGCCGCAGCGGTCACGCCGGGCAAACTCAACGTCAAAGGCATCGTCGGCGCGGGTATGCTCCACGTCATCCGCGAAGCCGGCATTGAGATTGGTTTGTCGAAGGAGCCTTACTACGGCTCGGTGCCGATCATCTCCGGCGAGATTGCCGAGGACCTGACGCATTACTTGGCGGTCTCTGAACAAATCAGTTCGGCTCTCTCGCTGGGCGTCTATGTCGAACCCGAACAGGAGCGCGTCACGGCGGCGGGCGGCTATTTGCTGCAAGTGATGCCGGGTGCCGACGATGAAACCATCGCGGCGTTTGAACAAGCCATCCTCAGCGCGCCGCATCCGACTGAGATCATTCGCGGCAATGGCGACGCGCAGTGGCTGCTGGAAACGACGTTTGGGAAATTGGGCTTTGACGTGCTGGAGCGCAGCCCGCTGGAATTCCGCTGCAACTGTTCGCAGGAACGCGCCGTGCACATCGTCTCGTGCTTGGAACGCGCCGAGGTCGAGGATATGTTGGAGCAAGACAAAGGCGCGGAACTGACCTGCCATTTTTGCAGTTCGGTCTATTATCTGGACGAGGAAGCGTTGCAATTGATCCTACAGCCGCCAGCGCCGGTGTTGATGTAAATGGGCTGGCGCAGCGTATAATGCGGGCCCGGAAAGGAGCTAAATCATGTCTACCATCACGGCTGAAAATGTTTTGCAGTTGATCGAGCAGTTGCCCTCCGTCGAGCGTACCCGGCTGAACACGTTGCTGGCGCAACCACCCGCCGAACCAGTCAAAACCAAACCGCCGCGCGACAAGCGTGTGCCGTGCAAACCGATGCCGTCCGACAGGTTGGAAAGGCAGTGGATGCAGGAGCACAAACACGAGTACCCCGGACAATGGGTGGCGCTTACAGGCGACCGTTTGCTGGCGGCCAGCCCGGTCCAACAGGAAGTGCTGGATGCAATTAGCCTGGATGGCGAAACGGTACCGTTGATCGCGCGTATCCCTGCGCCGGACGACTTACCCTACATTGGCATTTGAATCTAACGCCATGAAACAACTCGAATTCGCTGAAGAGCACCGCTACAAGGAGGATGACGAGGGCATCCCCTTCTCGGTCGAGCTTACCTATGGCGGTCTGACACTGCGCGCAGATTGTAAGGTAGACCCTGGCGCGGCGGTCTGTCTGTTCAGCAATGAACTCGGACGCAAACTCGGCATTCCGATTGAGCAAGGGATTCCAATCCGACTGGGCGGGATAGCCGGTTCGCTTGAAGCCTATGGCCACGAGGTCACACTGCAAACCGGGAAGATTGCTTTTCAAAGCATTGTGTACTTCGCCAAGTATCCCGGCTTGCCGCGCAATCTGCTCGGACGGCGGGGCTGGTTGCGGAATCTGCGGTTGGCCGTGATTGACTACGACAATCTGCTTTATCTCAGCGCCTACGACGAATAATTCCGGTCGCTATTGAGCCGCAGCAAAACGCAAAGGAGCGCAGATCAACTCAATGCTTGGTCCGCGCTCCTTTGTGTAGGACTTACGCAAAGTTGCAGACAAACGCGGCACAAGCGCATGGAGTTCAGGCTTCAGCCTGTGTGCACGCTCTCCAACACAGGCTGAAGCCTGAACTCCATGCTTTT
>JAYUCP010000333.1:0-4566 GCA_043740245.1 Acidobacteriota bacterium | reverse complement strand
GCGAAGTTGTGAGTGTACAGATTGCTGAGCCCCAACTGGCGCAGCCAACCGATCCGTGGGAAGCGATGATCGGCAGTTGTGTGGATGATCCAACCTGGGATGAATTCCAGGCTGAATTACAGCGCATCCGTGCAGAGGCGAATCGTGCCTGATCCGGGTTGACCAGTGAATCGCTCCGAAGTACCTTTATGCCAGGAGGTAAAACGCAAATGACAAACTTTGTTGAAACAATTGCTGACAAGGCGCAGGCCCTGCCACTCGAACTGCAACGTGAAGTGCTCAGTTTTGTTGAATTCAAGCTTCAGCAATCCAATGGGCAGACCAACGGCGCTGCGGCGCACGAACGTCCTCTCCGACCCAGCAATTTGGGTAGTCTGGCTCATTTGGGCATCACCGTTACGGACGAAGACATTGCCGAAGTGCGCCGCGAAATGTGGGCGAACTTCCCGCGCGAGGAACCGAACTAAATGTCTCCCGCAGCCAACCCTGACATTGTTATCGATACCCATGTTTTGATCTGGTACCTGCTTGACCCTGCACGCCTCTCAACCACGGCGACGGCGGCTTTGCAGAATGCGGAGGCCGCACTGGCGACGGTTTATGTTTCAGCGATCACGCTGGTGGAATTGCGCTACCTGATTGAGAAGGGCACTTTTACAGAAGCCGGATATCAAGCCGCCCTGGCAAAGTTCAATGACCCATTCAATGTGCTGAAAGTTGCTACGCTCGATTGGGTGACCGCCGATACTATGGCGCAAATCCCGCGCGCCACCGTACCCGACATGCCCGACCGCATCATCGCTGCCACCGCCCTGACGTTCAACTTGCCGCTCATCACCCGCGACACCAAGATTCGCCGGCTCACGAACATCACGACCATCTGGTGACCCGCAGCCGACTTCCGCCGTCTCGACAGAATTCCCCTCAGCCGCTACTATCCCGCCGCACAAATCACGCCTGTTTTTCCGGCACTGAAAATTAGTAGAACTGAAAAGCCGCACCGTTGCCCAGCGCAATTTACCCGCGCGAGCAGCCGCCTGGCTTTGCCCCAACCACGAAGAGGAGCAACGCATGCACCTGAGCACGCTCGATTGGATCATCGCCCTGCTGGCCGTCGCCGTTTGTTTTATCCCCGCGCTGTTTTTAGGCAAACGCTCGTCGCAAAACACCTCGGAATTCTTTGCCTCGGGCCGTTCGGTGCCCTGGTGGCTGGCGGGGCTTTCGATGGTGGCGACCACCTTTAGCAGCGACACGCCCAACCTGGTCACCGACATTGTCCGGCGCAACGGCGTCGCCGGCAATTGGGTCTGGTGGGCTTTTGTGCTGACCGGCGTGGCGACCGTGTTCTTTTACGCGCGGCTCTGGCGGCGTTCGGGCGTGCTGACCGATCTGGAATTTTACGAAATACGTTACTCCGGCAACGCGGCCAGCGCCGTGCGTGGCTTCCGCGCGATTTATCTGGGCTTGTTATTTAATTGCCTGATTATGGCGACGGTGAACCTGGCCGCCTGCAAGATCGCGGGCATTTTATTTGGCTTGGAACGTTGGCAGACGCTGGCGTTTGTCGGACTGCTCAACGTCGTCTTCGCCGCGCACTCCGGCCTGTGGGGCGTGCTGGTGATAGACATGATCCAGTTCTTCATCAAGATGACTGCCGTAATTGCAGCGGCTTACTTTGCGTTAAAACATCCGGCAGTCGGCGGCCTGGATGGTTTAGTTACTAAGTTATCAGCGTTGAAGGGGCCGGGCGGCATCAATTACCTGAACGTGTTACCCGATTTCACGAATAACTGGGACATGGCCGTGGCGGTTTTTGTTATGCCCATCGCCGTGCAATGGTGGGCGGTCTGGTATCCTGGCGCCGAACCGGGTGGCGGCAGTTACATCGCGCAACGCATGCTGGCGTCGAAATCTGAAAAAGACGCGCTGGGGGCGGTGTTATTTTTTAACGTGGCACATTATGTGTTACGCCCCTGGCCGTGGATATTGGTGGCGCTGGCTTCGATTCTGGTTTATCCGCAGTTATCCGATATTCAAACAGCCTTTCCAAATTTGGATCCCAAGTTACTCGGCCACGACATCGCCTATCCCGCGATGCTCAAATTTTTGCCGGTTGGTTTTGTCGGCCTGATGGTCGGCGGTCTGGTTGCGGCCAATTCGTCCACCATCCTGACGCATCTGAATTGGGGCGCGTCTTACCTGGTGCATGATTTCTATCGCCGTTTCATCAACCGCGACGGCGAAGAGCGGCATTACGTGATGATGGGCCGCGTGATGACCGTCGTGCTCTTCTTCCTCTCGTCGGGCCTGGTCTTCGTGCTTGATACGGCGAAGGATGCCTTCGACATCATCCTGCAAGTCGGTGCGGGCACGGGCCTGCTCTACCTTGTCCGCTGGTTCTGGTGGCGCGTCAATGCCTGGTGCGAAGTCGCGGCGATGATCAGTTCGTTCCTGGTTTCGGTGTCGCTTGTTTTTCTGCATCACCATCACGGGTTGGAATTGAGCACCTCCGCGCAATTGTTACTCACGATTGCGGCCACGACCGTTTGTTGGGTGCTCGCTGCTTATCTCGCCCCACAAACCGATCGCCAAACCCTGATCGAGTTTTACCGCAAGGTGCGCCCCACCGGCCCTGGTTGGGAACCGATTCGCCAGGCCGCCAACATCTCGAAAGCGGATTCGGTGGCAGCGGGCGATAACATCCCGCAGGCATTGTTAGGCTGGGTCGCCGGTTGCACGATGATTTGGTCTTCGTTATTCACCGTCGGTAACATCCTGTATGGCCGCACGAGTATGGCTTTGTTACTCGGCGCAGTCTTTGTTGTTAGTGGTTTGGTGTTAATCAGCATCGTCAACAAACTCTGGGCCGGGTCGAGCGAGTCGTCAGGCTGAACTGCGATGATTCGCGCGCTCACCACGTCAAGCGCAACAGCGACACACCTTGTCGTGGCAGGCTGAATTTCAAGGTGACGCTGCCATTGGTTGTGCGCAAAGACTCCGGCGCCTGCAACAACTCTAATTGCCCGGCGCGTTCAAGCTGGCGGTATTGCGCGGGCGTAGGCTGTGCGGGCGCACCCAGACGTTTCCAGGCTTCGTATGCATTGCTGTGCGTGGCGTCAATGCGGTAATGCTGCAAACGAGGTCGAACGTTGGGCAGTCCGTTGATGACCAGTTCGATTTCGCTGGATGGCGCGGGCAAGTCGTCATCCTGATAGTTCCAGACCAGCACTGACACGGCGCGCGGCTGGCGGCTGGCGAGCGCGTTGATTTCGGGATTGCCGCGCACGCCCGTGTCGCGGATGGTTTCCAGCTTCAGCGCGCCGCTGCTTTCTGACGCCAGGCGTTCACCCTTCGTCTTTCCGCTCATCAGGCCCAGCATCCTGAAAACATTCAGCACTGGTTTGTCTATCCCATTCGTCGCCAGATCGCGGAAGCCGTCGAAGTAGGGTTGGTCTTCAAACTCGAAGGCCCACGTCACCGCGCCCAGCAAATTGACGCCGTGCCGGGCGGCCAGTTCATAAGTGCGCGCCAGTTGCGCGGCGGTGTAGCTGGAATACATCGTGCCGTTGCGATAGCCGTTCTGTGGATAGACGCGCGATGAGCAGGCCGCGCAGCCTTCGGGGTCGGACTCGCCAATGACAATGGGCGTGTTTTTGAATTCGGGAAACGCGGCGACGATCTCGAAGCCGTTCGAGATGGCTTTGAGTTGACTGCTGATGCCCATGCGCACGTGGCCGTTCGTGATTGGTTGCCCATCCGGTATCGGCTTGCCTGCCGGGTCAACGACGCGCGGCGCGCCTTTGGCGTGAAAGCCGATGTAATCGAGCGGCGTGCCGGTCAGGCCCGTCGCGGCATTCTGGCCGCGCGCGCAATGTTCGAGGAAGTCGCGCAGGAACTTTTGCGTGCGTGCGCCCAGCGGGCCGGTGACGTGCGGGCCGCCGATGCGCGCGGTCGGCAAGGCGCGTTTGACCGCCGTCGCTGTGTGATCGTAGAGCTTGAAATACTCTTCGGGTGTGCTTTGCCAGTACCCGATGTCCGGCTCGTTCCACAATTCCCACCACCAGCTTTCGACTTCGGCGCGGCCATACTTGGCGACCGAGTGGCGCACCCATTGAAAGACCAACTCCGACCACTTGGCGTAATCGCGCGGCGGATGCGCCCAGCCGGTAAAAATCGTGTTGTATGTTTTATCCACGGCCCAAGCGTGGCGATAGGGCTGCGGCTTGACCGAGAGCGCTTCGGGCATAAAGCCGATTTCGACCAGCGGCTTCATCCGCCGTTCGAGCAGCGTGTCGAAGATGCGGTCCACAATCGTCCAATCGTAGCGCGGCCTGCCCGCGGCGTCTTCGGTGTATGCATTGGTCGAACCCCACTTCAGCGCCGCCGTCCCGTCGCCGGTCGTCAGCAGGTTGTGCGTGCGCACGAAGACCGGCGCGGGACTCAACGCCGCAAGTTCCGAGAGCAGCTTCCGGCCGTCTTTCATGGTGGTGTAGTTCGGCTCGTCGTAGCCGAACCAATTCCAAACCGGCTTCATCGGCCCCTTGCTCTTGGCCGCGTCAACACGAA